>DASPIO010000195.1:0-34707 GCA_035629155.1 Azospirillum sp. | reverse complement strand
CATCTTCGGAATGTGATGGCGGCGGGTGTCGTTGTGCTTGTTCGGCATGCCGGGAGGGACCAATCCAGGGGAACACGGAGAGGCGCCCTTCTACATCATGACCCAGCACCGGCAAACCCGCGCCTCGGTGCACCAACACCGGGTGATGCCTCTCTGGTCGGTCCGCTGCTCGACCAGATCGCCCGCCCGATTGGTACGGTGCCGGCGGACGGCGCCTACGACGGCGAGCCGGTCTACCGTGCGGTGGCCGCCCACAGCCCCGACGCGGAGGTGATCATCCCGCCGCGCTCGACGGCGGTGCCGAGCACCACGGCCGGGAGCGCCTCATATCAACGCGACCGCCACATCCAGATGATCAGCGAGCGTGGTCGGCTCGGCTGGCAGCGGGCCGCCCAGTACGGCCGTCGCTCCCTGGGCGAGGTGGCAATGATGTGCGCTACAAGCAACTGATCGGGCGCACCCTGCGCGCCCGGAGTCTGCCGGCCCAGAAGGTCGAGGCCGCCGTCGGCTGCGAAGTCATGAACATCATGGCCAGCTTGGGCATGCCGGCTACCCGCAAGGTCGCCTGATCACCGTTGGATGCAGGCGGATTCCGCCCCCACGCCGATTTGTGCGCCAAAGTCGTGTCGAGCCGGTTTTACCGCTGGCGCCCCGCCGGAATTTGGCAGCGCATCCTGGAAGCCTTGCAGGCCCGCGCCGACCGGCAGGGTCGGGTGGACTGGAGCTTGCACTTCGTGGACAGCACCATCGTCCGCGCTCATCAGCACGCGGCTGGCGCCCGGAAGGCTAGCGGCGAAAGAGGGGGATCGGCGGCGAGGCGCCGGGCCGCTCGCGCGGCGGCTTCTCGACCAAGATCCACATCTGCGCCGAGGGCCTCGGCAAGCCGGTGACCTTCACCTTGACTGGCGGGGAAGTCCACGACAGCAAGGCGTTCGCCACGCTGATGGGGAGCGGCAGGATCAAGCGCCTGGGCCGCGGGCGGCCGCGCCTCAAGCCCGACCGGCTGGCCGCCGACAAGGCGTACAGCAGCGGCGTCATCCGCTCCGCCCTGCGGCGGCGGAGCATCACGCCGGTGATCCCGACCAAGAGCAATGAATGGCCCGACCCGGCTTTCGACCGCGACGCCTATCGGGAACGCAATCGCGTCGAGCGCCTGATCAACAAGTTGAAGCAGTTCCGCCGGATCGCCACCCGGTATGAGAAGCGCGCCGTCAACTATCTCGCCATGATCACCACTGCGGCGATCCTTCTATGGCTCTGAGCTTTGCCGACACGGCCTAGTACTGCAGAGTTGGCTAAATATTCCAAAAGCCTGGATTGCTATGTATCGGTTATCTTAATTAGAGTTCCTGAAAATGAGAAAAGTAGGCAGTTGTGCGGTTTGGAATGGATAAAATCCGGCCAGGGATGGCTGCTGAGGTGTTTTTCGCGCTGGAGAGGCGTTTGAGAAAATGCAACAAGTGTTGCTGGAATGAAGGTGTGGTGCCATGGAGAAATATTTGAAGGGCAACTGCCCCAAGCCGTCATGTGATTGTCTTCTGATTATGGATTTTGTGAAAAATACTTCTGGCACTTTTGCTGCGAGTGACAGCGGATTTCCCTGTGGCAAGTATGTAATTTTTCTTGAGCGCGAGGGGAATACCCAGTGCGATGATGCAGTAAACAGCATTCAGGAGGCTAGCTTCATTATTGAAAGCCACGCAGGAAACTTTGATGCATGTTGGGTTGAAAAGTGCGTTGGAGGAGAATGGGTGACGGTCAAAATTGCCAATAAAAACCGAAGATGAAAATCCGAACCGTTGTGGCGGATGTGCTCTGGTGGTTGCCTCTGAACAAAGGTGTGCTTTGTTTTATTTTTTAGGAACAGGGCGCCGATTAACCAACAAACAGTGCCTATCTATTTTGACATAGACGGATACGCCTCGAGCCATCCGATCGAAGCGATCGGCCCTTTTTGCATAAGCTAACATTATGAGTGGCGGTGGCATGCCTGCTTAGCCGCAAAGAGGCTTACAGCTACCTCCTCAGAGCATAAAGACCATTCAAAAATTGCCTGTATTGTGAACTGGTAAGTGGAGTGGGTTGGGTGTGCGTGAAACCATAAAATAGATGCGCTCGCACTCTCCGCTCGCACGAAATAGTTTTTTCTTAATATGCGACAACATTACAAGTACCGAATACTAATGAACACGTGATGTGCTTTCATTATTGATTGTTGATCAAGAATCTAAGAAATTCCGAGACTTTCTCTATCCCGATGGATAGCTGGATGCGGCTGGCCACTCTGGTCGGCGTGTTCCAGCCCATTGAGGCGGTGTGCACGGCGTACAGATAACGACGAGGGCATAATGAAACAGGTTCGCAGGAGGCGCTGCCTAGCCTTGAAAAGGCTCGGCGGCACAGGGGCGGCTTTGCTTGGGGCGGGCTTGATCCTGACCGGTGCAGGCGCAGTGGCTCAAACCACCAAACATCCGATCACCGTCACGGTCGTCGACGAGACGGGTGCGCCCATATCCACCGGATTCCGCTTCCTCATCGAAGAGGACCGGATGTCGCACCCTGTCCCCGGGCAAAGGGATAACAACGCTCTGGCGGTCAGCTTCCACGCGAGCTACATGCCGCCCGTGGCGGCCGGAGCCTCCGGCAACCTGGCGCTTCTCAGCGACGCCAGCACCACGCCGCTCGAGGCCGGCAAACACTACTTCATCTCCATCCTGCCGGACCGGCCCAGTGCGCAAGGCGGCAAGGAGTACACACTCGGCGGCGCCATCATCACGCCCAACCAGAAAGAGGTGGTGGTGCGGGTCACGTCGGCACCGCTGCCCACGGCGCAGATCAGCGTCCAGGTCTTTCTGGACGACCAGTTGATCAACAACCAGCACGATCAGCCGCAGGAGCAGGGACTTCCGGGAATCTCGATCATCATCGAGGATGCCGGCGGGCGCTACGGCCAAGTCGGCGGCCAGGTCTCCACGGACGTCTTCGGCAATCCGCTGGGCACGAGCTACCGCAAGCAGGCGGACGGGCGGCCGGCGCTCGACGACAATGGGGCGCCGATCGTCGAAACCATGGGCACCGGAGAAATCCTCACCGACGCGAACGGGCGGGTGACGATCAAGAATCTGGCGCCCGGCAAGTACGGCGTCAAGGCCATCCCGAAGTCCGGCGAGGGCTGGATCCAGACGACGACCATCGAGGGTTCCAAGGTCATCGACGCCTGGGTCAAGGCCAACGAGCCGACCTATTTCGCCGAATTCGGGCCGCCCGGCCCCCATGTGGAGTTCGGCTTCGTCAAGGAATTCAACAACTTGCCGTCCGGCGTGGGCACCTCCGTGCGCGGCAAGGTCGTCAACCTGCATATGTCGCGGCCGCCCAACTACGCCTTCTACAACGGTGGCCCCACCGAGTGGACGTCCTGCTATGTCGGCCTGAACGACACCGCGGCGGGCGTCGGCAAGGGCGTGTTCGTTAAAAAGTGCAACGCCGACGGCAGCTTCGAAATCCCCAACGTGCCGCCGGGCAGTTACCAGCTTGCCATCTGGGACGAGAACCTCGACTACATCTTCGCCACGAACGGCTTCACGGTCGATGAAGGGCTGGCCTGCAGCACGCCGACGCGCAGTTGCGACTTCGGCGATGTGCCGGTGTTCTCGTGGTTCGCCCGCATGGAGACGCGGGTGTTCTACGACCAGAACCGCAACGGCTTCCCCGACGCGGGTGAGCCCGGCATCGAGAACATCCCGGTCAACCTGCGTTTCCGCGACGGGACGGTCTACCAATCGGCGCCAACCGACAAGATGGGCGAGTCCCCATTCAACGAGGTCTTTCCCTTCTTCAACTGGCTGGCCGTCGATGTCGATACGGCAAAGCTGAAGGCGACCGGCCTCACCGCCGTGGTCGATGCCGGTGGGCCGGTGGAGGCCGACCAGGGCTGGACATGGCCGTCGCGCGACCAGCTGACGCCGCAGCCGCAAACCGACACCCGCGGTCGGCCGGTCGTGAACCCGATCACCGGCAACAGCCTGTCGCGCACCGAGACGAGGACCACGCCCGACAGAGGGGCGCCGACCACCCAGGCGTTCCAGGCCTTCCTCGGCACCACCAACGTGGTCGAGTTCGGCAAGGCGGCCTTCGGCGCCAACGAGGTCGGCGCCGTCACCGGATTCGTGTCCTACGCGGTGATGCGGGGCGAAGACGATCCGCGCTTTGCTGCCACCGACCCGTACGAGCCCGGCATCCCGCGCGTTCCGGTGATCCTCTACAAGGAGCCGGCGCCCGGCCAGACGCTCAAGCTCGCCGACATTCCGGCCTGGAATTCCAATTGGCACCGCGGTGGCGCCAAGACCGCCGCCGACGTGGACCGCCACCCCCAGACCACGGCCTTTCAATGGGGTGACGCGATTGCCATCACCTGGACCGACGGCTGGGACGACAGCCAACCGACCAACTGCCAGGGCGAGAAGTTCGTCATCAACGGTGTCGGCAAGGACTGCTTCGATGGCCTGCGGAACTACAACCAGGTCCGCAACGGCACCTACGACGGGCGCTATGTCATTTCCAAGGATCGTTATGGCCGGGCGCTGACCGCCGGCAACTTCATCGTCGAGGTGGCCGCGCCGAGGACGGGCGCGGCTCCGTCGCCCTACAAGATCATCAAGGAAGAAGACAAGTCGGCCGTCTTCGGCACGTCCCACGTGCCGCAGCCCGACCCCGACGCCCTGCCGCCGGAATGCGTCGGCGACCCGCACGTCGTTCCGGCGGAACTGTCTCTGTTCCCCGGCGAGCCGGCACCCTTCGCCGGTCAGACGCGTCCGCTGTGCGACCGCAAACGCCTGCGGCTGAACGCCGGGCAGAACGCGACGGCCGATTTCCAGTTCTTCACCGAGGTGCCGATCGCCGGCCATTTCGTGGGCATGATCCTGAACGATCTCGCCAACGAGTTCGACCCGAACTCCCCGGCCTTTGGCGAGAAGCAGGCGCCGGCCTGGGTGCCGATTTCGGTCCGCGACTGGACCGGGCAGGAACTCTACCGCGTCTATTCGGACGAGTGGGGCACCTTCAACGGGCTGCTGCCCTCCACCTTCACCAACAACGTCGCCGGCCCGACCGGCCTGTCGCCGAACATGCTGACGCTGTGCATGAACGATCCCGGTCCGATCAAGGACCCGAGCGATCCGACCAGGCAGCGGACGCTCATCGACCCGCGCTTCGACAAGCAGTACAGCCAGTTCTGCTACACCTTCCAGTACATGCCCGGCACCACGACCTACCTGGACACGCCGGTCCTGCCGGTCTCGGCCTTCACCGGGCCCGACCAGTTCGCGCTGGACTGCGAATTCCCGGACGGCACGCCGAAGGTCTATTCGGTCAGCGGCAGCAGCGGCCTGGGGCCGGTGCTGCGCCGGACGCCCGGTGCCGTGCGGACGCTCACCATCGTGTCGGAAGGCGCCACCCAGGTGCTCAACCCCGCCTACGCCGGCAATGAGGGCGGCGCGGCGCGCCTGATCACCCGCGACTACGGCTTCGGCACCACGCCCGGAACGGTGAAAATCGGCGACACACCGGTTGTGGTGACGAACTGGTCACCTCAGCTCATCTCCGTCCAGGTGCCGGACGGTGCGCAGACCGGCGAGCTGGTGATCGCGCGCGGCGACAACGGACGGTCCACCATCAACACGGTCACCGTCTCCATCGTGGATGCCGATACCCGCGTGGTGCCGGTCCAACCCTCCACGGTGCCCGGGGCGACGCCCATCCAGACCGCCATCGATCATGCGGAAGCCGGCGACTACATCGTGCTGGCACCCGGCCGCTACGACGAGCCGGTCATCATGTGGAAGCCGGTCCATCTGCGGGGCTGGGGGCCGGGAGCGGTGACCATCAACCCGGTCAAGACCCCGGCCGAGAAGCTCCAGGCGTGGCGCAACAAGGTCCGGCAGCTCATCACCAGCGGCGCGGTGGACCTGTTGCCCGGCCAGCCGGTGAATTTCGACACTGTCGAGCCCGGTTCGCTGAACACCGAAGAAGGGGCCGGCGTGCTGGTGCTCGCCAGCCAGACCAGGGATCCGTTCGGCGCGGGCGGCGTGTCGAACGCGTCGATCGACGGCATCACCATCACCGGTGCCGACCACGGCGGGGCCATCGCGGTGAACGGTTACGCCCACCGCCTGGAAATCGCCAACACCCGCATCGTCAGCAACCAGGGCTTCTACGGCGGCGGCATCCGCATCGGCCATCCCGACCTGGTGAACGATACCGGCGGCACCGACGCCTACACCGACGCGCAGAACGACGGCATCCGCATCCACCACAACGCCATCAGCCAGAACGGTGGCCTCGGCGGGGCCGGCGGCGGTGTCTCGATCTGCACCGGCGCGGAGTCCTACGCCGTCACCGAAAACTGGATCTGCGGCAACTTCAACCAGGGCGACGGTGGCGGCATCGGCCATTTCGGCCGCAGCAACGGCGGTGTCATCGCCCGGAACACCATTCTGTTCAACCAGTCCTTCGCCCAAGGGGTGTCGGTGTCCGGCGGCGGCGTCTTCGTCTCCGGCACGGCGCCGCTCGCCGCCAACGGCCTCACCGAAGGGACGGGCAACGTCACCATCGCCGACAACCTGATCCTGGGCAATCAGGCGGGTGCGGGCGACGGCGGCGGCATTCGGGTGGCGTTCGTCAACGGCCAGGAGGTCGTCGGCAAGCCCAAGGAAGAGTGGCACCGCGTGGACGTCGTGGACAACATGATCGTCAACAACGTGGCGGGCCTTGCGGGCGGTGGCATCTCGCTCCAGGACGCGGCGGTGGTCAGCATCGTCAACGACACCATCGCGCACAACGACAGCACCGCCACGGCCGGTCTGGCCTTCACCCCCGGCAACGCGACCGACTCCAACCGCCAGCCGGCCGGCATCGTGTCGCGCGGTCACAGCCCGGCGCTGCTCGCCGCCCTCGGCCCGGCGGAGGCGCCGTTCTCCAACCCGGATCTGCGCAACGCCATCATCTGGCAGAACCGGTCCTTCACCTTCCACGTGGATACGACGGCCCCGGTGGTCCCGACCTACCGTCTGGTCCCCGACCCGAGCACCCCGGACTTCAACGACCTGGGCGTGATCGGTGCCGCCGGCAGCCTGACCCCGATGTCCAGCCTTCTGACCGGCGGCGGCGATCCGAACTTCGTCACGGCGTATTTCAACGGTGCCCGGAATGCGGTTCAGCAAGTGGAGTTGACGACGGCCATCGCGGCGCAGCCGGCCTTCGACGAGGGCGGCAACTACATCGACGTCCGCTTCGGCCCGCTGACGCTGAACATCGGCGCCTCCACGGGTTCCTACAGCAACTACCACCTGGGTGTGGGCTCGGCTGCCCTGGCTCGGGGTGACGGGTCGGTGCTGTCGGCCCCCTACGCGGACTGGCTGATGGAGGACATCGACGGCCAAGCCCGCATCGGGGCGATCGATGCCGGTGCCGACCAGCGGTCCGGGACCACGTCCGCCACGACGGCCTTGGCCAACTAGCCCCCCTCCCGCCGGAGCCGCCGTCCGCGCGGCTCCGGCGCCCCTTCCATGCATTGGGGAGACAGACCATGACGCGCTCACTCACCTTGGGGCTGCTGGCCGCCACGGCGCTCGCCGGGTTCGCCGGCTTCACCGGCCCGGCCCACGCCGCCTTTCGTGCGCAATGCGAACCGCTGAAGGCGCAGGGCATCGACATCAGCGATGGGCACAACGTCGTGTGCAAGCATCTGACGGCGGGTGACGGCTTCATCACCATGGCTGATCAGGACCGGAGCAACCCGGCGGCGGAACCGACCTACATCTTCGGCTTCTCCGACGTGACGCCGACCGACCCCACCGACTTCGAGAACTCGACCCAGACGGTTCAGGCGAAGGGCCGCCTGGCCGCCAACTTCCCGGCGCCGGCCATCGTGGTGGACGAGGGCGACGACCTCTACCTTACGCTCAGCAACATCGGCTTCGCCGGGCGCCCGGACCTGTTCGATCCGCACACCGTGCACTACCACGGCTTCCCCAATGCCTCGAACGTCTTCGACGGCGAGCCGGAGGCGAGCTTCGGTATCAACGTCGCCCAGAGCCTCACCTACTTCTACCGTTTCCTGGAGCCCGGCACCTACATGTACCACTGCCACCAGGAGGCGGCCGAGCACATGCAGATGGGCATGCTCGGCATCACCTACGTCCGGCCGAAGCAGAACAAGCTGGCGGAGCAGACCTTCCCCAACGGCTTCCAGCACAAGGCCGGCAACAGCTACGTCTACAACGACGGCGACGGCGAGACCGTTTACGACGTCGAGGTCCCGCTGCAGATCGCCGGCTTCGATCCGAGCTTCCACAAGGCCAGCGTGGACGTTCAGCCGCCGCCCTTCGCGTTCATGGAGGACGCCTACCCGCTGCTGAACGGCCGGGGCTATCCGGAGACAGCCAATCCGGCGCCCCTGTCCACCACCGGGCCGCTGGATGGGGCGGAGCACGTCTCGCAGCCGATGTCGGCGCTCGTCCAGGCGACCCAGGGGCAGAAGGTGCTGCTGCGCATCTCCAGCCTCGACGTGCAGCGCTTCTACACGTTGGGCAGCCAGATCCCGATGAAGATCGTCGGCAAGGGTGCCCGCATCTTCCGCGGCGGCGGCAAGGCGGAGGGGGTGAAGCTGGCGCACCTGACCAACTCGGTCACGGTCGGCGGCGGCGAGTCGGTGGACGTCATCATCGACACTCAGGACGTCCCGCCGGGCCGGTACTTCCTCTACACGACGAACCTCAACTACCTCAGCAACGGCGACCAGGACTTCGGCGGCCTGATGACGGAATTCGTCATCGCCCCGGCGTCCGGCGCCGTCTGAGCGGCGCACGGGAGGCTCCACCATGAAAGCCAACGCCATAACCGGGTTGCTGCCCCTTGCGTTCGCAGCCGCGCTCGCCACCGCACCGGTGGCCCACGCCGGCATCGACGGTGTCACGGGCACCACCTTCAGCCTTGTCGCCAAGCGCGATGTCATCAGCACCGGCGACGGCGCCACCGTCCCCATGTGGGGCTACTCGCTGGGAAGCGCCCGGATGCAGTATCCGGGGCCGACGCTGATCGTGAACGAGGGCGACACGGTCACCATCAACCTCAACGCGCAAACAGGCTTCCCCGAGGCGGTGTCCATCGTCTTTCCCGGCCTGGAGGGCGTCACCGCCAGAGGCACCGGGGCGCATCCGACCCAATGCGCCGGCGCCCTGACGCTGGAGGTGGACAACCGCAACTGCACGCGGGTGACCTACAGCTTCGTCGCACGGCGGCCGGGGACGTACCTCTACCACAGCGGAACGCACCAGGACCTTCAGGTGGAGATGGGGCTGGTCGGCGCTCTGGTCGTCCGGCCGCGCGGCTGGAGCACCTCCAACCGCACCGCCTACGGCCACCCGGACACCGCCTATGACCACGAGCACCTGCTTCTGCTGACCGACGTGGACGCGGAGATCCACAACGCCGTCCAGGACGCCGTCGCCGCGCGGCCGAGCGGGACGCTCGCGCCCGTCCCGGTCGATATGTCCAAGCGCTTCGCGAATTACTGGTTCATCAACGGCCGCAACGCGCCCGACACCTTGCAGCCGGCGGCCGTGCCGTGGCTGCCGACGCAACCCTACAACGCGCTGCCCCGCATGCACGCGGGGGAGCGGGTGTTGATGCGCATGGTCAACGCCGGGCTGGATCTGCACCCGTTCCATCACCACGGCAACCACGCGCGGGTCATCGCGCGGGACGGCGGCCTGCTGGAGAGCGCGGCCGGCCACGGGCCGGACCTGTCGGAGTCGAACTTCACCGTCCAATCGGTCCCCGGCCAAACGGCCGACGCCATCTTCGAGTGGACCGGTCTGGGCCTGGGCTGGGACGTCTTCGGGCGCAAACCAGAGGAGTGTGTGGGCTCTCCGGACCCCGACTGCGGCAAGCCCGTGCCGGTGGTCCTGCCGGACAACGCGCAGCTGACCTTCGGCCCGCACTACAGCGGCAGTCCCTTCATCGGGAACCTCGGCACGCTGCCGCCGGGCGAGGGCGGCATGAACCTGAACGGTGGCCTCTTCTTCATGTGGCACAGCCACAACGAGAAGGAGATGACCAACTACAACATCTTCCCTGGCGGCATGATGACGATGATGATCGTCGAGCCGGCCGGCGTGGAAATCCCGTGAGCGAGGGCCGGCCATGAACAGTGCAAACCGCCTATCCATCCGCCACCCGGCTCTGGGGCTTGCGGCGCTGCTGCTCGCCTCGGTGTCCGCCCCGGCCATGGCGGCCGACGCCGTCACCCACGAGGTGTGGCTGGTCGCCAAGAAGACCGTGGCGACCATGCCCGACGGCCGCAACGTGCCGATGTGGGCCTTCGCCGAGGCGACCGAGCAGCAGTTCGGCGCCGTGGACGTCGGCGCGCTGCCGGCCAGCGCGCCCGGCCCGGCCATCGTCCTGCCGACCGGCAAGACCAAGCTGCTCGTCCATCTGCGCAATGAACTGCCAGAGCCGGTGTCGCTGACCATCCCCGGTCAGCTCGCCCCCTTCGAGCCGACCTGGATCGACATCGGCGATCCCAATGGGCCGGGCCAGACCGGCGCCCGCCCGTCGGCGGGCGCGCGGGTCCGCTCCATGGCCGCCGAGACGCCGCCGGGCGGGCGGCACGACTACACGTGGGACAACCTGAAGCCCGGCTCCTTCCTGTATCAGAGCGCCACCCACCCGGCGGTGCAGGTGCAGATGGGCCTGTACGGCGCCGTGCTGCGCAGCCAATCGGACGGCATGGCCTATGGCGGCGTGTCCTTCGACCGGCAGGTGACGGCATTCCTGAACGAGGTCGATCCCGACTTCCACGACAAGGTGGAGGCCGGCGCGCCGCCGTCGAGCACGCTGCGCTACGCGCCGAAGTACCATCTGATGTCGGTGCAGGCGTTCGATGCCGCCGGGCAACCCATCCCGGCGACCGCCGGGTCGCCGCCGCGCATCGAGGTCGGCAAGACGACCCTGCTGCGCTTCTTCAACGCGGGCCTGCGCACGCATGTGCCGCTGGTCCAGAACAACCGCGTCAAGCTCATCGCCGAGGACGGCAATCCCTATCCGTACCCGCGCGACCAGTATTCGGTGCAGCTCGACGCGGGCAAGACCCGCGATGCGCTGCTCCGTCCGCTCAGCGGCGAGCGCATCGCGCTGTTCGACCGCACGATCAACTCGATCGCGGGCGGGACGGTGCCCGGCTCCACGCAGGGAATGCTGGCCTACCTCGACGTCACGCAGGGCGGGCCGCAGGCGCTCGCCGACAGCTACCTGGCCGTCATGAACACCGCGTTGACGGTGGCGCGGCCGGGCGTGCTCGCCAACGACAAGCCGGTGCCGCCGGCCACGACCCTGGTGGCGGCGGCGCTGGCGCCGCTGAACCCGCGCGTGACGCTCAGCTCCAACGGCGCCTTCACCTACAGGCCAACGACCGGCTTCGTGGGCATCGACACCTTCACCTACGAAGCACGCCAGGGCAGCGGCGCCACCCTCCTGCGGAGCGATCCGGCCACGGTGACCATCACGGTCAGCCCCTCGGCCAAGGACGACAGCTACGGCACGACGTCCGGGCAAACGCTGACCGTGCCCGCTCCGGGCGTGCTGGGCAACGACGTCGCCGGTACGGCGCCGACCGCCCAATTGCAGCAGCCGCCGGCGAACGGCGCCGTGACACTCAACACCGATGGGTCCTTCACCTACACGCCGGCCTCCGGTTTCAGCGGGACGGACAGCTTCCGTTACACCGTCGCCGTGGCGACGGCCACGGGGACGGTCTCCAGTACCCCGGCGACCGTCAAGGTGACCGTATCCGCGTCGGCCAGCACCACTCCCGTCGCCAACGCCGACTACGGCCGCGCCTCGATCAACCGCGCCACCACCGTGGACGTGCTGGCGAACGACGTGCTGCCGAACGGTGTGCGGACGACCAACCCGGTGGTGCTCGCCAACCGGCCGACCCGCGGCGGCACCGCCACCGTGGACGCGGCGACGGGGCTGGTGACCTACACGCCGCCCACGCAGTTCCAGGGCACCGACACGTTCACCTACCGCGCCTACGACACCAATGGCGCGGCCACCAACCTCGCGCAGGTCTCGGTGAATGTCGGGACGTTCCCGGTCGCGACGAACGACACGGCGTCGGTCATCGCCGGAAGCCCCACGACGATCAGTGTGCTCGCCAACGACGTCGTGACCCTGCCGTCGGGGACGCTCGACCCGAACTCGGTGACCATCGTCCGGCCCCCGGCCAGTTCCGCGGGCACGGCCGCCGTCGGTACCGACGGGCGGATCACGTTCCAGGCCGCCTCGGCCTTCGTCGGCACGGCCACCTTCACC
The DNA here is from genome assembly GCA_035629155.1 of Azospirillum sp. GTDB lineage: Bacteria > Pseudomonadota > Alphaproteobacteria > Azospirillales > Azospirillaceae > Azospirillum. Next base: position 22,335 of record DASPIO010000195.1, on the reverse strand, counting down.
TACACGGTGCGCGACAACGCCGGCTCGCTCTCCAACGAGGCCACGGTCAGTGTGACCGTTTCGGCCAGGACGGCGCTGCAATGAGCGGGCGTCGCTTGCGCGCCGCCACGCTCGGGCTCGGCATCCTTGCCAGCCTGTCGGCGGCCGTGCCCTCGCTCCCGGCCTCGGCCGGGGAGGCGGGAGGTCACGCCGGCCACGCGGTGGCCCCGCAGCCGGCCCAGATGGAGGCCGACTGGGGCGTCGAACTGATCTCCGTCCGGCTCTCCGCCGCCGGCACCATGATCGACCTGCGCGTGCGGGTGACCGACGCGGAGCGGGCCACCCGGTATCTCGACCGTGCGCTGCAGCCCCGGCTGATCGACGCCGCCAGCAACAGGGTGCTGACCGTGCCCTCTGCGGGGAAGGTCGGATCGCTGCGCCAGACGGGCCGGCACCTCCGCAACGGGCAGGTGCTGTCCGACCTGTTCGCCAATCCCGGCCGGATGGTCAAGGCGGGCGGCTCGGTCTCGTTCACGCTCGGCGGGCTGCGGCTCGACGGTCTCAGAGTGGAGGGGTAAGCCATGCGACGTTTTCAACGCCCTCTGGCGGCGGTCACGGCCGTCGCCCTAATCTTCGGCGCGGTGCCGCCGCTCGGTATCGCCGAAGCATGGGCCGCCAACGCATCGGGCGTCACGCAGGGCGGAGCGCCGCTCGACGCGCGGCTGGAGGCTTGGTTGCGGCACGCGTCCCCCAACGACCTCGTCCCGGTCATCATCGACCACGTCGAGCGTCCCGATCCACACGCCGCTGTTGACGGGAGCGCCACTAAGGAGAAGGCCCACCGTCAGGTCATCGACGCTCTGCGCTCCAAGGCTGCCGTCGATCTTCCGCCGCTGGCGGATGCGCTGGCGCGCCAGGGGGCGAGCGACATCAAGCAGCTCTGGATCTCCAACAGCATCGTGGCTCGCGTACCGGCCCGCCTCGTCGCCGCGCTGGCGCGCCAGCCGGATGTCGGGTCGGTGCGTCTCGATGAGACGCTGCGCGCGGTGCCGCCCACCTACAGCCTGAGTTCCACGGCGGTGCCGTCGTGGAACATCGCGGGGGTTAACGCCCCAAATCTCTGGAGCCTCGGCTTCACCGGGCAGGGCACGGTCGTCGGCCTCATGGAGACCGGGGTCGATGCGGCGCACCCCGATCTGAAGGACCGCTGGCGGGGCGGGACGAACAGCTGGTTCGATCCGCACGGCGAGCACGCCACGCCCTACGACGCGAGCGGCCACGGCACGAACGTCGCCTCCCTGGCGGTTGGCGGAAGCGCCAGCGGCACGGCGGTCGGTGTGGCGCCCGGCGCCAAATGGATCGCCGCGAAGATCTTCAACGACGCCGGTGAGGCGCAGTTGAGCCAAGTCCACCAAGCCTTCCAGTGGATGCTGAGCCCGGACGGCGACGCGGCCACGGCGGATGCGCCGCAGGTGGTGAACGCCTCCTGGAATCTGCTGGGCACCACGGGGCTGTGCGACCAGGAGTTCGCGACCGACATCCAGGCGCTGCGGGCCGCGGAGATCGCGGTCGTCTTCTCCGCCGGCAACGAGGGACCCTACGCCGGCACCAGCGTCAGCCCGGCGAACAACGCCGGCACGCTCGCGGTCGGTGCCATCGACGCGAACAACGCGGTCGCCGATTTCAGCAGCCGCGGCCCGACGGCCTGCACGGCCGCCACGCCGTATCCCTCCCTCGTGGCGCCGGGCGTGGATGTGCGTGCCGCCGACCTGACCTACGACGGAACGATCCCCTCCTCCTACTCCTACATCTCCGGGGCGTCCGCCTCGGCACCCCATGTGGCGGGGGCCATGGCGCTGCTGCTCTCCGCCTTTCCCGGCCTCAAGGTCGCCGAGCTGGAAGGGCTTCTGACCCGGTCGGCGCTCGACCTGGGGGTGACGGGTACCGACCCGGTCGCCGGGGCGGGCAAGCTCGACGTCATGGCCGCCTACAACCTCAAGGCGAACGGGGCTGGACCGGAATCCTCGATCAAGGTCGTCACCGTGCTGTGGAACGCCCGCACCAAGGTGCTGACGGTCGAGGCGAGCAGCGCGCTTGGCAAGGCGGGCAACCTCCAGCTCGTCGGCTTCGGGAAGATGACCTGGAACGCGCGCAAGTCGCTGTGGACGCTCAGCGTCCGTGCCTCGGCCAAACCGATCTCGATCACCGTGACGGGGCCGGAGGGGACGGTCACGGTTTCGACGTCGGACTATGGCGTCTGAACCATGATGCCCGCCATGACCCTTCAGGACCTTGCCTTGCTGGGGCTGGCTCCGCCGATCGGCGTGCTCTCGCGATGGGGGGCCGGTCGGCTGGCCACGATCCTGCCGTGCGGCATCGATGGCGTTGACGGCGAAGTCCCGCAGCCGCCCTCGCTCACCCTCGCCCTGCCGCTTGCCGTCGGGGTCGCCGTTTGGTCGGTCTGCGCCCTGCCGGAGGAGCGGGCGGCGGCGGGCTGCCTGCTTGGCTGGACGCTCGTGGTGCTGGCCATGGTGGACGGGTGCCGCTTCATCCTGCCGGATGCGCTGACCTTGCCGCTGCTCGGCGCCGGCCTGCTCATCACGGCCGTGGCCGAGCCTGACCGGCTGTCCGCCGGCGCCGCGGGGGCGGCGGCCGGATACGCCGCTCTCCGTCTCCTGGGCGAGGGTTACCGCCGCCTGCGCGGCCGGGAGGGGCTGGGGCAAGGGGACGCCAAGCTGCTGGCCGCCGCCGGCGCCTGGGTCGGGTGGGAGGGGTTGGGAAGCGTCGTCCTGATCGCCTCCGCGCTCGGGCTCCTGTGGGTGCTGGCCGCGCGGAACGGTGACCTCGCAGGGGCTGACCGCCCGCTGCCGTTCGGTCCGTTCCTGTGCCTGGGGATCTGGAGCGTCTGGACGATGGGGACGCTCCATGGTGCGTGAGGATACCGACCAAGCCGCGTTCGACCGCGATCTCGGCGAGGCGCTGCTGGCCGACGGGCTGGTCGACATGGGCGGCATCGAGCGGGCGCGGCGGGTGTGCGAGACCAGCGGGCAGCGCCTGCACGCGGTGCTGATCCGTCTGGCCCTGGTCACGGAACGGGACATGGCGACGGCGCTCGCGCGCCAGCTCGGGCTGCCGCTCCTGGGTGCCTCCGATTATCCGGACGCGCCGGTGCTGGAGACCATCAGCGCGCGTTTCCTGAAGGAGGCGCGCGTGGTGCCCATCGCGGAAAGCGACGCCGGCTTGCTGGTCGCCATGTCCGATCCGCTGGACGACTACGTGCGGCGCGCGGTGCAACTCGCCACCGGCCGGCGGGTATGCCCCCATATCGGCATCCCCGCCGACATCGAGGCGGCCATCGACCGCTTGTACGGCGCCGGGCGCAGCGCCATCGGCCAGATCATCGAGGAGATCGCCGACGGCGACGAGGCCGGGGACGACGTCGAGCGGCTCAAGGACCTTGCGGCCGAGGCTCCGGTCATCCGGCTCGTCAACGCGCTGATCGCACGGGCGGTCGAGGCGCGCGCCTCCGACATCCACGTCGAGCCGCTGGACGGCCGCCTGCGGGTCCGCTACCGCATCGACGGCATCATGCATGAGGTGGAAGGGCCACCGGCGCGCCTGCGGGCGGCGGTCATCTCGCGCATTAAGATCCTTGCCCGCCTGGACATCGCCGAGCGCCGCTTGCCGCAGGACGGGCGCATCCGCATCGCCGTGCGCGGCAAGGAGATCGATCTGCGCGTTTCCACCCTGCCGAGCCTGCATGGGGAAAGCGTGGTGCTGCGCATCCTCGACCGCGGAGTCGTGGCGCTGGACCTGCCGACGCTGGGTTTCGGGGGCGAACTGCTCGACCGCTACCTCGGCATGCTGGAACGGCCGAATGGCATCGTGCTGGTCACCGGACCGACCGGTCACGGTAAAACGACGACGCTCTACGCCTCGCTCAAGCGGCTCAACACGCCGGACACCAAGATCCACACGGTCGAGGATCCGGTGGAGTACCAGCTCGACGGCATCATGCAGATCCAGGTGAAGCCGCAGATCGGGCTGTCCTTCGCCGAGGTGCTCCGCTCGATCCTGCGGCAGAACCCGAACATCATCCTGATCGGCGAAATCCGCGATCTGGAAACCGCGCAGATCGCCATGCAGGCGTCGCTCACCGGCCACCTCGTGCTATCCACGCTGCACACCAACAGCGCGGCGGGGTCGATCACCCGGATGCTCGATATGGGGGTGGAAGATTATCTGCTCACGGCCACGCTCAACGGCGTGTGCGCGCAGCGCCTCGTCCGCACGCTCTGCCCGCACTGCCGGGAGCCGTACGAGCCGCTGCCCGAGCTGGTGGAGCGCATGGGTCTGGACCGTTTCGCCGATGGCGGGCCCATGCTGCTGCACCGGCCGGTGGGCTGCGCCGCGTGCCACGGCGTCGGCTTCCATGGCCGCACGACCATTGCCGAGGCGCTCCTGGTCAGCGAGCCCATCCGCCGCCTTGTCCTGACGCGCGCCGACGTGGCGGAGATCGCCCGGATCGCCATGGCCGAGGGCATGCGGGCGATGTACGAGGACGGCATGCGCAAGGCCCTGGCCGGCCTGACGACGCCGGACGAAGTGTTGCGCGCGACGCGTGAGGGCTGAGCCATGGCGACCTTCCGGTACAAGGCGGTGAGCGCGTCGGGCCAGACGGTGGAGGGCACGCTGGAGGCCGGCGACAAGGCCACCGCGTTCCGCCGCCTCAGCGAAATGGGCTATCTGCCGATCCGGGCGGATCCGGCGAAGGGTGGGCTGCGCTTCGACATCGACCTGACGGCACTCCGCCGCGGCGTGTCGCGCTCCGAGTTGGTCGCGACGACGCGCCAGCTCGCCACCCTGGTCGATGCGCGGGTTCCGCTCGACCGGGCGCTGGAGATGATGGCAGCGCGCGGCGCGTCGCGCGCCATGCGGACGGTCCTTTCCGATGTCCTCGACCGGCTGCGCGGCGGCGCCACGCTGACCGACGCGTTGGCGAGCCATCCCGGCGCTTTCCCGAGCTTCTACGTGAACATGGTGCGGGCGGGCGAGGCCGGCGGCGCGCTCGAAGCCGTGCTGGCGCGCATGGCCGACCACATGGAGCGGGCCGCGGCGATGCGCGAGACCCTGCGGTCGGCGCTGATCTATCCCATCGTCCTGCTGGTCATGGTGTGCGCCACCATCGTGGTGATGCTGACCGTCGTGCTGCCGCAGTTCCAGGGAATGTTCGAGGAGGCCGGGGCCAGACTGCCGGCCGCGGCGGTGGCGGTAATCCGCGCGGGGGAGCTGTTCCGGGCGTGGTGGTGGACCCTGCCGCTCGCCTGCGTCGCATCCATTGTCTGGCTGCGCGCCGCCCTTTCCCAGCCGGCGCAACGCCTGCGGCTGCACGCGCGGGTCCTGCGGCTGCCCATCGTCGGCGACATCGTCACCAAGGCCGAAACCGCACGGTTCACCCGCGCGCTGGCCACCTTGACGGGGAACGGCGTCCCCATGCTGCAAGCCCTGTCGATCGTGCGCGACACGGTGGCCAACGCGGTGCTCCGCCGCGCGCTCGACGAGGTGACGGCGAGCGTGCGCAAGGGGCAGGGCCTCGCCGAGCCGCTGGAGCGCATCGGCTCGCTCCCCCCGCTTGCGGTGCAACTGGTCGCGGTCGGCGAGGAGACGGGGCAACTCGTGCCCATGCTGGCCAAGGTCGCCGACGTCTTCGACCGCGAGGTCCAGGTGGCGGTCGGCCGCATGGTCGATCTGCTGACGCCGGCGCTGACCATCGGGCTCGGCCTCATTGTCGCGACCATCGTCGGCGCGATCCTGTCGGCCATCCTCAGCGTCTACAGCCTTCCGGTGTAGGAGCGGCCAATGAACCTCACCGTGCGCGAACCTCAGGAATGGAGCAAACCGCATGAGCAGCCTGCTGGACATCTGTCCGCACGCCATCCGGCCCGCGCGCCCATCGTCGCGCCAAGCGGGCTTCACCCTTCTCGAGCTGATGGTGGTGATCGTCATCCTCGGCATGCTGGCGGCCATCGCCACGCCGCAGGTGATGAAGTACCTGGGCGGCGCCAAGGTCGACACGGCCCGGCTGCAGATCCAGAACCTCTCGACCATCCTGGACATGTACCGGCTGCAGACCGGCAGCTATCCCACCACGGCCGAGGGGCTTGCGGTGCTGGTGGAGAAGCCGGCGTCGGCGGCCAACTGGAACGGCCCCTACGTGAAGCGGAAGGAGAGCCTGATCGACCCCTGGGGCTCTCCCTTCCTGTATCGCTATCCGGGCCAGCACGCGGAGTTCGACCTCTACTCTCTGGGCGAGAGCCGGACGGAGGGCGGGCGGACCATCGCCAACTGGTGACGCGACCCGCGGCGGCCGGCTTCACGCTGGTCGAGGTCATCGTCGCGCTGGCCATCCTCGGGCTTGCCGCCGCGGTGGCGTTGCCCGGGCGGATCGTCCGCAACGAGGCGCTGGACCTCAAGGCCGCGGTGCGTGCCGTTGCCGGCGACCTCCGACGGGCGCGCGATGTAGCCGTGACACGGAACGTCGAGTCGACGTGGTCGCTGGACGTCGCGCAACGGATCTACCGCATAGCCGACGACCCCAGAACCACACGGCTGCCGGAGGGGATCGCGGTGTCGCTGCTCACGGCGACTTCCGAGCGGCTTGGGGAGACCGTGGGCAATATCCGTTTCTTTCCCGACGGTGGGGCGACCGGCGGTGGTGTTCGCCTGGAGAGCGCCGGGAACGCCTACACAATCCTGATCGACTGGCTGAGTGGCCGGGTGGAGGTGCGCCATGCGCCGTGACCGGGCCGACCGGCGCCAGCGGGAGCGCGGTTTCACGCTGATCGAGACGGTGGTCGCTCTGCTCATACTGGCGCTCGGCTTGACGGCGGTGATGCGGCTCGTCTCCACCGGGCTGGATGCCACGCGGGTCGCCGACCAGCTGACCATCGAGACGCTGCTGGCCCGCTCCGAGTTGGCCCGGTTCGGTGTCGAACAGCCCATCGAACCGGGCGAACAGGCGGGCGAGCTGGCCGGCGGCTACCGCTGGCGGCGGATCGTCCGCCCGTTGGCGGAGATGCCGGGTCTCGTGCTGCTGGAGGTCGCGCTGACGGTGTGGCGCGAAGGGCGGGATGCCGGCCATTCCGTGACCACCCTGCGGCTGATTCCAGCACTCGCAGGGGGGCGGGCGGCATGAACGCCGGGCAGGGGAGCGCCGGCTTCACGCTGGTCGAGGCGCTGGTGGCGATGACACTGCTCGGGCTGATATCGCTGGCGTTGGCTGGCAGCCTGCGCCTGGGCGGGCGGGCATGGGATGCGGTCGAGGCCGTGGTGACCGCATCGGAGGAGGTGCGGGCCGCGCAGCAACTCCTGCGCCGGGTGGTCGAGCAGGCGCAACCCGTCCTCCTGCCTCAATCCGACAACGGTTCGGCCGTCGCGTTCAACGGGAACCGGGACGGGCTGGCCCTCGTCGCGCCGATGCCCGGCCACGTCGGGTTCGGGGCGTTCGACAGCCTGCGCTTCGAGATGGCGGAGGATCACGGGCGGCGCGACCTCATGGCGATCTGGGACCGCTTCGGGCTGGCGGACACCGGCTGGGCGCTCGGCCCGTCCGCCCGTCGGATGGTCGTGCTGAAAGGCATCGCGGAATTCCGCGTCACCTACTTCGGCAGTGAGCAACCAGACACGCCGCCGGCTTGGCGGGAGGATTGGACGGCCCGCCCGACGCTGCCGGCGCTCGTCGGTATCGAGGTGCGATTCCCGCCGGGCGACCCCCGCGCTTGGCCCCGGTTCGTGGCGCGGCCAATGGTGGATGTCGTGGCCATGCCGCGACCGGCGCAGCGGTAGTGGCTCGGGCGAACGCACGGAGGGAATGGCGACATGGCGATCACAACGGTCAGCAAACATGTGGGAGCCTTCCTGTCCTGGTGGGGCGGCGAGCTTGCCGCCTTGCTGCCGGAACGGCTCCGGCCCGAGGCGGACAACCGGCTCATCGTGTCCTTCGACGAGAGTGAATGGCTGGTGATCGGACAGGCCGGACGCGATGGACAGCGCGAGCTGGCGCGCGTCGATCTGGCGGTTACGGACGTGGAGCGGCTGCGAACGCTGCTGCGGGAGCTGGGCGCCGAGCGCCTGCCGGTGGCGCTGCGCCTCGGCCGGGACCAGGCACTGTGCCGAACGCTTACGCTGCCGCTTGCGACGGAGGAGAACCTGTACGAGGCCGTCGCCTTCCAACTGGACCGGCACACCCCGTTCGTCGTTGATGACGCCTGCTTCGGTGTGCGGGTCCTGCGACGCGACACCGACGGCCAGAGCATCGAGGTGGAGCTCGCGGTCGCTCCCCGCGCGCTGGTCGATGGGTTTGCCGCACGCCTGGAGGCGTTGGGAGCTTCGCCCACGCTGGTCTGCGCCGCCGATGGGCGTGGTGATCTGGTCCTGATCCGCGAGGAAGCGTCAGTACCGCGCCTAGGTACCGGCCGCCGCGCCACGCCTCTGCTGACGGTGTTGGCGCTGGTGCTGGGCATGGCGACGGTCGTCGTCCCCCTGGTGCAGGGCGCACTGGCGGTGCAAGCGGCGGAAGCCGACGCGGCCGAACTGCGCGCCGAGGCGAACGCCACGGCGGAACTGCGCCGCGCCACCGAGCAGCGGCAGCGGCAGGCGATGTTCGCCATCGCGCGCAAGCGCACCGTCCCGGCCATGGAGACGGTGCTGGCCGAACTCACACGCCTGCTGCCGAACGACACCTGGGTTGCGCGCCTGCAGATCGACGGCGGCACCGTGCACGTCATGGGCTTCTCCGGGTCAGCCAACTCCTTGATCGCCGCGCTGGAGCAGTCGCCGCTGTTCGAGCGCGCCATGTTCCGCGCACCGCTGACGCAGGACCCGGTGCATGGCGTCGAGCAGTTCCACCTGGGCGTGGAGCTTCGTGCGAGGGGTGGAACATGACAATCGAAACCACGGACGGCGCAAGGGCCGGGGGCGTGCCGCGGCAGCGGTTGCTCGCGGTCGGTTGTCTGGTCGTCGCGGTCGGGGTGGTGTGGTTGGCCCTGGTGGCGCCGATCCTGGACGCCATGGCCGATCAGGCGGAGCGGCTGGAAGCGGCGCGTGCCCTTGGCGCGCAATACCGGGCCGTCGCCGCCGAGCGTCCGGTGCTGGAGCGCCGGCGGCAGGAACTGGACGCTGCCGCTCGGGGCCGCTCGTCCTACCTGACCGCGGTCAGCGACGGTGCGGCGGGCGCGGCGCTTCAGAAACTGGTGAAGGGGGCTGTCGAGCGCGCCGGAGGCACCGTGCAGAGCACGCAACCGCAGCCGGTCCGATCCGAGGACGGGTTCCGGAGGATCGGTGTGCGGCTGCAACTGACCGCCACCATCGAGGCCCTGCGCCAAGCCCTGCATGCCATCGAGGGGCACGAGCCCTTCTTGTTCGTCGATGGGATCGAGGTGCGAGCCCGTCAGGCCCAGCGGTCCAGCGGTGCCAAAATCGCGGAAGATAGGACGCTGGAGGTGCGTATGGACGTCTACGGTCTTGCGAGGCCCGCAACATGAAGCATTCCATCGTTTCCGCACTCGCCGCCCTGTGCGCGGGCCTCGCCGGTCTGCTGGCGGCCGAGCTTCGCAACGTGGACCTGGGCGATTTAAGCCAAGCGCTCGGCTTTGCGCCTGAGGAGACCAGGCCGGTCCAGGCGCCCACGATGACGCAAGCCGCGCCGGTTCCGCTGCCGGTGTTCCGAGTGGCGCCCACCGAGGCGTCGGCCGTCATCATCGAGCGACCGCTGTTCTTCCCGTCGCGCCGGCCGGCCGAGCCGGAGCCGGTCGCCGCCGCGCCCGAGCCGCCGGCCGAGGCGCCGGACGTGGCGCTGGTCGGCACCATCATCACCCATTCCGGTCGCCGGGCCATCGTGCGGTCGCCCGCCGAGACCTCCGCGCTGGTGCTGTCGGAAGGCCAGGACATCAATGGTTGGACTGTCGCATCGATCGAGGTCGACCGGCTGCTTCTGCGTCACGGCAGTGGGGAGCAGGTCTTCGCGCTGGAGGACCCGGCCAGCATCGCGGCGGCAAGGCCCGCGTCGGCCAAGCCGTCCCAGATCACGCAGCGTCCTTCGCCCAAGGCCGCCGCGCCCGAGCGGGCGACCACGAAGCCGGCTCCCCGGAACGAGCCGCCGCACGGCGGCAGCCAGAGCCGCGCCAGCTTCTACACCCCACGTTGACTCCCCGATCCCAAGCCCCGATCCCAAGCCGGAGTTCCGTCATGAAGCGCCCCCACCTCGCAGCCTTTGCCGTCACCGTCGGACTGGCGCTCGCGTCGTCTGCGCTCGCGCATGGATCGCGATCCTATGCGCCGCCGCCCTCCGACCGCCCCGACGTGGTGAACGTCAACCCGCTGGATTTGCCGGTGATCGACCAGGATGGGCGCACCCGGTCGTTCCGGCGGGATGTGCTGGCGCCGGGAAGAATGATCGTCATGAACTTCATCTTCACGGGCTGCTCGGCCATCTGCCCCGTGCAATCGACGGTCCTGGCGCGGGTGCAGGACTTGTTGGGCGACCGCGTCGGGCGGGACGTGCGCCTGGTGTCCATGTCCATCGACCCGGAGAACGACACGCCTCAGGCGCTGAAGGAGCAGGCGGAGCGCTATGGATCGCGGCCTGGCTGGCTCTGGCTGACCGGCAAGCCGGATGATGTCGAGCGCCTGCTGGGCGGCGTGCGAGCCCTGGCCGACACGCCGGGCGATCATGCCGGCTACTTCCTGGTCGGCGATACGGCATCCCGTACATGGTGGCGCATCGACGGCTCGGCCGCGCCCGAGGACATCGTGGCGAAGATCAACCGAGGGGAGGTGTCGGGGAACTGACATGGCCGTACGAAGGGGAATGGCATTGCTTGCCGCGCTGTCCGCGGTCGCCATGTCGGCCCTGCCGGTCACCGGCAAGGCCGACACGCCGGGGACCGGGCCGGGGCTCGCTGACCGTGGGCGGGCGATCTATGAACAGGGACGGGGCGGCGATCCGATCGTTGCGCGGGTTGGCGCGGGCGGCATCGCGGTGCCCGCAACGGGCTTTGCGTGCATCGGCTGCCACGGGGTGGACGGTCTGGGCGGACGGGAAGGCGGGGTGGCGCCGCCGGACATCACCTGGGACCGCCTGACGCAATCGGACGAGCGGGGTGGGCGCGGATACGATGCCGTCGCCTTCGCGCGGGCGGTCGGAGATGGGGTGGCGCCGGATGGCCGCGGCCTCCACCCCGCCATGCCGCGCTACACCATGACGGACGCGGATCGTGCCGCCCTGATAGACTATTTGAAAAGCCTGGAGCGGGCGGCGCCGGGCGTGTCGGGGGGCGAGATCCGCGTCGCCACGCTGCTGCCCACGTCCGGGCCTCTGGCGCAGGCCGGGCGCGAGGTGAGCATCGTGCTGCGGGAGGTCGTGCGATCCATCAATCGGCGCGGCGGACTGCACGGGCGGCGTCTGGTCCTGCGGCAGCTGGGCTTCGATCCGGCTGCGCCGGGAGACGCTCTGACCGTGGTGAGCCGGGCCTTGCGGGACGACCCGCCGTTCTGCTTCCTGGCGAACGTCGGTGTGGAGGCGAACGGTGCGGCCGTGCATGCCCTGCGCGCGAACGGCGTACCCGACATCGCGCCGTTGACGCCGCCGTTGGGCGGCGACGAGGCCTGGACGGTGTCGCTGGAACCGAGCGTCGTCGAAATGGCGCGGGCTCTGATCGCCTTCGCCGCGACCGGTCTGGAGGGCGGCAGCCGCCGGCTGGCCTTTCTCGCCTCGGACGACAGGCTGGGATGGGCCGCGGCCGATGCTGGCCGCGCCGCCGCAATGGCCTACGGGATCGACCTGATCGAGGCGCGCGGCGACGCTGGCGGCTGGTCGGCGGTCGTCGCGCGCCTGAAGGCCGCGGGCGTCACGACCGTTCTGGCCTTCAACCGTACGGTGGAGGTGGAGGCCATGCTTGCCGAGGCGCGTGCCGCGAAGTGGGCGCCGGTGGTGTTCCTGGCGGCGTCGGCGACGCCGAGCGACCCGGCCCGTGCGCTCGCCTTCCGCCGGCTGGTGGCGGGCCTGGGCGGTCTGCGTGACGACCTGCAACGCCATGCCTACGCTGGCGCGCTGCTTCTGGAGGAGGGGGTGCGACGGGCCGGACGCCGTCTGTCGCGCGACGGTTTGATGGAGGCGATCCATGGCATCGAGACCTTTGACCCCGGAGTCGTGCCGCCCCGTTCGCTCCGGCCGGGGCGTGCGCCGGACGAGAGGGCCGTCGCGATCCTGCGCTACGAGCATCGGCTTCGCCGCTACGTTCCTGTGACCGCTCCATGCCCGGACGATTCGGCGGGTGGCGATGGTCACTGCATTGGTTACCGCCAAAACCCTTGAAAGGCCCTCCGCTGCACGGGGTCAATACCTGCAAGTTGGTGGTATTGATTCAGTCGATCCGCTGCGCCCCGGCGTGGGAACTCGTCGTAGGGTGCGCCAAGTAAAATTCCGATTTATCAAAGAACATAAAACATTCGTCATGGTGGTGGGATGAAGATAACTGGATCCGTCGTCCTGGGTCTTGCAATTCCCCTGTTGGTGACGGGGTGCGCGCGGCCTTCCAAACTTCCCGCCGCCAGCGCTATCGAGGGCGGTGCCGTACCGCAGGCCAGTCGGCCGTTGACGACCATGGGGGCGTCGAGCCCTATCGAGCTTGCCGCGCCGGGCTCAGCCAAATCCCGTCGCGAGGCGCCGGTCCTGCTGCCGGGCACCGGTGTGTTCACCGCTACGCCCGTTCCCGGAGGGGCGCCGGGTGTGCTCGTGAACGCCGATGAGGTCTCGGTCAATTTCGTCAACGCCGACGTCAAGGACGTCGTCCGCGGCATCATCGACGCGACGGTGAGGAAGCCCGTCGTGATCGACCCCAAGGTCCAGGGGCAGATCACCGTCCAGACCAGCCGGCCAATCCCCTGTGACGACGCGCTGCTGCTGCTCGAAAACGCCTTGCGGGTGAACGGGGCGGCGCTGGTCGAGAGCGCCGGGAGCTACGCGGTCGTGCTTATGCAGGATGCCCCCAAGGCGGCGCAGCTTCGCCTCAACATCCCCGAGCATGAGCGCGGGCAGGGCTTTGGAGTCCAGGTCGTCCCGCTGCGCCACGTCAGTGCGCCGGAGATGCTCAAGATCCTCCAGCCCTTCCTGCCGGCGGAACGCATCCTCAAGGCGGACGCGTCGCGGCCCCTGCTCATCGTGGCGGGCACGCGCCAGGAAATCGCCACGCTGGAGGATCTCGTCGCCTCCTTCGACGTCGATTGGCTGCGTGGCATGAGCTTCGGCATGTTCACGCTGGAAGCGGCCAAACCCACCGACCTGTCCAAAGAACTCGCGTCGCTGCTGGGCAGCGACGATGGACCCATGAGCGGCATGCTGCGTTTCGTGCCGGTGGACCGCCTCAACGCGCTCCTGGTGATCGCGCAGAAGCCCGATCTGCTGAAAACGGTGCAGGGCTGGGTCGATCGCCTCGACCGGTCGCGCGGGTTCGATACGCCACGCGTGTTCGTCTACTACGTCCAGAACGGCAACGCCGAAGGCTTGGCGGGCACCCTCAGCGAGATGTTCTCGCCCGGACGGAGCGGCGGTGGCGGTGCCATGGGGGCGCAGGTCGCCCCCGGCCTGTCGCCCACCGAACTGGGCGGGCGGGGAAGCGGATTGGGCCGGTCCGGCGCGGGTGGCGGCTTCGGCGGTGGGTTTGGCGGCGGCCTCAACGGCCATGGCGGCCGGGGTTTCGGCGGGGCGCCGTCCAGCGGGTCCAGGTCCGGCTCGCCGTTTACCGGCGTGTCGGGGCCGGGCGGCTTCCCGTCCTCCGCCTTCCCGGCCCAGCGTCCGGCGCTGCTTCCCATCAGTGACCCGGTCATCGCGCCGGGAGCCCTGCCGGACCTGGGGGCCGCGGGAAGGCAGGCTCCGGGCTCGGTCCCGGTGTTGCCGCCACCCGGCAGCTTTGCCGCCGAACCGGCGCCGCCGACGCCCGAGGTCCGCGTCATCGCCGACCGCGACAAGAACGCCATCGTCATCATGGCCACACCCCGTGATTACGACATGGTGCAGGACGCCCTGCGCCGTCTCGACGTCGCCCCCTTCCAGGTTCTGGTCGAGGCGACCATCGCCGAGGTCACGCTGAACGACGACCTCAAGTATGGCGTGGAGTGGTTCTTCAAATCCGGCAACCATCAGCTGACGCTGAGCGACCCCAGGACCGGGCTGGTATCGCCGCTGGCCGGCTTCTCTTATCTGTTCGACACCGCCAACGCCCGCGTCGTGCTGAACGCGCTGTCGGCGGTCACCAACGTCAACGTGATCTCCTCGCCGCACCTGCTGGTGCTCGACAACCAGTCGGCGCGGCTGCAGGTCGGTGACCAAGTGCCGATCGCCACCCAATCGGCGGTCAGCGTGCTCAACCCGGACTCGCCCATCGTCAACTCGATCACGCTCAAGGACACCGGAGTCATTCTGGAAGTGCGGCCGCGCATCGGCGCCGGCGGGCGGGTCTTCATGGAGATCTACCAGGAAGTGAGCGACGTCGTGCCGACCCGCACGTCGGGCATCGACTCGCCCACCATCCAGCAGCGCCGGGTGCACAGCACGGTGGCCGTCCAGGACGGCCAGAGCGTGGCGCTCGGCGGGCTGATCCGTGACGGCCGCAACGGCGGCAAGTCGGGCGTGCCGATCCTGTCGGACATCCCGATCCTGGGCCATCTCTTCAGCACGACGGAGGAGCGCCAGCAGCGCACCGAACTTTTGGTCATGCTGACGCCGCGCGTCATCCGCAGCAGCGCCGAAGCGCAGGAGGCGACCGATGAACTGCGCCGCCGCCTGCGGGCCATCGATCCGCGGGCGCGGATCCGGTGATGTCCCGGCGCCCGGAAGGAGGAACGGCCCGACACCCGGCCGCGGCTTCGCGGCGGCAGGCCGGGTTCGCCCTTCTCCTGGTGCTGTGGAGCCTGCTCCTGCTGTCGATCGTCACAACCGCGTTGAACCGGGATGCCCGCGATGAGTTGCGCCTCGCGCGCAACGGCGCCGCCGCCGCCAAAGCCGAAGCGCTGGCCGACGCCGGGATCGCGCGTGCGGTGTTCGGCCTCCTCAACCTTCGTCCCGAGGAGCGCTGGCGCGGCGACGACCGGCCGTATGCATTCCCCCTCGGCGCCGGCCGTGTCGACGTGCGCGTCCAGGACGAAGCCGGCCTGATCGATCTGAACGCCGCGCCGGAAGAGCTGTTGGCATCGCTGTTCTCCGTGGCGGGAGCACCGGACGACCAAGCGGCCACCGTTGCCCGGGGGATCGCCGAACGCCGCTCCACCCCCGACCTGGGGGGGCCGTTCGAAGCGGTCGAGGCGCTGGTGAGCCTGCCTGGCATGAGCCGCGATCTGCTCGCCCGCGCGGCTCCGTTCCTGACGGTGGCGACGCGCCAGCGCGTCGTCGATGCGACAGTGGCGCCGATGGCGGTGGTTCTCGCACTGGGCACTGATCCGCAAGCCGCCGAGGCGATGATGGCCGAACGGGAGGGGAGCGAGGCGGCAGCCGGCGCGGCGGGCCGCGCCGCGCCGTCGCAGCGCCGCTTGTTCCGGATCCGCGCCGAGGCGACCGTCGATGGCGCACGCTTCGTGCGCGTCTCGGTCATCCGCCTGACCTACGCATCCGAGCGGCCGTATCTGGTTCTGTCCTGGCGCCGCGCTTCGGAATGAGGCTCCAGGCCCTTGGCACGGATCAGCGTCGGCTGCCGAAGGCGCTGGCGGGGATCACCAGGGGGCGCACCGCGCCGGCTCCGTTGAGGGTAAGGACGACGGCGCCGCCATGGCGCGCGGCGGCCAGTTGGACGGCCAACAGGCTGGCGGAAGCCGGCGTCACCACCACACCGCCCGGCGCCAGCAGGGTCGTCGTTCCACCATCGAACAAAAGTGTCGGACTCATTGCGAGCGGCGTTATCGGGGCGGTCGGCGTCGGGGCGGCCACAGGCCCGACGGGTCCGAGGTTTAGGAAAGCGCCCCCCGTGCCGGTGTTCAGGAAGGCATCGGCATGGGCCGCCATCGGAGCGGCGATGCCGAGTGCAAGAAACGGCGCTGCGAGCACATGAACACGCATGGAATGCCTCCTCCCCTGACGGCGTCGCGCGCGCGGGCACGGCCGTGTCCGGATTGGACATGCGGGCTCCCACGCGGAACGCTGTCGTCACCCGACTACACGCCTTGGGCTTGGCTTGCTCAAGCGGGCATCGGTGGATCGCTCCTCGGATGGAATACGCCTTCGCGGCACCGTTTACCCATCAAAGGGGGGCCGACAGTCATTTCGCGTGGGTTGGCGCGTAAGGCTGTGCTTACCGGAGGGTTAGCAATCCAGGGGTGGGATGGCGCCTGCCAAGGAAGGCCACAAAATGAGTGTGGTTATTAGCCTGATGCGAAATATCGCCGGCCGGTGGCGAACGGCATGATGTCTCCATCGTCGGGCCGAAACTTCGGCAGCATTTTGGCCGGCAGCCCTTGGGGCAATGCAGGCCGGCCGATGAGCATCGTCAACGTCTTTCACGGAAAGTTTCACTATGAGCCTCTATCAACCACGTCGCCGTTGCTCGACTGCGCCCCGTCGCGTGGGGCGGAGGACAACGAGGGCGGCGCTCATCCTCGCGTCGGTGCTGGCATCCGGCATCGCGGCCCCGGCGCTTGCCGACTACACCAACATCACCGGACGCACGCTCA
Source organism: Azospirillum sp. (assembly GCA_035629155.1). Taxonomy (GTDB): domain Bacteria; phylum Pseudomonadota; class Alphaproteobacteria; order Azospirillales; family Azospirillaceae; genus Azospirillum. Next base: position 5,640 of record DASPIO010000195.1, on the reverse strand, counting down.
GCGGCCCGCAGAACCGGCTGCAGCGGGCGCAGATGGAGGAGCAGCATCTCCAGACGGCGTTGCAGAGGCAGGCGGCCCAGGCTGGCCAGAACTACAACAATGTCGTCATCATCAACCAGTCCGGCAACAACAACTACCTCAATCTGAACCCGGTGCAGACGAGTTCGGGATCGCAGGGCGTGCAGAATTCCGTGTCCGATGGACGCAAGGGAGGCTGAGAGATGCACCGCCTGACGACCGTCCTGCTGGCGATGCTGATGCTGTCGGCGTGCGCCGTCCCGCCGCCGCTCGGCGAAGAACCGGCCAAACTGATCTCCGGGCCGATCCCGGTGAAGACCGCGACTCCCGCGACCGAGGCGCTCAAGTGCCTTGGACGACTGCCCCGTCCGCCCATGGACCTGCGGCTGGCCGTGGGGGACATCCCCGATCGGACCGGGCGCTTCAATTACCAGGATATCGGCGCCTACGTGACGCAAGGCGCCACGCACATGCTGATCAGCAGCCTCGGTGCCGCCCGGGTTCCCCAGGTCAACCGCTCGACCACGGCGATCATGGAGTTCGAACTGGCGCAGGCGCTCAACCAGCGCCTCGGCGAGGGGCGTGTGGTCCAGGCCGGGAGCCAGAGCGTGATGTTCCGGCCGATCCCGAAGGGGATGGTGCTCGGTTCAACCCATTACGTCACCGGGGCCATCACCGAGTTGGACTTCAAGGTGGTCAACAACTCGGCCGAAGTGACCATCGCGGGGATCGGCGCCGGCGCCAAGTCGTATGCGGTGCAGATCGGCCTCGATCTGGCGGTGACGGACACCCGGACCTCGCAGATCGTCTATTCGAAGGCTTGGCGCAAACAGGCCGTCGGCTACGAGACGTCGGCAAACCTTTTCCGGTTCTTCGACCTTGGCGTCAAGGGCGGGGCCTTCGCCGGCGACGTCCTGTTCGACATTTCCATCGGCGAGCAGCCGACCGAGCCGCTCCAGGGTGCGATCCGCTGGGCCATCGAGTCCGCAGCTTACGACATCGTGAGCGAACTGTACCGGACCGGGGCGGCCTGTGACCAGCATCTGACCACGGCGGCGCGCGAACGGCGCGACGCCGAGCATGCCGAGGCCGAGCGTGCGGCGGCGGCCATGCCGATAGGCATCGCCGAGCCTCAGGTTGCCCGGAGGGACGAGGCGCTCAACGCCGTCCCGGCCGAGGCCAAGGGCAACGCCGCGCCGCCGCCGTCCCTATCGCTCGATCGTGTGCCCGAACGACAGGGCTGCCGGATGCTCGGCGGGCGCATGGTCTGCGACCGCTGAAGCCGGATTCCAACGCATTCCGAACGGGATTCCCGACCGCACGCCCGCGGACGGGTGAAAACGCTCGGCCCTGGATGGCCGGGCAAACAACAGGAGATTGGATATGAAGATGCTTTTGCTTGCAGCGAGCGTGCTGGCTCTCAGCGTCGGTTCGGCACAGGCCCAGGACCTCGGCAATGTCGACCAGATGTTCTTGAACGTGCAGACCGTCCACAACACGTTGAAGAACAGCTTCAGCAACGAGAAGATCCGCCAGTCGGCCAGCAACATGGCCAACGCCGTCGCCGCCGAGGGCGCGTACCTCGGCAACATCATCCAGTCGACCGATCTGCCGGGCGACTTCAACGGCCAGACGGCCTTCAACAAGGCGGTCACCGACGGCAGCTGGGCCAACCTGGGCCAGACGGCGACGAACACCGTCAACGTCGCCCTGGCATCCGATGCGCTGTCGGTCAGCCAGACGTCCGGTGCCTTCCAGGACGCGAAGAACCTCGTGACGTTCGGCAAGAGCTTCAACCCCAATGGGGTCGCCGGCCCCGACTTCGACCAGAGCGCCCGGAACGTCGCCAACATCATCAGCCTGGACAGCGCGGTGGGCGACCTCACGCAGACCCTCGACCCGACCTGGCAGGCCGCAAGCAACCGGATGATCTACACCGGTGGCGAACTCGGCCGTTACGACGGAGCCATCACAAAGGTCGGCCAGGAGGCCCAGAACACCGCCAACGTCGCCGTCATGGGCAGCTTCGAGTTCACGCAACTGATGCAGACGTCCGGCGCCGCTCAGACCGCGACCAACCTCATCCAGACGAACGGCGTCCTGAAGAACATCAATCAGGTCGGCGCCAACCTGACCAACGTGCTGACCAAGACCCCGGCCCCGTCCGCCCCTTGATGACGGGTGATCGTCCGCGCCCGGAACAGAGCCTTCCGTTCCGGGCGCGGTCCTTCCGCCCCGAATGGGGCTGCTCCTCCCGCCGTTCAAACAACGATCATCCTTCTCATCATGACATTCCTTCATTGGAGACCGCGCGGCCGCAGCCTGCGGCGCGGCATGCTGCTGCTCGCGCTCGTGCCGGCCGCGCTGATCGGAACGCACGAGGCCCGGGCGGAAAGCGCCGCGGAGCGGAGCTATCAGGCCGGATTGCGGTACGAAACCGGCATCGGGAGACCGGCCGACTTCGGTCTCGCCTATCTCCATTACTGCCGATCCGTTCGGGCCGGCCACGCGGGCGCGGCGCTCCGGCTGAGCATCCTGACCGACCATGGTGCTGGTGTGGAGCGGGACGCGGGAACGGCCGCCGGTTGGCTTCGTCGTGCCGCCGAGGGCGGCAATGCGTTGGCACGGCACCTGCTCGTCCGCTTCGAGGGCGTACCCGAGAAAAAGCCGCATTGCCGGCTCCCGGAGGACGGCGACGCACCGGCACGGATGGCGGCTGAAGGAAGTCTGCGTTACGAAATCGAACACTTGGTTCGCTCTCAGGCCCCGGCCTTGGGGCTCGACCCTGCCCTCGTCCTCGCCGTGATCCAGGTCGAGTCCGGGTTCCAGGCGAAGGCCGTTTCCGGGAAGGGGGCCATCGGCCTGATGCAGATCATCCCGGAGACGGGACGCCGCTTCGGACTGACCCAGCCTTTGGATCCCGCTGAGAACGTTCGTGCAGGCATGGCCTATCTGCGCTGGCTGATGTCCTACTTCAATGGCGACGTGGAACTGGCCCTGGCGGGATACAATGCGGGAGAGAACGCCGTCGTCCGGCACGGCGGGATTCCGCCTTATCCGGAAACTCGCAGCTACGTGACTCGTGTCATGGGCCTGTATGCCTGTCAACGGAGTCGAACGCTGATGGGATGGACGGCCCCCGTTTCCGGCATCACGGTGCCATATGAAGGGTGCTGACGACCTTCATCCAGGAGACCGCCCGGATGTGAGGTGATGTGGTGGACGGCCCTTTCACCAAATGCCGGTGAACAGCGTTGACCGTCGAAGAAACCACCTCATAGGAGCCGACCATGGGCGTGACGACAATCGGTCTGGATCTGGCGAAGAATGTTTTCCAGGTTCATGGCATCGACGGCGACGGGAAGGTTCTGGTCCGACGGCAGTTACGGCGGAGCGAGGTGCTGAAGTTCTTTCAAGGCCTGCCGGCGTGCCTGGTGGGGATGGAGGCGTGTGGCACGGCGCACCACTGGGCGCGGGAAATTGCGGCACTGGGTCATACGGTGAAGTTGATGCCACCCGCCTACGTCAAACCGTACGTGAAACGGGGAAAGACCGACGCGGCGGATGCCGAGGCGATCTGCGAGGCGGTGACCCGGCCGACGATGCGCTTCGTGGCGGTCAAGACCATCGACCAGCAGGCTGCCTTGATGCTCCACAAGACTCGGGACCTCTTGGTCCGGCAGCGGACGATGCTGATCAACGCCTTGCGCGGTCACCTCGCGGAATTCGGGATCATCGCGGCCAAAGGACCAAGCGGGACGAAGGCGGCCATCGAGGCTTTGCACGAGGCGCAGGATCGTCTGCCGGAACTGGCGCGACGGGCGCTGCACGGCCTCGTTGATCAGCTCCGCCTGCTCGGCGAGGAAATCGACCGGCTGGAGGCGCGTATTCTGGAGTGGCATCGCGCCAGCGACGTCAGCCGCCGTTTGGCGACGATCCCCGGCATAGGGCCGATCACCGCAAGCGCGATCGCCGCGGCAGTGCCGGACGGCTCACTGTTCCGGTCCGGCCGGCAGTTCGCCGCATGGCTTGGCCTGACGCCGAAGGCGCACAGCAGCGGCGGCAAGGGTCGCCAGGTCGGCATCAGCAAGCAGGGCGACGGCTACCTCCGCCGGCTGCTGGTCGTTGGCGCCACAGCGGTCATGCGGTTGGCGCGCCAAGACAACGCGGCTCGATGCTGGGCGGCGAAGCTGCTGGAGCGCAAGCCGGCCAAACTCGCCGCCGTCGCCCTGGCCAACAAGACCGCGCGCATCGCCTGGGCGGTGCTGACGCGCGGCGGGACCTACACGGTGCCCGCCGCCGCATAGACGACGTTCGCCTCGGCAGCAGACCAAACCACTGCCGAGGCGGATGGCGTAAGGGTGGTGAGACGTGATGACGAACCGGTCAGACCGGGGATCGACCAAACCCACCGGGACCAAGCGCCTGGGAGCGCGCTGAGGTGATTTGGGCGTTGATCCGCGGACTTCATCAAGGCCAGCGGCCACAGGCCGCAACAACAGGCCGGACACATGGATGCACCCGACCAACCGTCAACACGAATTCTCCTCTTGCGCCGAGAGGGCCGTCCACACATGGTCCCCGTTCCCCGCACAGTCGGATAAGCTTGGTTCGCCCGAAGGAAAGGACGGACCCGATGGCGGGGAATCGGAAGCGGTATTCAGCGGAGTTCAAAGCGAAGGTGGCGCTGGAGGCGATCCGGGGCGATCTGACCGTTTCGCAACTCGTGGCCAAGCACGGTGTGCACCAGACGCTGATCAACGCCTGGAAGCGGCAGGCCGTTGAGGGCATGGCGGCGGTGTTCTCGGACAAGGCGGAGGTGGCCCAGGCGTCGCATGCCGCCGAGGTCGAGACACTGCACGCCAAGATCGGCCAGTTGGTGGTGGAACGCGATTTTTTGCGCAAGGCCTCCGGTCGATGAGCGTCGATTGGAGGCGGGAGATGATCGAGCCCGAGCACCCGCAGCTCTCGATCGTCCGACAGTGCGAGTTGGTGTCGATCAGCCGCTCCGCCGTAGTCGTACTACGGACCGGTCCGCGGTGAAGGGCCGTTGAACCTGGCGCTGATGCGCCTGATCGACGAGCAGTTCCTGGAGACGCCGTGGTACGGCTCGCGGCAGATGGCTCGCCACCTGCGGCGGCAACCGCTATGTGTAGCGGACCGAGATCATCGGCGGGCGGGCTTGAGATTCAGGCCGATTCCGGGACCGGATTTCGTGAGACGAAAAGCGGGTGCTGGCCCACATTCGGTGAGACGAAACCCGCGTTGTTTGAGACGGGCCTGAGATCGGGGAAGCCGGCCCACATTCGCTGAGACACCCCACAATCAGAGCGGCAACCCCGCCGCCTGCATCAGCTGGGTCAGTTCTTGCGCCCTTGCTCCGCCCAGTTCGCCCCGGAGGAACTGGCGGATTTCCGCCGGTTTGGTGCTGAACTGGTCGGCCAGCGAGCGCACGCTGTAGCCGTGTGTCAAACGTCATCAGGTGAGCTGGTCCCCGTTCCCCGGACAGTTTTGCGGCTGGGATAAGCTTGGCTCAGGTCCGTGTCATGCCGCCAATCCGATCCCGGCCGGGATGCCCTGGTGGACCTCGGCCGGGGTTCTGCCGCCGAGCGCCGAATGCGG
>DASPIO010000194.1:0-61591 GCA_035629155.1 Azospirillum sp. | reverse complement strand
ACCTGTGAGCGCGGCGCCGCCGCTGGCGGTGCTCGCCGCCGCCGCGGTGGGCGTGCAGGTGGGCGCCGCCATCGTCGCCAGCCGCTTCGTGCTGGACCAGACCGGCCCGGCGTCGCTGGCGCTGCTGCGCTACGCCATCGGCTTCCTGTGCCTGCTGCCGGCGGTGGTCGCCACGGGCGTGCCGCGCATCGACCGGCGCGATCTGCTGCCCATTGCCCTCCTGGGCACCGTGCAGTTCGGCGTGGTGATCGCGCTGCTGAACGTGGCGCTGCTGACGGTGCCGTCGGCGCGGGTGGCGCTGCTGTTCGCCACCTTCCCGCTGATGACGATGCTGCTGGCGGCCGCGCTGGGGCGGGAGGCGCTGTCCGTCCGCCGCACCGCCGGAGTCGCCCTCACCGTGGCCGGCGTCGCCCTTTCGGTGGGCGAAAAGGCGCTGGCGGCCGGTGCTGGTCCGGGCGAATGGCTGGGCACGTCCGCCGTCCTGGCCGCCGCCTTCAGCGGCGCGCTGTGCAGCGTCCTCTACCGCCCGTACCTGCGCAAGTACGAGGCACTGCCGGTGAGCGCCTTCGCCATGCTCGCCTCGGTCGGCGGACTGGCCGTGCTGGCGGCCGGCGAAGGCTTCTTCACCACGGCGCCCCGCTTCACGGGAACCGGCTGGGCGGTGGTGGCCTTCATCGGCGCCAGCAGTGGTGCCGGCTATTTCCTGTGGCTGTGGGCGCTGCGCCACGCCTCGCCGACGCGGGTGACGGTCTTCCTCGGCCTGAGCCCGATCACCGCCGCCGTCCTCGGCGCCGCCTTGCTGGGAGAGGCGGTGACCTGGGACCTTGCGGCGGCCATCGCCGTGCTCGCCGCCGGGCTGTGGCTGGCCTTGCGCGGGCGCTGAGCCCGAACCGGGAAGCCGAACCCCGTACCCTGACGAATTGCCATTTGACACCGATGGTCAAGCCACCCCATTGTTTTACCAACGGATAAAGCGCACGAGCCCCGCCGACAAGGGGCCGGCGCCGCAGGGACAGGGATATCGGGTTGGACAAGGCGTCACGGGACGTGATCGCCCGGCTCGTGGGATTCGACACGGTGTCGCGGCGGTCGAACATGGCCCTCATCGACTGGGTGAGGGACTATCTGGCGGAACATGGCGTGGCGGGGCGGATCGTCCCCAACGCCGACGGCAGCAAGGCGAACCTGTTCGCCACCATCGGCCCGATGGCGGAGGGCGGCGTGGTGCTGTCCGGCCACACGGACGTGGTGCCGGTGGAAGGACAGGCGTGGGACACCGATCCCTTCACGCTGGTTGAGCGCGACGGCCGCCTGTACGGCCGCGGCACCGCCGACATGAAGAGCTTCTCCGCCGTGGCGCTGGCGCTGGTGCCGGAGATGCTGGCGGCCGGGCTGAAGCGGCCGGTGCATCTGGCGCTGTCCTACGACGAGGAGATCGGCTGTCTCGGCGCCCCGGCGATGATCCGCCGCATCACGGCCGAGTTGCCGCGCGCAAGCGCCGTCATCGTCGGTGAACCGACCTCCATGCGCGTGGTGGTGGCGCACAAGGGATGTTACGTGCTGCGCACGGTGGTGACCGGGCACGAGGTGCACTCCGCCCATATGGACCGCGGCGTCAGCGCGGTGATGGCGGCGGCGCGGCTGGTCAATTTCATCGCCGAGATGGGCGCGCAGGCGGCGGCCGGCGCCGCCCCCGCCTCCCCCTTCGACCCGCCCTACACCACGCTGCACGTCGGCACCATCCAGGGCGGCACGGCGCAGAACATCACCGCGCGTCATTGCGAGTTCATGTGGGACATCCGCCCGGTCCCCGGCGACGACTGGGGGGACTATCACGACCGCTTCCAGGCGTTCTGCGACCGCGTGCGAACGGAGATGCGCCGGATCTCTCCGGACTGCGACATCCGCACCGACGTGCTGGCCGGCGCCCCCGGACTGGCGCCGGAGCCGGCCGGGGCGGCGGCGCAGCTCTGCCACGCGCTGACCGGGCGCAACGACACCGGCGTCGTCTCCTACGGCGCGGAAGCCGGACAGTTCCAGGAGGCCGGGCTGTCCACGGTGATGTGCGGCCCCGGTTCCATCGATCAGGCGCACCAGCCCAACGAGTACATCGACGTCGCCCAGGTCACCGCGTGCGAGCGGTTCCTGCGCGACCTCACGCGACGCCTCGCGGCGTAGAAGAACGGTTCCAAATCAACGACGGCCCGCAGGGCCGCAGCAGGGAGTACGGGAAACATGAAGATCGGGTCGCTTCTTCTCCATTCCGTGGCCGCCGCGGCTCTCGCGGCTCCGCTCCTGGCGTCGCCGGTGTCGGCCAAGACGCTGCGCTGGGCCTACCAGGGCGACGCCACGACCATGGATCCGCACGGCCTGAACGAGACGTTCACGCTGGGTTTCCAGGGCAACATCTACGAGCCGCTGGTCGGCTACGACGCCAAGCTGCAGCTCACCCCCATGCTGGCCGAGAAGTGGGAGAACCCGGAACCGACCAAGTGGATCTTCCACCTGCGCAAGGGCGTCAAGTTCCACAACGGCAACCCCTTCACCGCCGACGACGTGATCTTCTCGTGGAAGCGCGCGGCGACCGAAGGCTCGGACATGAAGGGCTACAGCGCCAAGGCGCAGGAGGTCCGCAAGATCGACGACCACACGGTGGAGGTGATCACCAAGACCCCCAACCCGATCCTGCCGCGCGAATGGGTCTTCCTCTACATCATGGACGAGGAGTGGTCGAAGCAGAACAACACGACCGAGGCGACCAACGTCAAAGGCTCCAACCAGGGCAACCACGCCAACCTGCACGCCAACGGCACCGGCCCCTTCGTTCTGACGGAACGGCAGCCGGACACCAAGACGGTGCTGAAGCGCAACCCCGACTATTGGGACAAGGGCATCAAGTCCAACGTGGACGAGGTGGTCTTCACCCCCGTGGCGCAGCCGGCCACCCGCGTGGCGGCACTGCTGTCGGGTGAACTGGACGTCATCCAGCCCGTGCCCGTGCAGGACTGGGACCGCCTGGACCAGGCGCCGGGCGTCAGCCCGCTGACCGGTGCCGAGGCGCGCGCCATCTTCGTCGGCATGGACCAAGCCCGTGACGAGCTGAAGTACTCCAACATCAAGGGCAAGAACCCCTTCAAGGACAAGCGCGTGCGCGAGGCGGTGGTGTCGGCCGTCAACCTCGACGCCATCAACAAGCAGATCATGCGCGGCTCCGCCGTTCCGCTCGGCTCCCTGGTGGCGCCGGAAATCAACGGCTACGACAAGTCCTACGGCGAGCCGTACAAGTACGACCCCGAGAAGTCGAAGAAGCTGCTGGCCGAGGCCGGCTACCCCAACGGCTTCGAAGTGACGATGGACTGCCCGAACGACCGCTACGTCAACGACGAGAAGGTGTGTCAGGCGGTGGCCGGCATGCTGGCCCGCGTCGGCATCAAGGTGAACCTGCTGGCGCAGACCAAGGGCAAGTACTTCGGCAAGGTGCTGGCCCAGGCCGGCTACGACACCAGCTTCTACATGCTGGGCTGGACGCCGAGTTCCATCGACAGCCACAACTCGCTGCTGAATCTCGCCGGCTGCCGCAACAAGGAGACGCAGTCCGGCCTGTTCAACCTGGGCGGCTACTGCAACCCGAAGGTCGACGAGCTGACCGCGAAGATCGGCAGCGAGACCGATCAGGCCAAGCGCAACGCCATGATCAAGGAGGCCTGGACCATCGTGAAGGACGACTTCGGCTACCTGCCGCTGCACGCGCAGCCGATGTCGTGGGGCGTCAAGGACGGCGTGAAGGTCGTGCAGCGCGCCGACGACGTGCTCGACCTGCGCTCGGCGGTGATGCCGTAACACTTGCCCCCACCCTCCCCATCGCTTTGCGATGGGTCCTACCCCCTCCCCTGCGAAGCGGGGGAGGGATGGGGTGGGGGCCCGCATGGGCGACTTTGAATGCTCACCTTCATCCTCCACCGCCTGCTGCAATCGGTGCTGGTGATCCTCGCCGTGGCGCTGATCGCGTTTGCGCTGTTCCGCTACGTCGGCGATCCGGTCAACGCCATGACCGGGCAGGACACCACGCTCCAGCAACGCGAGGAGCTGCGCGAGCGGCTCGGCCTCAACGACCCGTTCCTGGTGCAGTATGCGCGCTTCGTCGGCAACGCCGCGACGGGCGAATTCGGCATCTCCTACCGTCACCGCCGGCCCGTGAGCGAGTTGCTGGCCGAGCGGTTGCCGGCGACGCTGGAGCTGTCCATCGTTTCGATGGTGCTGGCCTTGGCGCTGGGCATCCCCATGGGCGTCTACACCGCGCTGCGGCCGAAGGGGGCGCTGTCGCGCGCCTTCATGTCGCTGTCGCTGGTGGGAGTGTCGCTGCCCACCTTTCTGATCGGCATCCTGCTGATCCTGCTGTTCGGCGTCATCCTGCGCTGGCTGCCCACCTTCGGCCGGGGCGAGGTGGTGGACCTCGGCGGCTGGACCACGGGGCTGCTCACCAAGTCCGGCCTGCAGTCGCTGATCCTGCCGGCCATCACGCTGGCGCTGTTCCAGATGACGCTGATCATGCGCCTCGTGCGCTCGGAGATGCTGGAGGTGCTGCGCACCGACTTCGTCAAGTTCTGCCATGCCCGCGGCCTGCCGAACCGGCTGGTGCACTTCCGCCACGCGCTGAAGAACACGCTGGTGCCGGTCATCACCATCACCGGGCTGCAGCTCGGCTCCATCATCGCCTTCGCCATCATCACGGAAAGCGTGTTCCAGTGGCCGGGCATGGGCCTGCTGTTCATCCAGGCCATCCACACGGTCGACATACCGGTGATGGCGGCCTACCTGTGCCTCGTCTCCTTCTTCTTCGTCGTCATCAACCTCGCGGTCGACCTGCTGTACTTCGCGGTCGATCCGCGCCTGCGCGTGCGGAGGGCCGGGGCATGATCGCGCTCAGCTCTTTCCGGCGGTCGCTGGACGACAGCGACGTCTGGCACAGCTTCAAGCGCTCGCCCACGGCGATGGTCTCGGCGGCGCTGACGCTCATCCTGATCGTGGGCGCGCTGTCGGCCCCTCTGGTGGCACCGCACAACCCCTTCGACCTCGCCTCGCTGGACATCATGAGCGCCAACTTGCCGCCGGTGTGGATGGAGGGCGGCGAGGCGCCCTTCCCGCTGGGCACCGACGACCAGGGGCGCGACATCCTGTCGGCCATCCTCTACGGCGCGCGGATCTCGCTGCTGGTGGGCTTCGCCTCGGTCCTGCTGGCGGTGCTGATCGGCGTGTCGCTGGGGCTGGTCAGCGGATACGCCGGAGGGCGGGTGGACGCGGCGATCATGCGCGTGGCCGACGTGCAGCTCTCCTTTCCCGCCATCCTCATCGCGCTTCTGGTCGACGGTGTCGCGCGCAGCGTGCTGCCGCGCGAGGCGCAGGAGAACATGGCGATCTACGTGCTGGTCTTCGCCATCGGCATTTCCAACTGGGTGCAGTACGCCCGCACCGTGCGCGGCGCCACCATGGTGGAGAGCCGCAAGGAATACGTGCAGGCGGCTCGCGTCATCGGCATCGGCCCGGCCGCCATCCTGCGCCGCCACATCCTGCCCAACGTGCTGGGGCCGGTGCTGGTGATCGCCACCATCAACCTGGCGCTGGCCATCATCACCGAGGCGACCTTGAGCTTCCTCGGCGTCGGCGTGCCGCCGACCACACCGTCGCTCGGCACCCTCATCCGCATCGGCAACGATTATCTGTTCTCCGGGCAATGGTGGATCTCGATCTTCCCCGGCATCGTGCTGGTTCTGCTGGTCCTGTCCGTCAACCTGCTGGGCGACTGGCTGCGCGACGCCCTCAACCCGAAGCTGAGATAAGGTGAGGGCATGGCGCTCCTCGACGTCGAGAACCTGACGGTCGAATTCCCCAGCCGCCGGGGCACGCACGTGGCGGTGAACGGCGTGACGCTCAGCGTCGGCCCCGGCGAGATCCTGGGCGTGGTCGGCGAATCCGGGGCCGGCAAGTCCACCATCGGCAACGCCGTCATCGGCCTGCTGGAGCCGCCCGGCCGCATCGGCGCCGGCGCCATCCGCCTGAAGGGCCAGCGCATCGACGACCTGGACGAGGCGGAGAAGCGCAAGCTGCGCGGCCGGCGCATCGGCATGATCTTCCAGGATCCCCTCACCTCGCTGGACCCGCTGCAGACGGTGGAGCAGCAGCTCGTCGAGACGATTCAACTCCACCTGCACGTGGACGTCGCCGCCGCCCGCCGCCGCGCGGCCGACCTGCTGCGCCAGGTCGGCATCCCGGAGCCGGAACTGCGCCTGAAGCACTACCCGCACCAGTTCTCCGGCGGCATGCGCCAGCGCGTCGTCATCGCGCTGGCACTCTGCGCCGAGCCCGAGGTGGTGGTGGCGGACGAGCCGACCACCGCGCTCGACGTCTCGATCCAGGCGCAGATCCTGGAGCTGCTGCGCCGCCTGTGCCGCGACCGCGAGGTCGGCATGATCATCATCACCCACGACATGGGCGTGATCGCCGAGATCACCGACCGTGTCGCCGTCATGTACCGCGGGCGGGTCGTGGAGGAAGGGCCGACGGCCAAGATCCTCGGCGACCCCGATCACCCCTACACCCGCGCGCTGATCGGCGCCGTGCCGCGCCCCGACGTGCGGCTGCACCGCTTCCCCTACGTCGACTACATCGAGGGCATCGCCACGCGGCCGGAGGCCATCAGCCTAAAGGACCACTGGCTGGGCAAATCGCGCGACTTCAAGCGCAAGCACGACGGCCCGCTGCTGGAGGTGCGCGATCTCGGCATCCGCTTCCCGCTGAACAGCGCGTGGCTGCCGCGCAACCGCCGCTGGCTGGACGCGGTGAAGGGCGTGAGCTTCGCCATCGCCGAGGGCGAGACCTTCGGGCTGGTGGGTGAGAGCGGCAGCGGCAAGTCCACCGTGACCCGGCTGGTGACCGGACTGTACCGCCCCTCGTCGGGCAAGATCCTGTTCGACGGCGTCGACCTGACGGCGTTGAAGCGCGACCGCGACCTGAACCCGTTCCGCCGGCAGATCCAGATGGTCTTCCAGGACCCGTACTCGTCGCTGAACCCGCGCATGCGCGTGCTGGACATCGTGGCCGAGCCCATCCGCTTCCACAAACTGGCCGGCAGCCGGGCGGAGGTGGGGACGATCGTCCGCGACCTGCTGGATCACGTCGGCTTGGGGGCGAAGGCGGCGGAGAAGTACCCGCACGAGTTCTCCGGCGGCCAGCGTCAGCGCATCTGCATCGCGCGCGCCCTCGCCACCCGCCCGCGCTTTCTCATCTGCGACGAGCCGACCTCGGCGCTCGACGTGTCGATCCAGGCGCAGATCCTCAACCTGCTGAAGGACCTGCAGGATGAGTTGCGGCTGACCATGCTGTTCATCAGCCACGACCTGCCGGTGATCCGCCAGATGTGCGACCGCGTCGGCGTCATGCGGAACGGCCAGCTTCTTGAGGTGGCCGAGACGGAAACCCTCTTCAAAGCGCCGCAGCACCCCTACACGCGCGAGCTGTTGTCGTTGATGCCCAGCTATTCCGGCCTGTCCCACAAGGGCCTGGACGTGGAAGAGGACCGGGTGGCGGGGTAGCGGGCCATACAGGACGGAGAACCACATGCTGTTCCGCGGAGGGCTGGTCTTCGACGGGCGCGGCGCGCTGCGGGAAAACCATGGCGTGTTGCTGGACGGCGCCCGGATCAAGCGCGTGGCGCCGCTGGCGGAGTTCGCCGGCTGGACGGGTGCCATCACCGACACCACCGGCTGCACGTTGATGCCCGGCCTGATCGATTGCCATGTCCACCTCTGCTACACCGGCAGCCCGGACCCACGCGGCACGATGCAGAAGATGTCGCCGGCCCAGCTTGTCCTCACCATCCTGGCGAACGCGCAGATCTCGCTGCGCAGCGGGATCGTCGCGGTGCGCGACTGCGGCGGCAAGGACCACCTGGAATTCGCCGTGCGCGACGCCATCGAGACCGGCGTCTTCCCCGGCGCCACCATCCGCGCGGCGGGCAAGATGATCTGCATGACCGGCGGCCACGGCAACCACATCGCCCGCGTCGCCGACGGCGTGGACGACGTGGTCAAGGCGGTGCGCGAGCAGGTGCACGCCGGCTGCGACCTCGTCAAGCTGATGGCGACCGGCGGCGTCATGACCCCCGGCGTCGACCCGCAGGACGCCCACTACACGGCCGAGGAGATGACGGCGGGCGTACACGAGGCCAAGCGCTTCCGCCGCAAGACGGCCAGCCACGCGCAGGGCACCCAGGGCATCCTCAACGCCGTGCGCGCGGGCATCGACAGCATCGAGCACGGCATCTTCATGGACGACCAGTGCCTGGAGGAGATGCTCGCGGCGGGAACCTTCCTGGTGCCGACCATCGCCGCCGTGAAGAACATCCTGGAGCACGCCGACCAGGGCATCCCCGCCTACGTCGTCGACAAGGCCCGCAGCGTCGCCGAGCGGCACCAGGCGTCCTTCCGCATGTACCAGAAGGCCGGCGGACGCATCGCGCTGGGCACCGACGCCGGCACGCCGTTCAACACCCACGGCGCCAACGCGCGCGAGCTGGCCTACATGGTGGAATGGGGCATGACGCCCCTGGAGGCACTGGTCGCCGGCACCAGCCGGGGGGCGGAGCTGATGGGCCTGGATCACCGCATCGGCACGCTGGCCGAGGGGATGATGGCCGACCTTCTGCTGGTGCGCGGCAACCCGGTGGCCGCCATCGAGGCCGCCGCCGACCGCGCGAACCACGTGGAGGTCTACAAGGCCGGACTGCCGATGATGGAGAAGCTGAAGCCCTGAAAGCGTTGGGTTTTCGCCTTCGGCTCAACCCAACCTACAACGCGCCCGTAGGTTGGGTTGAGCGCAGCGAAAACCCGACGTCGGAACTTCACATCTCGCTGTACGACCCGTTGCGCCAGACGTAGAGCGAATAGGCCGGGTCCTTGACGTCGCCCTTGGCATCGAAGGCCAGCGGACCCAGCACCGTGTCGACCGGCTGGCCGGTCTTCAGCGCCTTGGCGATGCCCACCGGCTTCAGGCTCCTGGCGCGTTCCGCACCGGCGGCGATGGTCTGCACGCCGGCCGTGCTGAACAGGGTGAAGCCTTCCGGGTCGAAGCCCTGTGCCCTGAACGTCGCCACCATGTCCTTGGCCGCCGGGCTGTTGCGCGGTTCCTTGGGGAAGCTCATCATCGTGCCCTCGCCGGACGGGCCGGCGATCTTCCAGAAGTCGGGGTTGGCCATGCTGTCGCCGGTCATCAGCGTGGCGTTCAGCCCCTGCTCGCGCGACTGGCGAATCAGCAGCCCGGCCTCGGCCAGATAGCCGCCGAGGTAGATCAGGTCGACCTTCTCCTGCTTCAGCTTGGTGACGACGGCGGAGAAGTCCTTCTCCCCGGCGGTGATCGATTCGTTCAGCACCTCCTGCAGACCGCCGGCGTTCATCGCCTTCTTCACCTCGTCGGCGAGGCCCTTGCCGTAGGCCGACTTGTCGTGCAGCACGGCGATGCGCTTACCCTTGTAGTTCTCGGCCAGCCACTTGCCGACGAAGGTGCCCTGGGCGTCGTCGCGCCCGTAGGTGCGCATGATGGTGGTCCAGCCCTTCTTCGCCGCCTCGTCCGTGAAGGTGGGATTCGAGGAGGCCGGGCTGATCATGAACACCTCGTTCTCGCCGTACACCGCCGCCGCCGGAATGGACGAGCCGGAGCAGGCGTGCCCGACCACGTACTGCACGCCCTTCGACACGAGCTGGTTGGCGACCGCCACCGCCTGTTTGGGGTCGCAGGCATCGTCGCCCACCTCCATCTTCAGCGTCTTGCCAAGCATGCCGCCCCTGGCGTTGACCGCGTCGATGCCGGCCTGCACGCCACGCTTCATCTGCTCCCCGATCGCCGCGTTGGGGCCGGTCATCGGGCCGACGACGGCGATCGTGATGTCCTGCGCCTGGAGCGGACCCGCCGCCAGCAGCGCCAGCGCCGCCGCGCCGAGAAACGCTTTCCGGTTCATGCCACCCTCCCGTTTTTTGCTATGACCATACAGGAGAGCATGGAACCGCCGGTTCCGCAGCGTCAAGGTGCCAGGGCGAGGGGAAGCATGGCGAGGAAGGCCGATACGGCACCGGACAAGCGCGAGACGGGCGCGCGCCTCGGCCGCGCCGATTGGGTCGCCGCCGCGCGCCGGGCATTGGTGGACGGCGGCGTGGCCGAGGTGAAGGTGGACCGGCTGGCGACCCGCCTGCGCGTCACGCGCGGCAGCTTCTACTGGCACTTCAAGAGCCGGGCCGAGTTGCTGGATGCGCTGCTGGAGGACTGGCGGCACGCCAATGTGGAGCCGTTCCTGAGCGTCCTCGACGGCGAGGGCGAACCGGTGCTGCGCCTGAAGCGCTTCTTCGGCGTCTGGCTGAACGGCGCCGCCTTCGACCCGGCGCTCGATTCCGCCATGCGCGACTGGGCGCGCACATCCAGGCCGGTGGCGCGCCTGGTGCGCGAGGCCGACGCCGCGCGCACCGACGTGCTGCGCCGCATCTTCGCCGCCATGGGCTACCCGGAACCGGAGGCCGAGGTGCGTGCGCGCGTCGCCTACTACCATCAGGTCGGCTACTACGCGCTGGGCATCGTCGAGAGCCGGCAACTGCGCGAAGCGCTGTTTCCTCTGTACTTCAAGGTGCTCGCCGGGCACGACGTGCCGGAGGGGTGACCTTCATTGCCCTCTCCCAGCCCCGCTGGGGGAGGGAGGGAGCGATTACGCCAACCCGCCCGCGAACCGCACGATCCGCTTGCCCGCCTCCTCCAACACCGCATCGGGCGCGGTGAGCGAGATGCGCAGGTGCCCGGCGGCGCTCGGGCCGAAGCCGTCGGCGGGCAGGACGGCGACACCCTCCGCCTCCAGCAGCCGCTCGGCGAACGCGTCCGACGTCAGCCCCGTGGCGCGGATGTCGAGCAGCACGAACATGCCGCCCTCCGGCATCGCCGTCCGGCAGCGCGGTGTGTCGCGCAGGATGCCGCTGAGCAGCGCCGCGCGGCGCCGGTAGTCGGCGCGCATGGCGGCGACCTCCGGCGGGGCGGCGGTCAGCGCCGCGAGCGCGCCGTCCTGGATGAACGGGGGGCCGCCGTACAGCATGCACAGCAGCAGGTTGAACAGGTGTCCGGCCAGCGGCGGCGGCCCGACGATCCAGCCGAAGCGCAGCCCAGGAGCGGCGTGCGACTTGGACAGGCTGGAGACCACCACCGTGCGCTCCGCCATGCCCGGCAGCGACCACGGGCTGGTGTGCCCGCCATCGAAGGCCAGTTCCGCGTACACCTCGTCGGACAGCACCCACAGGTCGTGGCGGCGCGCCAGTTCGGCCACCGCCTCCACCTCGGCGCGGGTCATCACGGCGCCGGTCGGGTTGTGGGGCGTGTTGATCCACAGCACGCGCGTGCGCGGCGTGATCGCCGCCGCCAGCGTGTCCAGGTCCAGGTGGAAGGCGCGGTCGGCCGGCAACGGCACGTTGACGAGGCGGGCCGCCGTCGCGCCCACCACCGCCTCGTAGGTCGCGTACATCGGCTCCGGCACCACGACCTCGTCGTCCGGACCGGCGAGGCATTGCAGCGCGCAGTACAGGCCGGCCTGAGCGCCGGGCACCAGCACGACGTTGTCGGCCGTGCACGGCATCCCCGTGCGCGCGGCGTGCCGGGCAGCCACGGCGGCGCGCACCTCGGGATAGCCGACGATCGGCGAATAGCCGGTGCGGCCACGCCGCAGCGCGTCCACCGTCGCGTCGATCAGCACGGACGGCGGCGGCTGGTCCGGGTCGCCGACGGTCAGCAGGATGACGTCACGGCCCGATTCCCGCTGCCGCGCCGCCTCCCAATGGATGCGCCACGCCCCGGCCCCCTTGCCGGCCACACGATCCACGAGCGGTGAGAAGCGCACGGCACACCTCCAATTTCGATAGCCATTAGCCTTTAGCCCCCTCCCCACTCCACCGCAAGCCATACATTACCGCATACGTCACCATACAGTCCTGTATTGAAACGCCCCGCGCCCCGCGCTACCGTCGCATTCCAGGATCCGGGGCCATTCGTGCAGACTGGGGGTGCGGCCGTGAGCGCAGACCGCTATTCGCTGTTCGCCCTGCTGCGCCAGGGTCTGAGGGGGCACACGGGCTGGGCGCCGGCCTGGCGCGAGCCGGAGCCGCAGCCGCATTATGACGTGGTCATCGTCGGCGGTGGCGGGCATGGGCTCGCCACCGCCTACTATCTGGCGAAGGAGCACGGATTCTCCCGCGTGGCGGTGCTGGAGAAGGGATGGCTGGGCGGCGGCAACACCGGGCGCAACACACAGATCGTCCGCTCCAACTACCTGTATCCGGAGAGTGCGGCCTTCTACGAGCTGTCGCTGAAGCTCTACGAGGGGCTCTCCCAGGACCTGAACTTCAACGTCATGCTCAGCCAGCGCGGCATCGTCACGCTGGCGCACAGCCGGCACGATTTGGATGCCGTGGCGCGCTGGGCCAACGCCATGGTGGTCAACGGCATCGACGCGGAGATCCTGACGCGCGATCAGGTGCGCGCGCTGCTGCCGGCGATGAACTGGGGCCCGGACGCGCGCTACCCCGTGCTGGGCGGTTTCATCCAGCGCCGCGCCGGCATGGCCCGCCACGACGCGGTGGCCTGGGGGTTCGCCCGCGCCGCCGATCGGCGGGGCGTCGACGTCATCCAGAACTGCGAGGTCACCGGATTCCGCATCGAAAACGGGCGGGTGACGGGGGTGGACACCACGCGCGGCCATATCGGCGCCGGCAAGGTCGGGCTGGCGGTCGCCGGGCATTCCGGCGTGCTGGCGGGCATGGCGGGGTTCCGCCTTCCGATCACCAGCTATGCCCTGCAGGCCATGGTGTCGGAGCCGGTGAAGCCGGTGCTGGACACCGTCGTCCTCTCCCCCTCCACCGGCGTCTACGTCAGCCAGTCGCCAAAGGGAGAAGTGGTGGTGGGCGGTGCGCTCGACCTGTTCCCGAGCTACGCCCAGCGCGGCAGCTACCGCACGACGGAGGACGTGGTGGCCGGCTTCTGCGAAATGTTCCCCAGCCTGCGCCGCTTGCGCATGATGCGGCAGTGGGCGGGCATCACCGACGTGGCGCACGACAGCAGCCCGATCATCGGCCCGGCGCCGGTCGAGGGCATGTACCTGAACTGCGGCTGGGGCACCGGCGGGTTCAAGGCGATCCCGGCGGGCGGCTTCACCTTCGCGCACCTGCTGGCGACCGGCCGACCGCACCCGCTGACCGAGACCTTCGGCCTGGACCGCTTCACCACCGGCCGTATGATCGACGAGGCCGCGGCGGCCGGCATCGCGCACTGATGAGGGAGCCCGCGATATGATGCAGATCCCCTGCCCCTGGTGCGGCCCGCGCGACGAGGCCGAGTTCGTCTGCGGCGGCCAGACCCACATCGCCCGCCCGCCGCTCGATTCCACGGATGCCGAGTGGGGCCGCTACCTGTTCGTGCGCGACAACCCCAAGGGCCTGCATCACGAGCGCTGGCTGCACCGCATGGGCTGCCAGCAGTGGTTCAACGTGGCGCGCGACACCGTCACCCACGAGATCAAGGCGGTCTATCGCATGACCGACCCCAGGCCGGAGGTCGCGACATGATCCCGGCCTTCCGCCGCCTGCCCGCGGGCGGGCGCATCGATCGCGCCGACGCGCTGAACTTCACCTTCGACGGCCGGCCCTTCGGCGGCTTCGCGGGCGACACGCTGGCCTCGGCGCTGCTGGCGAGCGGGGTGCGGACGGTGGGTCGCAGCTTCAAGCTGCATCGCCCACGCGGTGTCTTCACCGCCGGGGTGGAGGAGCCGAACGCGATCGTCACGGTTGGGCGCGGCGCGCACGCCGAACCGAACCTGAAGGCGACGCTGGTCGAGCTGTACCACGGCCTGGACGCGGCCAGCGTCAACGCGTGGCCGTCGGTGGAATTCGACCTGACCGGCATCGCCGGGGCGCTGTTCGGCCGCTTCCTGCCCGGCGGCTTCTACTACAAGACGTTCATGCGCCCGCGCTGGGGCACGTGGGAGCCGTTCGTGCGCCGCGCCGCCGGCCTGGGCACCGCGCCGGCCGAACCGGATCCGGAAAGCTACGACCACATGCACGCGCACTGCGACGTGCTGGTGGTGGGCGGTGGCCCGGCCGGGCTGGCGGCAACGCTGGCCGCCGGGCGGGCCGGGGCACGGGTGATCCTGGCCGACCTGGACCGGGAGTTCGGTGGCTCGCTCCTGTGGGAAGCGGCGGAGATCGACGGGGGGGACGGAATGGCGTGGGTGGCGCGGGCGCTTGCCGAACTGGCGGCCCTGCCCGACGTCACGCTGTTGCCGCGCACCACCGTGTTCGGCGCCTATGACCACGGCTTCTTCGCCGCCGCCGAACGGCTGCAGGACCATCTGCCCCCCGGCGTTCGACATGGTCCGCGCCAGCGCCTGTGGAAGATCCGCGCGCGCCGGGCCGTGTTTGCCCAAGGCGCCATCGAGCGGCCGGTGGCCTTCACCGACAACGACCGCCCGGGCGTGATGCTGGCCGGCGCCGTACGGACCTACGCCAACCGCTTCGCCGTGGCACCGGCCGGACGCGTCGTGGTGTTCACCGGCAACGACAGTGGCTACGCGACGGCGCTCGACCTCGCCGGTTGCGGGGTCACGGTATCCGCCATCGTCGACGCCCGCCCGGATCCCACCGGGCCGCTGGTGAAGCAGGCGCGCCGGCTGGGGCTGCGCGTGTTGCCCGGCACCGTGGTGACGGCGACGCGCGGCCGGGGCTGGATCGGTTCGATCGAGGTGGCGCCTGTGTCCGGCCATGGGCCGGCGGAGTTCCTGGCCTGCGACCTGCTGGCCGTGTCC
Source organism: Azospirillum sp. (assembly GCA_035629155.1). Lineage (GTDB taxonomy): Bacteria > Pseudomonadota > Alphaproteobacteria > Azospirillales > Azospirillaceae > Azospirillum. Next base: position 46,719 of record DASPIO010000194.1, on the reverse strand, counting down.
GGCGGCTGGACGCCGACCGTGCATTTGTGGGCGCAGAGCGGCGGCAAACTGGACTGGAGCGATGACGCCGTCGCCTTCCTGCCCGGCGCCGGCCCCGCGTCCATCGTCGTGGCCGGCGCCGCCGCCGGCCGGCCTTCGACCGCCGAGGCGCTGGCGAGCGGCTTCGCGGCCGGGACGCATGCCGCCGAAGCGGCCGGGCTGACCGGCCCGGCTGGCGAGCCGCCGCGGGCCGCCGCCCAAGGCCACGGCCGTCCGGCGGTACTCTGGCAGGTGCCGGGTCCGGGCAAGGCGTGGGTGGACCTGCAGAACGACGTCACCACCGCCGACATCGCGCTCGCGGCGCGCGAGAACTACCGTTCGGTCGAGCATCTGAAACGCTACACGACGCTCGGCATGGCGGTGGACCAGGGCAAGACGTCGAACGTGATCGCGCTGGCGCTGATGGGCCTGCAGACCGGGCACGAGCCGGCTGAGGTCGGCACGACGCGCTACCGCCCGCCCTTCGATCCGGTCAGCTTCGGCGCCATCGCCGGGACGGCGCGCGGCGATCTGTACCGTCCCCGCCTGCGCTTGCCGGCCGAAGCGGTGCACGTGGAACTGGGCGCCCACTTCGCGGACTTCGGCCCCTGGTGGCGGCCGGAGTTCTACCCGCAGCCCGGTGAATCCGCCGAACAGGCCATCCGCCGCGAAGTGCTGGCGACGCGGCAGGGCGTGTCCGTCCTCGACGCCTCTCCCCTCGGCAAGATCGAGGTGAGCGGGCGCGACGCCGCCCGGTTCCTCGACCGCATGGTCGTGCAGACGGTCTCCACCATTCCCGTGGGCCGGACGCGCTACGTGGTGATGGTCAGCGAGCACGGCGTCGTCATCGATGACGGCGTCGTCACCCGCATCGCCGACGACCGCTTCCTGGTCGGCACCACCAGCGGCATGGCCGCCCGCGTGCCCCTGATCTTCGAGGAATGGCTGCAGTGCGAGTGGCCGGACCTGGACGTCTGGGTGGTGCCGGTGACCGAGCAGTGGGCGGTGATGACGTTGGCCGGGCCAAAGGCGCGGGACGTGCTGCGCGCGCTTGGCACGGACATCGATCCGGCGCCGGACGCTTTCCCGCATCTGGCGTTCCGCGAGGGCGCCGTGGCCGGCCTGCCGGCCCGCGTGGCGCGCGTCAGCTTCACCGGCGAACTGAGCTACGAGATCTCCGTCCCCGCCCGCCACGCCGAGGCCTTCCTGCGCCGCATCATGGAGGCCGGGGCGCCGTACGGCATCACACCGATCGGCATCGAATCGCTCCTGGTGCTGCGGCTGGAAAAGGGCTTCATCCACGTGGGCGTGGACACCGACGGCACCACGCTGCCCGACGACATCGGCATGGCCAGGGGCGTGGCGAAGAAGGCCAGCGACTTCATGGGCCGGCGCTCGCTCTCGCGCCCGGCGGCGGTCGATCCCGACCGCTTCCAGCTCGTTGGCCTGCTGTCCACCGACGGTCGCACGGTTCTGCCGGTGGGCGGGCAGATCCTGGGCGCGCAAGACAGCGACGGCCACGTGACGTCCAGCGTGCTCAGTCCGACGCTCGGCCACCCAGTGGCGCTCGCCATGCTGCGCGCCGGACGGGCGCGGATGGGGGAGATCGTCACGATCATGGCCGGTGGCCTGCGCCTTCGGGCCACCGTGGCGCCGCCCGCCTTCCACGACCCGCAGGGGGAGCGACTCCATGCCTGACGCCGTTTCGCTGCTGCCGCTGTCCGGCAAGATCAACCTGCGCGGCCGGCCGGACGATTCCGCCTTCCTGCACGCCGTGGCCGGTGTCCTAGGCGCCGCGCCGCCGGTCGAGCCGAACATGGCGGTGCCCGGACCCGCCAGCATCTTGTGGCTGCAGCCGACGTCCTGGCTGGTGGTGGCGCCGCTGGATGGCATCGAGGACCTCGCGTCCCGCCTGCGCGCGGCGGTGGGGGCGGCGGGCACGGCGGTGGACGTCAGCGACACCCGCCTGACCTACGAAATCACCGGGCCGGATGCCGTGCGGCTGCTCGCCAGGGGCTGTTCGCTCGATCTGCATCCGCGCGTCTTCCCGGCCGGCCGCTCGGCCCAGTGCGCCTTCGCGCAGTTGCACGCGCTGCTGGTCAAGGTTGACGAGTCGCCGACGTTCCACCTCTTCATCCCGCGCGGCGCGCAGCGCCATGTCGAGAATTGGTTTGCCGCGACACACCAATAAGATGTTCCCCGATCCGGGGGAGCGTGCGAACATAACCCCGGCGGAGCAGCACGGGACGCAGGTGACATGGTCCGGATCCGGTGCGTGGTGGTGGCGGTCGGGCTCGTGTGTGGCGTGCTGTGGTCCGGGTGGACGGGCGCGGCGGACCTGCCGGAAACGCGGCTGCGCGTGGTCGGCGGCCTTGCCGGGGTGAACCAGTTCACCCGGCACGAGCTGCCGTTCTGGACCAAGCGCATCAAGGAACGCTCCAACGGGCGCATCACCGCCGAGGTGCTGCCCTTCGACCAGGGCGGTCTGCGGGGGCAGGAAATGCCGCGCCTGCTCAGCCTCGGCGTTGTTCCCTTCGGCACCATGATCCTCAGCCTCGCCACGGAGGATCCTGAACTGGCGGCGGCCGACCTGCCGCTGCTCAACCCCGATTTCGCCGCGCTGCGCCGCTCCGTGGGCGCCTATCGCCCGGTGATCCGGCGCCTTCTGCGCGAGCGGTACGACCTGGAACTGCTGGCGGTCTACGCCTATCCCGCGCAGGTCCTGTACTGCCGTGGCGCCTTCCACGGACTGGGCGACCTGAAGGGACGGCGGATCCGCACCTCCGGCGTGGCGCAGGCGGAACTGGTGGAGGCGCTGGGCGCCATTCCCGTGGTCACCCCCTTTGCCGAGATCGTCGGCGCCGTGCAGCGCGACGTGGTCGACTGCGCGATCACCGGCACCATGTCCGGCAACGGCATCGGCCTGCACGAGGAGACCACGCACGTGCACGAGCTTGCGGTCACCTGGGGCCTGTCGGTCTTCGTGGCGAATGGCGGCGCCTGGGCGGCCCTGCCGGCGCCCGTACGCGACTTCCTGCTGCCGCAGATCGCCGGCCTGGAGGCAGAGATCTGGGATTCGGCGGAGCGCGACACCGGCGAGGGCCTCGCCTGCAACGCCGGGGAGCGGGGCTGCGCCTCGGGCCGGCGGGGCCGCATGGTGCGCGTGCCGGTGTCGGCCGAGGACGCGGCGCGGGCGCGGGCGCTGATCGCCGACGTGGTCCTGCCCGGCTGGCTGGGGCGCTGCGGCGATGGCTGCGCGGCGGTGTGGAACGCCAGCCTGGGGCCGCTGCTCTCCATCCCCGCCCCCGTGCCCCCTGCCGGGCCGGGCTGACCATGCGCCGCGCCACCCACCGGCCCACCGCCTCCGCCCTGCTGGTCGTCGCCGGCGTGCTTGCCGCGCAGGCGTGCGGGACGTGGCTGCTCATCGAGCGCGAGCGCGGACACGCGCTGGCCGACGCCGGCCGGATGGTGGTGCGCAGCCTGGCCGGGGCGACCGCCAACATCAACCGCGGCCTGCTGCAGACCGACGCGCTGCTGTCCGGCCTGGAATCCCTGGTTTCAGTGCCGCGCGCGGGCGAGCCGGAGCGCGCGGCCGCCACCGGCCGCAGCCTGCGCGCGCTGGCGGACCAGAGCTTCCTGGTGCGCGACCTGATGGTGATGGCGCCGGACGGGCGCGTGCTGGCCGCCGGCCTGGACGCCACGCGCCGCCGCCCGCCACGCCTGCACGACAGCCTTGTCCCGGCGCACGGCAAGGGGCAGCCGGGCGTCCTGGTGGCCGGGGCGCCACTGCGCAACCCGCTGACCGGCGAATGGTCGCTGTATCTGGGCCGCGCCGTGCGCCTGGACGACGGCAACCCGCTGCTGGCCGCGGCGGAGTTGCCGCTGCCCAATCTCGCCACGCTGGTGCTGCCCGACGAGGCGGCACCGGGACTGCGCGTGACGCTGGAGCAGACCGACGGCCGACTGCTGATGAGCAGCCCGCACGACGCCGTGCGCATCGGCCAGCGCCTGCCCACGACCGCCGGCCAGCTTCCTGCGGACGGCGCCTGGGCGCTGGTTCCCGACCGCCTGGGGGCGGAGCCCGGCGGCACCGTGGTCGCGGCCATGGGGCAGACGTTCTACGATGGCCTCCTCATGGTCGCCCAGTTGTCGGAGAGCGACGCCCTGGCCGGCTGGCGGGAGCGGCGGCGGACGATTCTCGCCATCTCGGCCGGTCTGGGGTTGACGTTCCTCGTCGTGTGCGCGGCGGGTGTGCTGTATCTGCGCGCGCGCGAACGCGGGGCGGCGGCGCTGAGCCACTCCAAGCGCCTGCTCGACCAGGCGCTCGACTCCATGAGCGAGGGGTTCGTCGTCTACGGCGCCGACCGGCGGCTGGTCGTGGCGAACCGCCGCTACGCGGAGCTGTTCCCGCACTTGGCGGATCTGCTGACGCCGGGCGTTCCCTTCGACCGCATCGCCCAGCGCGCCGCCGCCGTCATGGTGCCGAACGGCACGGAGGAGGAGCGGCGCGCCTGGGTGGCGTGGCGGCTGAACGCGCACAAGGACCAGCAGACGTTCGAACAGGCGCTGCCGAACGGGCGCGTCGTGCAGAGCACGCAGGCCGATCTGCCCGACGGCGGCATCGTCAGCGTGCACCGCGACATCACCGCCATAAAGCAGGCGGAGGAGCGGCTGGCCGACGCCAAGGAGGCGGCCGAGCGCGCCCACCGCATGAAGTCCGAGTTCCTGTCGAACATCAGCCACGAGCTGCGCACGCCGCTGAATGCCATCATCGGCTTCGCCCAGGTGCTGGAACAGGGCGATTTCGGCGGCACGGAGGCGCTGCGCGTCGAATACGCGCGGGACATCCGTTTCAGCGGCGAACACCTGCTGACCATCATCAACGACGTCCTGGACATGTCCAAGCTCGAGGCCGGCGCCATGCTCCTGCACGAGACGGAGTGCGACCTCGGCCGCCTCGTGATCGGGGCGTCGGGCATCCTGCGCGAGCAGGCGCGCAGCGCCGGAGTCCAGCTCCAGGTCGATCCGCCGGACGGCCCGCTGCCCGTGCGCGCCGACGAGCGGCTGATGCGGCAGGTGGTGCTGAACCTCGTCTCCAACGCGATCAAGTTCACCGACGCCGGGGGCACCGTACGGGTCGGCGCGGCGCGCGGCGAGTCCGGCGACGCCCGCGTCACCGTCGCCGACACCGGCGTCGGCGTGGCGCCGGAACACCTGCCGAAGATCTTCCAGCCCTTCTACCAAGCCGACAGCACCGTGTCGCGCCGGCGCGGCGGCACCGGGCTGGGACTGCCGATCAGCCTTGCCATCATGCGCATGCACCAGGGCTGGCTGGACGTCGCCAGCGCGCCGGGGGAAGGCACTACCGCGGTCGCCACGCTGCCGACGCAGCGCTGCCTGCCGGTCACCCGCTCCGCAGCGCCCTTGACGGCCGGGGGCCGGGCGTCCTGAACTGGGCGGCATGACGGGCACCCCACCCACGGCCCTTTGCCGCGACTGCGCCGCGGCGCTTGCCGCCCCACTGCCCCGCTGCCCGAAATGCGACGGCCGGCGGGTGGTGGCGCACGCCGAGTTGCACACGCTGCCCATCGGCCACATCGACTGCGACTCCTTCTACGCCACCGTCGAGAAGCGCGACCGGCCGGAGCTGGCCACCCGCCCGGTGATCGTCGGCGGCGAGCATCGCGGCGTGGTGGCCGCCTGCTGCTACGTGGCGCGCCTGTCGGGTGTGCGCTCGGCCATGCCGATCCACGAGGCTCTGTCGCGCTGCCCCGACGCCGTCGTCCTGCCGCCGGACATCCGCAAGTACCGGGAGGTCGGGCATCAGGCGCGCCGCCTGATGGAAGCCTTCACCCCGCTGGTCGAGCCGATCTCCATCGACGAGGCCTTCCTCGACCTCACGGGCGTCGAGGAGCGCTTCAGCATCTCGCCCGCCCAGGCGCTGGTGGAGATCACCAAACGGTTCGAGCGCGACCTGGGGATCACGGCATCCATCGGGCTCAGCTACTGCAAGCTGCTGGCGAAGATCGCCTCCGACCTCGACAAGCCGCGCGGGTTCTCGGTCATCGGGCGGGCGCAGGCGCTGGACTTCCTGGCGCCGAGAAAGGTGTCGATCCTGTGGGGCGTCGGCCCGGCGCTGGAGAAGAAGCTGGCGGCGGAGGGCGTGCGCACCGTGGCCGACCTGCGCCAGCGCGAGGAGATCGACCTCGTGCGCCGCTACGGCGCCATGGGCCGCACGCTCTATCGCTTCGCGCGCGGCATCGACGACCGCCGCATCGAACCGGAGGGGCCGAGCAAGAGCATCAGTTCCGAGGAAACCTTCGACTGGGACGTGTCGAACCCGGACGCGCTGATGCAGGAGCTGCGCCCACTGGCCGAGAAGGTGGCCCGCCGCATGGCGGCCGAAGGGCTGGCCGGGCGCACGGTGGTGCTGAAGCTGAAGACCGCCGACTTCCAGACCATCACCCGTTCCCGCCGCGTCGACCCGCCGGTCCGCACGGCCGAGGTGATCCTCGCGGTCGGCGGTCAGCTCCTGGCGCAGGTCGCCGACGGCCGGCCGTTCCGCCTGATCGGCATCGGCTGCACCGACCTGTCCGAACCCGACGCCGAGCCCGACCTGTTCGGCGGATAAACGTCAACAAACGCCCATAAGCTACTGTTTTTGCTTTTTATTGATCAGGCGCCGTACCGTCGCCCCGCTTCGATGGACAGGCCCTGCCCGACCGAGCCGAAGGTGTCGCCGTCGATCACCGCGGCGCCCGGCAGCATACCGACGATGGCGCCGCGCACGTGCGGCAGCAGGGTCGAGCCGCCGGTCAGGAACACCGCGTCGATGCGTTCGGCCGGGGTGTCGGCTTGGCGCAGGCAGTTCTTGACGCGGGCGGCGATCCGGCTGGCCAGCGATCCCGTCGCCTCGACGAGGTCGTCGGCGGTGACCTCCGGCGCGCCGCCGTCCCGCCAGCCCAGGTCCAGCGCCGCACGCGCCGAACCTGACAGCACGATCTTGGCGCGCTCCACGTCCATCGCCAGCGCGTGCCCCCGCCGTTCCTCCACCACCTCCATCAGGCGCTCGATCAGGTCGGGGCGGTCGGATTCGCGGTGGACCCGCTTCAGTTCGGTCTGCGACTTGGCCGTGTACAGGAAGTTGATCCGCGACCACGTCGCCAGATCGAGGAACAGGCCCTTGGGCGCCAGCAGCCCGGCCCGCTTCATCGGGCTGCCGTAGCCGAGCAGCGGCATCACCGCCGACAGGCTGAGGTCGCGGTCGAAGTCGGTGCCGCCCACGCGGATGCCGTCGTTGGCCAGGATGTCGTCGGCGCGCTCCGCCCGCCGACGACGGTCCGGGCCAATGCGCACGATGGAGAAGTCGGACGTGCCGCCGCCGATGTCAGCGATGAGCGCCAGTTCCTCTCGCGCCACCTGCTGTTCATAGTCCAGCGCGGCGGCGATCGGCTCGTACTGAAAAGAAATCTCACGAAATCCGACGGTTCGCGCGATATCCTCCAGCGCCGTCTGAGCCGTCGCGTCCGCCGCCGGGTCGCCGTCGACGAAGTGCACCGGGCGGCCGTGCACGACCGCGTCCAGCGCGCCGCCGGCCGCTTCCTCCGCGCGCCGCCGCACCTCCCCCAGGAATTGCGCGATGACGGCGCGGAAGCTGATGCGCCGCGCCTGCAGCGCGGTGTCGGCGTCGATCAGGTCGGTGCCGAGCGCCGATTTGATCGAGCGCATGAGCCGCCCGTCCGCACCCGCCACATACGCCTCGATGGCGGCGCGGCCGTATGTGGTGGCGTTGGTTTCGAAGTCGAAGAACAGGGCGCTGGGCAGTGTGGCGTGTCTGCCCTCCAGCGGCAGCAGCCGGGCGCCGTCCGCCGTGCCGACACCCAGCGTCGTGTTCGACGTGCCGAAATCGAGACCGCAAGCCGCCATGAAACCCTCCCGAGACACAAGGGGGCGACGCTATAAAGATCCCAGCGCTTGGGATCAATGGTTCGTCGCAGGGGTTCGTCGCAGGGGTTCGTCGCAGGGGGGTTCCTCGCGCGGCATGCCCCGGCCCGGCCCACCTTGTCGCCGAAGCCGCATGGCAGACGCGAGCAAAACGCCGCCCGCCCGACAGTGTTTTTGCGCAACTATAGCTTCATGGGAATGTCCAACCCCATGTGAATTCGTCTAAAACGCCTGTCGAACACAGATCATAGAACGCCTGCCTTATGCCGATGCCATACCGATTTCTTGAAGCATGCCGCCTTCATGGGCCGGCGCACGCTTTGCGCGAACCCCGCCGCGCCTGCCGATGACGGAACAGCACGCCCTGGCCGCCGACGGGATCCTGCGCGCCCGGCTGGCCGAACTCGAGGCCGAGAACGCCGCCTTGCGTGGCGCCCTGCTCCGGCGCGAGCCGGATGGCGGCCCCAACGATCCCCTCGCGGCGAGCCGGGCCGACCTGCTCACCATCTCCGCGCTCAATGAGGACCTCCGCCGCGCCAACGCCGAACTGGAGGCGAGCCGCGCCGTGCTGCACGCCAGCGAGGAGCGATTCCGCGCGGTCATCGAGCACGCGCCGCACATGATGTGGGTAAACGATCCCGACGGCCGGCTGGAGGTCTTCAACAGCTCCTGGCTGGCGTACACCGGGCAGTCCACGACGGACGCCTCGCGCTGGGATCCCATACACCCCGACGACCGGTCCCGCATAATGGCGCTGCGCGCGCGGGCGATCACGGCGGGCGAGCTGTACGTCTACGACATGCGCGTACGGCGGGCGGACGGCATGTACCGCTGGCATGCCGGCCGGGTGAACCCCATGCGCCTGGACGGCCGCGTCGTCGCCTGGATCGGCACCGCCAGCGACATCCACGACCTGCGCGAGGCGCGCGAGGCGGCGGAACGGGCGGACCGTTCCAAGAGCCGCTTCCTGGCGGCGGCCAGCCATGATCTGCGCCAGCCCATGCAGTCCATGTTCCTGTTCGCCGAGGCGCTGCGCGCCCGCGTCGCCCACGACGAACGGGCGCGCGACACGCTGGTGATGCTGGAACGCGGGCTGGAAACGCTCAAGTGCCTGCTCGACAGCCTGCTCGACGTTTCGCAGATCGATTCCGGCGCCGTAACCGCCAAGGTCGAGGCGGTGGCGCTCCTGCCGCTCCTTCAGGAGGTCGGCACGGCGTACGCGCCCATCGCGGCCAGCAAGGGTCTGGACTTCCGGCTCGAAGCCGCCTGCGACGTGCACGTGCGCAGCGACCGCATGCTGCTGGGGCGCATCGTGCGCAACCTCGTGGAGAACGCCGTCCGCTACACCGAATCCGGGCACGTCACCTTGCGATGCCGCGGGGCCGGCGACGGGACGCTGTGCATCGAGGTGTGCGACACCGGCATCGGCATCCCCGCCGACGAGACGGCACGGATCTTCGAGGAGTTCCACCAGCTCGGCAACCCCGAGCGCGACCGCACGCACGGCCTTGGCCTCGGGCTGGCCATCGTGCAGCGGCTGTCGCGTCTGCTCGGCCACCCGGTCACGGTGCGCTCGGAACCGGACCGCGGCTCGGTCTTCGCCGTCACCGTCCCGCTGGGTGAGGCACCATCCCCCACGGTTCCCGAGCCGGCGGCGGCGGTTTCCGGCGTCGGACGCGGGCGCTTGGCCGTGCTGGTCGACGATGACGCCATCGTGCTCCTGGGCCTGCAGGCGGCGTTCGAGGAGTGGGGGTACCAGACGCTGGTGGCCGGTTCCACCGACCAGGCCGTCGCCCGGCTGGAGGCGACCGGCCGGTCGCCGGATGTCGTGGTGGCCGACTACCGCCTGCGCGACGGCCGGGTGGGGACGGAAGCGATCCTGAAGATTCGCGAACGGACCGGCATCGCCGTGCCCGGTATCATCCTGACCGGCGAGACGGGCAGCGAATGCCGGCGCGATGCCGCCGCGCACGGGCTGGGCATCGCGTTCAAGCCGATCACCCCGCGCCAGCTTCACGACGTGGTGCACCGCCACCTCGGGGCAGACCTGCCCTGAGCGCGGTTGTGTCGGGCGCGCCTTGTCTGCCATGAAGGCTGTATCGGGAGGAAACACGGAAGCCGCCGGAATGACGGACACAACCTACGATCGGGACACCTCGCCCTGGCGCCGGGCCTTCACGTTGAGCGTGCCGATCCTGGTGGGCTACGTGCCCATAGGCATGGCCTTCGGCGTCTTGTGGGTGCAGCAGGGGCTGGAGCCGCTGGGGGCGCCGCTGCTCGGCCTCGTCGTGTACGCCGGGGCCTCGCAATTCATGGCGGCGGGAATGCTGGCCGCCGGCCAGGGACCGGTGGAGATCGCGCTCGCCACCTTCGTCCTCAACGCCCGGCACGCCATCTACGGCCTCGCCTTTCTCGATCGCTTCCGCTCGTGGAGTGCCGCCAAGGCCTACTTCGCCTTCGCGCTGACCGACGAGACCTACGCCGTGCTGGCCGCCATGCCGCCGGACGCCGAATCGCGGCGCGACGACGGTATCCTGTGGCGGGTGGCACTGCTCAATCAAAGCTACTGGGTGGTCGGCTGCGCCGCCGGCGCGGCGGTCGGCGGCCTTGTGCCCGCCGCCGTGCGCGGGCTGGACTTCGCGCTGACCGCACTGTTCATCGTGCTGCTGCTGGAACAGGTTCGCAGCCGCCCGAAGGCGGGCGCGGCACTGCTGGCCGGCGGCGTCGGGGTTGCCGGGGCGTGGCTGTCCGGCACGGCCAACACGCTGCTGCCGGTGCTGGCCGCCGCCCTGGTGGCGGTTGCCCTGTTCGACCGGTGGAGGGCGCCGTCGTGAGCGCAACGGTGGTCCTGACGGCCGCGCTGATGGCGCTGGCCACGGCGTCGGCGCGCCTGCTGCCCTTCCTGGTGGGCGAGCGGCTGACCGGTCCGGCGCTGCGCCGCCTGTTCGCCGAGCTGTTCCCGCCCGCCGTGCTGGCGGTGCTGATCATCTTCCTGGGCTGGGGCGTCGGCGCCGAGCCGCCGCAGGTGCAAGCGGCGCAAGCCCTGGGCGCCGCCGTCACCGTCGCCGCGCATCTGGCCCTGCGGAATCTCCTCGTGTCCGTCGCTTCCGGCACGGCGGTGTGCATGGCGCTGCAGGCCCTCTGGCCCTACCTCTAGCCTATCTCCGGGCTATGCGACGTCGCATACCCCCCGCTTGCACGGTTGACCCACCATTTCGGTCAACTACTCTAAGGATATTGTGCGACGTTGCGGCGGGAGGGCGATGGTGACCGGACAGGGGCGGGATGATGGCCATGATCTCGTGTCCCGTTTCCAGGCGATGCTGGACACGGTGCCCGACGGCGTGATGGTCATCGACCGCGCCGGGCGCATCCAGACGTACAACTCCGCGTGCGAGCGCCTGTTCGGCTGGCGGGCCGATGAGGTGCTGGGCCGCAACGTCAGCATGCTCATGCCCTCCCCCTACCGCGAGGAGCACGACTCCTACCTGGAGCGCTACCACCGCACCGGCGAACGGCGGATCATCGGCATCGGGCGCGAGGTGCAGGGCCTGCGCAAGGACGGCACCAGCTTTCCCATGGAACTGTCTGTGGGCGAGGCGACGCAGGCCGATGCCCCCGTCTACGTCGGCATCGTGCGCGACATCACCGAACGCCGGCGCGCCGAGGCGGCGCTGCACGAGCGTCAGGCCCGCCTCGCCTCCATCCTCGACACCGTGCCGGAAGCCATCATCGTGATCGACGAACGCGGCCTGATCGAGACGTTCAGCCCGGCCGCCGAACGGCTGTTCGGCTATACGGCGGCGGAGGTGGTGGGACGCAACGTCAGCATGCTGATGCCGTCGCCTTACCGGGAGGAGCACGATGCCTACCTCCGGCGCTACCAGCGCACCGGTGAGCGGCGGATCATCGGTATCGGGCGGGTCGTCTCCGGCCTGCGCCGCGACGGCTCGGTCTTTCCCATGGAACTGGCGGTGGGCGAGGTGAACCTCGGCGGACGGCGGCTGTTCACCGGCTTCGTGCGCGACCTCACCGAACGGCAGGCGACGGAGCGGCGGCTCCAGGAACTCCAGGCCGAGTTGCTGCACGTCAGCCGCGTCAGCGCCATGGGCCAGATGGCCTCCGCCCTCGCCCACGAACTCAACCAGCCCCTGACGGCGGTGATCAACTACGTGAAGGCGGTCCGCCGGCTGCTCGGCAACGTGGACGGCCCGCAGGCGGAGCGCGCGCTGGAGACCATGGAAAAGGCCGCGGCGCAGGCGACCCGCGCCGGCCAGATCATCCGCCGCCTGCGCAACTTCATCGAGAAGGGCTACACGGAGCGCACCATCGAAAGCCTCAACAAGGTGGTCGAGGAAGCGAGCGCCCTGGCGCTGGTCGGCGCCAAGGAAAGCGGCGTGCGCGTCGGCCTGGACCTGCACGCCGAGGACCTGCCCGTGCTGATCGACAAGATCCAGATCCAGCAGGTGGTGCTCAACCTCGTCCGCAACGCCACCGAGGCGATGGCCGACGGGCCCCGCCGCGAACTCGCCATCGTCACCGCCCCCGGCCCGGACGGCCTGGCCTGCGTCAGCATCGAGGATACCGGCCCCGGCCTCGCCGAGGAGGTGCTGGCGCAGCTCTTCCAGCCCTTCGTGACGACCAAGGAGAAGGGGATGGGCCTCGGCCTGTCGATCTGCCGCTCCATCATCGACGCGCACGGCGGCCGCTTGTGGCCCGAAGCGCGGCCGGGCGGCGGCACTGTCTTCCACTTCACCGTCCCGCGTGCCGACCAGCCGGAAAGCGGTGCGGATACGGAAAATTCGGGAGCGGAGCATGCCCGCTGAGCCGACCGTCTTCATCGTCGATGACGACGACGCCGTGCGTGATTCCCTGCAGGTCCTGCTGGAATGCGCGGGCTTCCGCGTGGAGAGCTTCGGCTCGCCGTCCGACTTCCTGGCGTCCGACGCGCCCTGCCGTCCGGGTTGCCTGCTGGTCGACGTGCGCATGCCGGAGATGAGCGGGCTGGAGGTGCAGGAACGTCTGGCCGAGGCCGGCCATGCCCTTCCGGTGATCGTCATGACCGGGCACGCCGACGTGCCGCTGGCCGTGCGCGCCATGAAGGCCGGCGCCGTGGACTTCGTCGAGAAACCGTTCGACGACGAGGCGCTCATCAAAGGCGTGCGCACCGCCCTGTCCCGCCCCCGCCCGGCGCTGGAAGCCCCCGCAACACCGCCCCTGGCCGCCGAATCGCCGCCGCCGGAAGCGCTGGCGCGTCTCGCCGCGCTGACCCCGCGCGAGCGCGACGTGCTGCAGGGGCTGGTCGACGGACAGTCCAACAAGGTGATCGCCTACGAGTTGTCGATCAGCCCGCGCACCGTGGAGATCCACCGCGCCCGCGTCATGGAGAAGATGCAGGCCAACAGCCTCCCTCATCTCGTCCGCATGGCCGTTGCCGCCGGCGTGGCGCCGCGCGGCGGACCGTAAAGATGGCCCGGCCGATCCTCTAAGGGTTTGATCACTGCCCCTCTGTCCGTTCGTGGTACAGTCCGGTCGCGGCATGGCGTTGGAGGTCCGGCTCCTGCCGGCCGCTTCGGCGGGCGGTCGAGCCGGTGGCCGACGTCGCCACCACCGTGCGCGAGCTGGACCCGCAGGCCAGGACGTTGGGCTTCGACGGTTATGACGGCATGCGCGAAGCCTATCCGGTACACCGCCGGGCGCGCTGCCAAACCGCGCCCCCGGGCACCAGCAACAGCTGATGCCGCAGCGCGATGGACACGCCGCGCCATTTCCAAGTCGCGCGACGTTGACAAATTTGCGAACAACACGGAGTGTCTTCACCGTCGGCAGCAGGAAGGGGGACCTGTGGCAGTTTCGGTGAAGAAGGCCAGACCGGCGGTTGACCGCGGGGCCGTGGTGGTGGTCGCCAACCGCAAAGGCGGCACGGGCAAGAGCCTGCTGGCGCGCTGCCTGGCCGAGTGCTGGCACAAGCGGGGCCGGCCGGTCATGCTGGTCGACACCGATCCGCAGCGCGGCATCCACCGCGCCGAGTCCGGTTTCCTGCCACCCGATTGCCCGTTCGAGACGCTGATCGCCGACCGCGTCGGGATCGGCCCGTTGCGCGCGCGAGTCGCCGCGCACCGGGACGCCGGCGCGATCGTGGTGGTCGACACGGCCGGCTTTCTGACCGAGGAGAACGGCGCCATCCTGCTCGACGCCGACCTTGTGCTGATCCCTGCCCAGCCCAGCCTCGACGACGTCTATCCCAGCCTCGACACCACGACGGTGATCGAACAGCTGGAGACGTCGGCCGCGCGCGGCGGCCGACCGCTGCCCTACCGCGTCGTGCTCAACCGGGTGAAGCCGCGCGTCACGCTGACGGACGTGGTCCGGCAGATGCTGGTGGACGTCAACGTCCCCGTCCTCGCCTCCAAGATCATGGAGCGGGTGCGCTTCGAGGAAATCAAGCTGGCCGGCGTGCCGAGCTACGGATCGACCGCGATGGGCGATTTCCGGGCCCTGGTCGATGAAGTCGAGAATGTTCTCATGTCGGTGGAAGGTGCGCCATGGCGATAAAGCCGAAAAAGGTTCCGGCGGTGAAGAAGCCGACGATTGACGACGTCTATGGCGGCGCGCCCGCTGCGGAAGCGCCGGCTGTCGAAGCGCCGGCTGTCGAAGCACCGGTCGATGGGCCGCCGCCCGTCGAACCGGAAACGCTCCCCGCCCCGGTCGCCGAAGCGGTGCCCGAACCGGAGCCCGCGCCCATTCCCGAGCCTGTTTCCGAGCCCGTCAAGACCGAGGAGACCATGTCGGCACCGACCATGACACCCCCCGAGCCGACCGAGCCGGAACACGGCAGGGCCGAGGCGGAGACTCCCGCACCAGCACCCGAACCGGTGGTCGAGGCCGCCGCAGAGCCCGAGCCGACACCCGAACCCGAGCCGGCGAAGGCCGCCGAGCCCGAAGCGATTCCCGAACCGGCATCGGTGGCGGCACCGGTCGCCGAGGCGGCTCACGTCGCCGCCACCGCTGTGGTGGCGCCCGTCGCCACGCCCAGCGCCCCGGCCCCGCGCCGACGCCCGGTGCTGTACGCGGTCACCGCGTTCAGCCTTCTGCTGTCGGCGGCGACCACGGCGGCGGTGGCGACGCTGCCGCTGTGGCAGGGTGAACTCGACCGCGTCTGGGAGCGGACCGACCCGGCCGCCGCCGGCACCTTCCTCATCGCCGTCCAGGGCGTCTCGCGCGCCGCGGCCGGTTCCGCCCCCTTCACCGGTGCGGTCGAAGTCGCCCGCGCTCTGGCTCCGTCCGGGCAGGCGCCGATGGCCGCGGCGCTCGACCGCGTCGCCGCCTTCGCCGACAAGGGCGCGCCCGCCATGCCAGCGCTGCGCGCCCAGTTCGAAACCATCGCCGCAGCCGTCCGCGACAGCGCCGCGCCACGCACCGCGAGCGCCGGCTGGGCGCCCGAGTGGGTCGAGCGCACGGTCAGCGAGCTGTCCGCGGCCCTGCCCGTCGGCGGGCTGATGAACACCGGTCTATTCGGCGCCCCCCCTCCGCCGACCGCCGCCCCGCCCGCCCTGCGCAACGCGGAGGTGCTGCTCACCGCCGGCAACCTGCGCGAAGCGGTCGCCTCCGTGCGCTCGCTGGGCACGGCGCCGGCCGCCCTCACCTCGGCATGGCTGGCCGACGCGCAGGGCCGCATCGACCTGGACGATGCCGCGCGTACGCTGGAGCGCCTAGCCGTCGCGCACCATCAGGCGGCGCGTGCCGAACCGTCGCTGGAGGAGCGCCTGAACCGCATGGTCAAGGCGGCCGAACGCCATCTGTTCGAGTAAACGCGCAGGACGCGCCGGGTCGCAGCCCGGCGCGTCTCTCAGATCTTCTTCTTGTTGGCTACGTAGCGGGCCGGCTTCTGGCCGAGCAGGGAGTACTGCAACCCCGACCACACGACACCGACGGCCAGGACGAAGCCCAGGCTGATCAGCCCGGCCCATTGCAGCACCAGCCACGTGCGCGCCTCCGGGAATATCAGCAAAGCCTGGTAGACCAGCAGCAGAAGGCAGAAGGCTCCAACCAGGAATCCCAGCCCCCCGATCGAGCCGAGCAGCACGGTCACCACCAGGGTGTAGCCCGCCGTCAGGAACAGCGCAGCCGCGACCTTGGCCGACATCGGCCCGCCGTCCGCGGCGATCCAGTGGATGAAGGAGACGCCGCTGGGATTGTAGGTTCCCAGCACCATCGCCTCCAGCAGCAGCAGGCGAACCAGAAAGGTGCCGAACGAGATGTGTGGCTTCGCCGCCATGCCGCGCCGATCGGAAGGGGTGGAGCACATCAGCCGTAGCACAGCGTCCGTGCCGGGGCCAAGCGCCGGGATGCGGCCGGGTTACATGCGACGCCTTCACGGCCTATCCGTCGGCACACTGGCTCGGCCGTTCGCGAAGATTAGCTGATCATGCATGCCATGGGACAGCACTCATCCGCCGCCGGCCGCCGGTCGTGACGACCGATCGGTCCACGCCCCGAGCCTCCGCTCCACCGGCGCATCGCGCATGGGGCGGCTCGTCACCGTCGCGACCCATCTGGCGGTGTTCGCCGCCGTCGCCGTCTGGCTGTCGGAGGGTGGACATCGCGCCGAACAGGCCGACGCCGCCCGACGCGAGGCGCAGTACCGCGCGCTGGATCTCGTCCACACTGTCGCCGGACGCAAGGACGACGGCGGCCGCCTGGGTGCGCTGGAGGACCTTGCCGCCGACGGCGTGAGCCTGGAGCGCCTGCCGCTTGCCCACGCCGTGCTGCCGGGTGCGCGCCTCGGCGGGGCGCGCCTGGACGGCAGCACCCTGTCCGGTGCCAAGCTGTCGTCGGCGACGCTGGCGGGTGCCTCGCTGCGCGGTGCCGATCTGTCGGCGGCCGACCTCGAGGGGGCCGACCTGCGCAACGCCGACCTGTCCGGCGCCCGGCTCACCGGCGTGCGCGCGTCCGGCGCCGTGCTGGCCGGGGCGGACCTGGCCAGGGCCGACCTGAACGGGGCGGACCTGTCCGGCGTCGACCTGCGCGATACCCGCGGCCTCACCTACCGCCAACTGGACGGTGCCTGCGGCGACAGCACGACGCGCCTGCCGGTCGGCCTGTCGGTGCGCCCGTGCACCGTGGCCGTCGGCGAGGCGTGGACGACAACCGATCGGTACGGAGATTAGGGCTGCTACGGCCCCGCTTCCGGGTTGGATGCCGACGCTGGCGCCGGCGCGCCCTCCGGCTTCCGCGCTGGCGCGCGGCGTGGCCAGAGGCGCCGCACCCCCCGGCCGAGCGCCGTCATGAGGGAGGGGCGCGGCGGTGGCCGCGGCTCCTCCGGCTCGTCCTTCAGCCGCTCCAGGGCGGGCGCGCCCTCGGCGTCCATCATCGCCTCGACCCGCTCGATCAGCGTGTAGAACGGACGGTTGTCGACCAGGCTCATCAGCACCGAGTTCTCGGCCATCATGTCCAGGAACGTATGCCCGGTCATCACCGGGCTGCCCGGATACGACAGGCGGATGTAGCGGAAGAACATCACCGGCACGTCCAGTTCGATGCTGGAGATGTGGCTCACCCGCACCGTACGCTCGACGAAGCCGCCCTCGATGCCGAACAGCGTGACGAAGTAGCCGAAGACGCCGCCCTTGATGATGCGCAGCCGGTTGCCGGTCAGTTCCAGCCGGCCGCCGACGCCGCGCGCGACAAGGGTGCCCTTGCCGTCCTCGACCGCCGGTCCCGAGGTGCTGTGCGGCCTGTGCGCTGCCATGTCGGCTCCCGTCAGACCGCCGCGTGGTGGTGGCGCCTGTACTGGTAGGCGGCGGCCAGCACCAGGAAGACCCAGAAATTGAGCGAGTACACCGCCCATAGGATGAAGGCGACGATGTACACCGTGATGAACGCGCCGGACAGCGTCAGCAACGCCGCCACCCCGATGTTGCGCAGCCCTTCGATCCAGCCGGACACCAGCATCGCCAGCACCGTCGCGCCAGCGAGCGCCAGAAGCGCCAGCCACGCCGCGATGCGCACCGCCAGCCCGGCCTCCCCCGCCAGCGCCGCCGCCGTGGCCGCCGGCAGGTCGTAGGCGAAGGGATCGGCGCATCGCTCCAGGAACTCGGTCGCCGCCATGTTCCAGTAGCTGCCCGGATCGAAGAAGGTGCTGGGCACGAAGCGCCCCTCCGGCAGCCAATCGGCCAGCATCACCACGCCCAGCAGGATGCCGGCCAGCTTGGGAAGCAGCATCAGAGCGGGAATGCCGTAGAAATCCAGCGTCGCCAGCCGGTGGCTGAGCGCCGACACCACGCCGATCACCAGCATGGGAAGGACCAGGGCCAGCAACCCGGCTGCCGCGTTCGCCGCGAGCAGGTTCCACCCGGCCTCGCCTGTCACCATGTCTTCACCGGCCACTCCTGCGGGCAACCTCCCCCGCTCTGGCGTGGGGCGGCCCCGGCGGCACGCCCTACCGCGTTTCCCACATGCGCGATTATTCGTTATCACGCCACGCGGTCAAGTCGGGACTTCAATCGGCTCCACCAATCGTGGTACTGAAAAAGAGGAGTGCCAGGGATGCGCCGCTCGCGCCCCGTGCGCGAAGGCGGGCGGCGCCGCTCCCGATGGGCGTGGGAACGGGGCTTCCGGGGCTCCGGCCGGCGGAAATGAGGGGGGACCAGCATGGGGATCGGACGTGTGCTGCTGCTGATCGCGGCGCTTGTCGGGTATGGCCAGAGCGCTATGGCGGAGTCCATCACCTTCCGTCAGCAGATCCTGTCGGACATGGACCGGGCGCGTCTGGAGCTGATCCAGGCCGATCCGGCTCCACCGAGCCCGGCACCGGGCACCGCGGCACCGCCGGACCGGGCACCCACCCCGCCGCCGGCCGGGATGCCGGACCTGGAGCCCCAGCAGATCGTGGCGATCGGCCTGGGCGTCGTCGCCGGCCTCATCGTGCTCGACGGGGTGATCGGCCTGCCCACGGTGGTGGCGGCGGTGATCGGCGGCTTCGCTGGCAACTGGTTCCACCGTTACACGCAGCGCACCTCCGGGGCGAAGCCGAACCCGATCCACTACATCGCCGACGGCGAGCGGCCGGATGTTCCGCTGTGGTCGACGGCGGTGGCCACCGACCGCGTCTATGCCCGTCCGTGAACCACGCCAGCCGTCCAGCGTCCATGATCCAGCAACGCCGTCATCCGGCGCGCGCCCACTCTTGATGGAAGACCGCATGTCGACGTCCGTTTCGCCCGAACTGGATCGGGCCTCTTCCGAAGGCAAGCCGGGCGCGAGCGCCGTGGACAAGGAGCTGACGGGTCCGTCGCGCAACGATCGCACCGGCGGGCGTGGGCCGGTGGCCGCTCCGCCACCGCGGGCGCGGGGCAACGGCTTCGCCCTGTTCGTCTCGCTGGTGGCGCTGACCGGTTCGGCCTTCGCGGTCGCCACGCCGGCCCTGCGCCCGATCCTGCAGGAAAAGTTCGGCCACATCCCGTCGGTCGCGCCCGCCATCGATCTGGTCACCGCCGACGGCCGTCTGGAGGCGCTATCGCAGCGCATCGCCGCGCTGGACGGCCAGAACCGCAGCACTGCGGGGCGAGTCGACGCGATCGAAGCGGTCGGCGGCAACTTCAACGTCTCGGCGCGCCGCATCGACCAGCTTGAGAGCGGCTTCGCGCAGATCAACGCCCGCCTCGCGGCGTCCGAGGAGCGCGGCGACCGCACGGCCGGCCGCATGGATGGGATCGAGGGCCGCTTCAACACCATCGAGCGGAGGTTCGGCGAGATCGACGCCGCCGTCGGCGCCGCGCCGGAGCGGCTGAAGGCGCTGGACGCCGGCGTCGCCACGCTGGCCGGTCGCCTGGACACGGAAGCCGGCGCCCGCACCGGCCTGCAGGCCACGATCGAGCAGGAGGTGGTCGCCCGCACCGAGATCCAGGCCAAGCTCGCGCAGCAGGACACCGCGCGGACCGACCTGCTGGCCAAGCTCGACCAGGAGGTGGCCGCCCGCGCCGAGATCCAGGCCAAGCTGACCGCCGAAGAACGCGCGCGCACCGAGCTGCAGGCCACGCTTGAACAGGCGCAGCGGGAGGCCGCGGCGCTCGGCGAGCGCCTGCAGGAGGCGGAGAAGCGCCTCGATGAGGTCAGGACCAGCAGCAACGGCGCGGCCGCCACCCGGCTGGCGCTGGTGTCGCAGCAGCTTCTGGTCAAGTTGCAGACGTCCAAGCCGTACCAGCGGGAACTCGACGCCGGCATGAAGCTGGTCGGCGAGGACAAGCGCCTGTCGGACGCCCTGTCCGCGCTGGCGCCCTTCGCCGCCACCGGTGTCGCGACGGTGACCGAACTGCGCGAGACTTTCGTTGCCCTGGTCGCCCCCAACATCCAGGCTGTGGCCGAAGCGACGGCGCAGCGGTCGCTGACCGACCGGATCCAGGACTGGATCACCCAGGTGGTCGCCACCTCCGGCCTGCCGGGCGCGGTGGAATCGAACACCACGATCAAGGGGCTGGACATCATCAACCGCCGCCTGACCGAGGGCGACCTCGCCGGCGCGCTGCGCCAGCTCAACGAATTGGGCGAGCCGGCGACCCGCATGGCCAAGCGCTGGATCATCGAGGCGAACGCCCGGCTGGCGGTCGACGCGGCGGTGGAGGCGCTGCTGGCGACGACGCTCGACCGGATCTCCGCAACCTGACCTCGCACATCGACCAACCGGCCATCCGGCCCGCCGCCACGCGAAGGGGGAACAGTCCATGAAGGGTCCCGCTCTGGCCTTGGCGCTTGCCATCGCCGCCACCAGCCTGCCCACCGGCGGGCATGCTGCCGACCTGTTGCTCGCCCAGGCCCAGACGCCCGCCCCCAACGCTGCGCCGGCACCACATGCCACGCCGATCCCGCCTCTCCCGCCACTGCCGAAGCTGCCGCAGGTCAGCGACGAGACGTCCTGGGCGCAGCGCAATCAGTCGTTCGCCCTCGGCCTGGGAGCCATCGGCGGCGTCGTCGCCTTCAACGTCCTCACCGGCGGCCTCGGCGCCCTGCCGCTCGTGGGCGCCGAGGCCGCGGCGACGGCGACCGGCGCCGTCAGCGCCACCGAGGGGGCGGTCGCGGTCAGCCGCGTCTATGCCGTGACCAGCGCGGTGGCCGGTGCCCTGGCGATGGATTGGCTGGTGAACAAACCGAAGGGTGCGGGGATGAACCGCGTCCCGGTGGCGGTATCCGCCCGCGTGGCGCCCGGCCCGTAACGGCTGCCGCCGGGTGTCAGTGCTGCGGCGACACCAGGGCCTGCACGGCCGTGAAGTGATCATCGAGGCGCTGCTGGAGCATCCGCGTCAGCAGCGCTTCGCTGTCCTCCTCCGACCGGCGCAGGGACTGGCGCACGGCCGCCTCGAAGTCCCGCCGGTTGAACGCGGCGTCGAGTTCCGACAGCAGGAAGTCGGCGACATAGAACACCGACTTGGCGACCACGAAGACGAGCACCGGGCCACCGAGCACCGCCACCGGCAGACCGAAGCCGGCCAGGAACGCCATGATGCCGGAAGCCGACACGCTGAGCGATACCGCGGTGGTGGCGATCGGCCGACTCAGCCGGATCAGGACCGAGTTGATCTGCCCATCGAGCTGCAGCGCGCGCTCGTAGAGTTCCGCCGGGACCGCCGGCAGGCCGGCGGGCGGAATGCACAGGCTCGGCCACGCGCTCAGTTCCACGCCGTCGCGCGCCACGGGCGCCCAGCGCCCCGGTTCGGCCGCCGCCTCAATGGCGCCGCCATGGGCCAGCACGAAATTGCGGAACTCCTGACCGTACTGGCCGCAGATCTTGCCGACGTCGCGGTCCAACTCGCGGATGGCGGCCTTGACCGCAGCGGTGATCTCCGGCCGCATGTCGTCGGGCTGCGTGATCAGCGCGTATTCGGCACGGACGTAGTTGGTCAGCGTTTCCTGCACGGCGGGCTGGATGCCCGGCAGGTCGCCACGCACCAGCCGGTCCACGCCGGCGACCAGCCCGCGGGTGAGCAGGATGTAGCTGGTCCACCAGTTGAACACCCACTCGGTGTAGGCGGGGACGCGGGCGTCGAGCTGGATGAACACCGGCGAGAACTCGTCGCGCGCGATCTGCCCGGCGTGGTCGGCCAGCATCGCCCGGTGCTCCGCAAGGCGCGTGGCCAGCGCGTTGTGGAACGCCTCCAGCCGGTCGGCGTCGACCTCGGTGCGGCGGGGCCGGCCGTCGACGCCCGTCCAGGTCAGCATCGCCTTCGCGGGTGTGGTGCCTTCGGCCGGGACGGGCGCGGTCGCCGCCTGGCTGACCGGAACGACCTCGGGCGCACCGCCCGTGTCCATGGACAGCCCGGCGAGCACGAGCACGGCGCCCGCCGCGGTCGCCAGCAGCGCCCGGCGCAGGCCCCGGTGGCGCAGGGTGGCCCGGCGGATCACGGCGGTGGTGGCGATGCGGGCCCACATCATCAGGCGCACGCTCCCGGCCGCGGCGTATGCTGAGCAGGCTTGTCCACGGCGCGCACCCCAATCCGAAACGAATCGCCCAGTCCAAATCATTATCCGTCCGCATACGCCAGAAAGGCGCGGCGATGACGGCCATCCTTCGTATAATCGAAGCAAGACCGGCCGTCCAGTTTGCCCGCCGCGGTTGCGTCGGGATAAGTGTGGGCTTTTCCGCCGAGAGTTGCGCAACCGGCGACAAACCGGGTGACAGGGCGTGTATGACCCAGTATCGTGGCGGTGGCGACTGCGAACGGCCGCGAGCCTCCGGGCAAAGACGGCCGGCACCTAACCCAATAGCGCGGGACCGGGCACACCATGACGGCACAAGACACCGCCACCGAATCCCCCGACACGGCCACCGGCCCCCGCGCGGGCACGGGTGCCGATGGCCCTCCGGCCGCCGCGCCGGAGCCACCGCCGCTCTCCGCGGCACCGACGGTCGTCGAGCGCAAACGGCCCGGCCTCTACGTGATGGCCGCCATCGGGCTGCTGCTCTCCACCGCGTCGGCCACCGCCATCGCGACTCTGCCCATGTGGCAGGACCATCTCGCCGCCGCGTGGCACAAGCCCGACGCCGGTGCGGCGCGAGCGTTCCTCATCGCTTCCAGCCAGCTTCAGCAGGCGGTTGCCGGCACGGCTCCCTACGCCGATGCGCTGACGCTCGCGCAGGCCTTGGCCCCCAAGGGGATGCCTGAGGCCAAGGCGGCGCTTGACACACTGGCGCGCGGCGCCGCCAAGGGCGTGCCGCGCACGCCGGAGTTGCGCACCCGGTTCGTCGGCGTCTTCAACGAAATCTACGTCGGCGAGACCCTCGGCACCGCGCCGGGCTGGCTCGACCTCAGCGTGATCCGCTCCTCGTCGGCGGTGCAGCTCGAAAACCTTGTCGGCGCACTCGGCCGGCATCAGGCGACGCCGGCGATCACCGCGCTGCGCACCGCCGACACGCAGCTCGCCGCCGGCAACCTGAAGGATGCCGTCGTCAGCGTGCAGACGCTCAGCGGCCGCCCGGCCGAGGTGGCGTCGGCGTGGCTGGCCGACGCCAAGCTGCGCCTGGAGGTGGATGCCGCCGCGCGCACGCTGGAGCAGGCCGCCAAGTCCCATCTGCTGACCGCCACCAAGCCGACCGATCTTTCGGCGGTTCTGGCTGGCCTCGCCCGCTGATCCCAGCCGATGCCCGCCTCTGCCTACCCCACCTTTAGGGAGGAGTTGATGCCTGTCCTGCGCCTCCGTTCACCGAGCAGGGTCTCTTCCCGCGCCGCAACGCGCCGGACGAGTCCCGCGTGGCGGACGACCATCGCGGCGGTGGCGCTTTCCGCGGGTGCCATGCTGTCTCCCATGGCGGTGTCTCCGGCCGCCGCGGCGCCGGCCACGGCGCCCGACGAGTCCGCGCTGCAGATTCCCGAACTGAACGAGCCGCTGAACCGGGCGATCTTCTCGTTCAACCGGGCGGTCCAGCAATGGGTGATGGAGCCGGTGGCCGCCGCCTACAACGAGCACACCACCCCGCCGTTCCGCCAGGGCGTGTCGAACGCCTTCGCCAACCTGCGTGAGCCCATCACCGCGGTCAGCAACGCGCTGCGCGGCGACTGGGATGGCGCCAAGCAGTCCAGCATCCGTTTCGCGGTCAACACGACCTACGGCATGGGCGGTGTCGTCGACCGGGCGACCGAGATGGGCTATCCGCGCGAGGTCCGCACCTTCGACGACGTGCTGTGCGCTTATGGCGCGCCGCGCGGCTCCTACGTGGTGCTGCCGGTTCTCGGCCCCTCGACCATCCGCGACGCCGCCGGTCGCATGGCCACCATGGCGCTGCAGTATGGCGTCCTGGGGAGCTACATGATCCCCTACCGCATCCTCGACTACACGGCGCAGTACATCGACGTGCGCGACCAGCTCAGGTTCATGGAGCAGGTGTCGGTCGACCCCTACGCCGGTCAAAAGGCGGCCTACCTGCAGCTCCAGCGCATCGCCTGCATCGAGAAGTCGGCTATGGAAGAGAAGCTGTTCGCCCGCTGAGCACAGGGTGCCACGGGCGCGCGGCTTGACAGGACCCGGTCATGTTCACCTATCACGGGATCGTCGTTCGCTGGCTGTTCGCGATGTTCCTGGTCTTCGCCTTCTACAACCAGACGGGCTACTCCTACATCCATTGGCTGATGGATCCGGAGGACGCCCGCTGGTCGTTCAAGATCCTCGTGGGCACGGCGCTGGTCACCGTGCTGGCGACGTTCCTGCTGGGCACATTGCGCGCGCTTGGCATCATCGGCATTCTGCTCGGCATGATGTTCTTCTCCGCGATCACCTGGACGCTGGTCGACATCGGAATCCTGCCGGAACTCACCTTCCCCCTGTTTGTCACCATTTCGCTGGTGGTCACCGCCAGTATCCTCGCCATCGGCATTTCCTGGTCGCACATCCGTTCGCGCCTGTCCGGCCAGATCGACTCCAACGACATTACACTGCGTTGATGTTGCTGCATTCTTTCGTGCCGCCCCGGTACTGATCAAGCGCTGCGCAGCTCCGGTCGCGTCGAAGCGCGTGCACGGGAAGGTTTTTGGGACAGACCCGACTCTCCTTTACAATACATACCCCGGTTGAGGTATGCTGCGGCCTCGGCGGAGCACTCTCCGCCGCTGTGACGGAGTGCCTTGCCGTGGATTATCTGACGCTTTCGCTTCTGGCTGCGGTTTCGTTCTTCGGCATCAGCGTGGTGTCGGGCCTTGGCGCCATTTCCGTTGAGCCGATCGCCGTTCCCCCGGCCATCGTGAAGCAGGGTTACACGCCCGAAGTGATGACCCGGCAGTTGGCTGATGAGATGCGGCGCATCCGCGAGGTCGCGGCGTCCCGCCTGCGTTCGACCGATGTTCCCGGCAAGGCGAAGGAAGAGACACTCCAGCAGCTCGGCGAGTACTTCGGTGTCCAGATCTTCGTGGACGCGGCCCGCCGCCATCTGGGCGTGATCCGTGTGGCCTTTTCCGGCGAGATCCACAACGCCGGAGGCGGCGACGACGTCATCGAATTGCGCGTCCGCGCGCAGGTCGACGACGGGCGCACCATCCTGCACACCTACCGGGGCCGGATGGACGAGGTTGGCCGGCTGCTCAAGGCAGCGGCTTTCGACGCCATGGTCATCATCGATCCCTACATCGCGACGCTTTACAAGCGCGATGAGGAAATGAAGGCGGGCCACCGCGACCTGCCCGACACCTACGCCCTGATCGCGCATTGCTTCAAGGCGATGCCGCGCAAGGACCACCATCTCGTCTACAATCTCTGGGGGCGGACCCTGCTCGTGCAGGGCCGTTACGACGAGGCCATCGAGAAGTTCTCCGCCGCTGTCGAGATGAGGCCGGATTTCGGCGCCGGATACCTGAACATCGGGCGTACGCTGATCCGCATCGGCCGGAACGCCGCGGCCCTGGAAATGCTGGAGCGTGCCCTGACGACGTACAACGACAAGGCCGCCGTCCATCGCGAGATGTTCGTGGCGCATGTCGCGATGGACCAGCCGACGGAAGCGCTCGCGCACATCGAAAAGGCCATCCACGCCGCGCCCGAGGACGCCGAACTGTATGCCATGCAGGCGACCTTGTACCGGGACCTGGGCCGGCACAGCGACGCCGCGGCGGCTTATCGGCAGGCGCTCCGCCTGGATCCGACCGAACCGAAGTACCAGGAAGGTCTGGCGCGCGCCCTGGGAGCCAAGTCATCGTGACTTTTGTTCGTCACCGCAGGTCCGTCGCCGCCGCCCTCCTCTCGCTGGTCATCGGAACACAGGCCGTCGCCGCGGAGGCGCCGGGGCGCCTGGCCACCGGTCCGGAGAACAGCATCGCCCACCGCAGCGCCGGGCCGGGCCTGCAGCGCGCGCTGCGCCCGGTGCACCCGCTGCTCCTCGAAGCGGCGCCCAGCGCGCTGCAAGCCTTGCACGAGGTGGCGTCCGGACGCACCGCCGCCGCCTTCGTGCAGCGCGACCTGTACGAGAATTTCCTCGCCAAGTCGCCCGAGGCGGCGAAGCACATCGAATACTATCCGGGCCTGCCGGCCTGCCTGCTGACCTTCGTGCGCAAGGACACCTGGCCATCGTTCGGCGAACTGGCCGTGGCGGCGCAACGGCAGCGGATCGTCGTCGACGCCGGCCTGCCGGGCAGCAACGCCGGCGTCAGCGTCGGCCTGCTGCGCGGCGCGCTGCCGGCCCTGGACAAGCTGGAACTGGAGAATCGCGGCGGTGCGCGGGCACTGGGCCGCCTGCTGAACGGCGACGCGGACGCCATGATCGTGCCCAGCCATGAACTGACGCCCGGCGACCTGCTGCACAAGGCGCTCAGCGACGGGCTGGTCAGCATCCTGCCGTTGACCATGCCGGAGCTGGAGGCCGCCGTGGAGCGCCAGCGCCTGCCCTACCGCGACCGCACAGTGGTGTTCGAAACCGGCACCAGCGCGCCGGGCGAACACCGCCTCACCACCCTATGCACCAACCTGGGCGTCGTCGTCGACACCCGCCGGGGACCGGAGTTCAGCGAGGCGGTGGCGCGCGCGGTGATGAGCGGCGCCTTGGAATGGCAGCCGAATGTCGTGTGGGAGACCGTCGGCATGGTCTGGCAGACCGCCGTGGCGCTGGTCAGCCGCGTCGTGTCGATCGGCTGCCGTCTGCTGGTCGAATTCGGCCTTCCGCCGCTGTGTCAGGCGCCGCCGCCACCGACCGCCGTGGCCGGGCTCCCCTTCCCCGCAGCCTCCCCCCTCGTCACGACGGGCGCGCGGCGGAAAAACCTGTTCTCTGGTGATTGACTATGGACACGATGGCCGCCGACAAGAAGAAGTTTTCCGACTACATCCGCCTCCACACCGAGGACGGCCACGTCATCTCCATGGAAGGGGAACGCGAGCTGCTGAAGAAGGCGGTCGTGGACTTCAGCCTCGACTTGGACCAGGCGCGCGGCATCCTCATGCACGTGGCCGAGGACGAGGACATCACGCTGGAAAGCGACGTCAACGCACACGTGAAGGCGTACCTCCAGCAGATCGCCAACCGGCGCGGCGGCGTCACCCACCGCCAGTTCAAGAGCGCCGTCGGCATGTACACCCGCATGACCGGCAACGCGCTGGAGCCGCAAGACGTTAAAAAGCGCGTCAAAGGCCTTATGGAGCGTGCTAAGCTGCATCCACGCCGCAGCGGCATCCTGCTGCGCACGCGCCGGTGGTACAAGAAGATCTGAACGGGGCGCACGGGACGTGCACGCGGCCCAGGAAGCCGCAGCATGAACGAGCCGGCACGTTGGGACATCACGTGGGGGATTGTGCGATGCGCGGAACTCTGAAGACCGTACTGTTGGCGGCCGTGGCCGTGACGGCGCTGGCCGGGAGCGCGTCCGCGGCCGATCGGCAACTGCGCGTGGAAACCGTCGACCTCTGGTCGTGGCGGGGGCGTCCCGCCGTGCCGGCGAACGCGGTCGCATCCGGCGGTTCGGCGATGCAGGCGATCCCGGTGGCCTTGGCGCCCGACGCCTCGGCGCAGGCCATGCCGGAAATCGACAGCAGCCAGATGCTGTCGACACCGATGATCCCCGTGCGTCCGGAGGCGTCGGAGAACGTCAAGACGGCTTGGGGCTGCGTGATCGGTGGAACGGTCGGAACCGGAGTAACCCTGGCGGCGGGCGCCGAGAACCTGATCAACGTGATCGCGGGTGGCCTGGTTGCACCGGCCAGCCCGGCGGTGCTTGCCATCGGCCTTGCCGGCGTGGTGTTCGGTACGTTCTGCACGCTGGGGCAGGCCGTCACGCCGCTCTACGTGCATTACTTCGACAACCCGAAGGATGCCCCGGCCACCGCGGAGCCCAAGGAACTGGCGCAGTCGCTCCACCGCGGGCCGGCACCCCGGCCCGCGGACGTCGTGATCAATCTTTCAGAGAAACACTGACCGCGGTGCGGGCAGGCCTGCCGAAGGTGTTCGGCTTCAGGGTCTGCCCGTCCTGCCAGCTCGGCTCGAAATACAGGATCGCCAGCTCCGCGTAGTTCTCGAAGTGCGCGGAGTTGATGCGCGCCCGTTCATTGAGCTTGGCCGCCGACGCCATGTCGCCCATGTCCTCGCGGATGTCGGCCCACAATTGGTAGGCGGTCGAAGTCTGAGGATTGGCCGTGACGGCGTGCTTGAGCAGCTTCTCCGCCCCCGCCAGATCGCGCAGGCCGAAACGGGCCACCGCCCAGGTGCTGTAGGCCGTGCTCACCAACACCGGGTTTTCCGACATCGCCTTCGGCACCAGGGCCTGCTTCATCTTCGCCTCGGCCTCGGCGTAGCGGTCGTAGTAGAGGTCGATGAAGGCATCGTTGAGGATCGGGACGATGTTCGCCGGATCGGACTGTGCGGCCGCCTTGAAGTGCCGCCCCGCGGATTCGATGTCGTTTTCGAACAGCGCCGACACGCCCAGCAGGTTCAGCAGCAGCGCGCGTTCGCGGCTGACGGGCGTGTCCGGGATCGCGGCGATGGTCTCCTCGACGCGCGCCTGGTGCGCGTCGACGCGGCCGGCCTTCAACTCCCGATCGAAGGTGTGGAGCGCCGCCAGATACGGCTGCATCTTCCACAGCGCCTCCACGGCGCCACGCTGGAGCAGCGCCGCGACGGTTTCTCCTTCGTTCTGCGGAACGCGCAGCGTGAAGGACCCGGTCGGCCCCGAGAAGCCGTCGATCAGAAGGACAGTCGACTTGTCCTCGATGATCACGCTGCCCTGCAGGCGGGCGGGCTGGAAGCCGACCGCCATCTGCAGCGCGAAGGTCAGGTCCTCGACCTTCAGGGCGTCGGCCAGCGCCGCCGCCAGCGTCTTCTCGCGGGAACCGCGGATGTCCGGCGGAGGCACGACGGAGGGGACGGAGACGGCGTTCTGCAGTTCGCGCTCGAAGATCATCTCGGCGACCGGGGCTTCGATGCCGTCGCTGGCGATGCTGCCGGGCACCGACATGTCGACCATGATGGTGCCGGAATTCAGGATCGCGTTGGTGCTCAAAAGGCCGAACGCGACCACGAGCGCGCCCGTCAGTGTTGTCAGGTCCATGGGCCTCTCGCTTTGCCGGGACTTGCCACGAAATTGCGCCAAGAATACCGGATCCTTGGTAAAGAACACACGAACAAAGCAGCGCTTTGGCAGTGCCGCGGCGGTGTGTGTCAGGAACCGGTGCCGGCCGTGGCGAACTCCAAAATCTCGGCTTGCCCGGAGGTGGCCGAGCCCCACGCCATCTCGTGGCCGAAGTAGAGGATGCTGTTCAGGATGGCGCCGGTGAAGGCCAGCCCGCCCGACAGCACCGGATCGCCGGTGAAGAGATAGGCGACGCCCAAATCACCCACGGTGCCGACGACGCGCCAGCTGATCGTCTTCATCAGGCCCACGCCCCACGACGGCCCGTCGCCCAGCGATGCCGTGCCGCCGGCGGACGGTTCCGGGCTGGTGCCCGCCGGGTCGGGGTTGGCCAGCGCCGGCCAGCCGTCCAGGCGGTTGCGGAAGCCGCCCTCCACCACCGGAACGGCCTCGGCCGCCCAGCGGACCAGCGCGGCGACCATGCGCGCCCGGCCAGGATCGGCCGACACGGCGCCCGGCGCCCACCGGCTCTCGCTCCAGGGGCGGCCCTGGCCGGGGCCGAAGCCGAACGCCTCGGGATTGAAATGGTACCGCACGTCGACGACGTCGCGCCGGTCGGTGAAGCGGAACCCGGCCATCAGCCACGTCGTCGGCGTGGACCAGCCGCGCGCGCGCGCCGCGCGTTCGGCGTTCAGCCAGACCGGCGCCGACTCCGGCGCCGCCGCGGACACCACATGGTTCACGAAAGTGCAGGAGCCGTCCATCGCCGACACGTAATGGATCGCGGCGAAGTGGATGTCGTCGCGGGTGCAGTCGCGCGTCATGCCCCACCCGGCGTCGGCCGGCGCGGCGTTCGCCGTGACCAGGACGAAGGCGTCCATCCGTTCGCCCTCGACGCGGGCCAGCACGGCGCGCTCCAGTGGCCGGGCCGCCTTGCCCGCCGCCGGGACGCTCTCCCATCCCAGCAACCGCCACGTCCCCGTCGGTAGCGGAACCTGTTTCCCGGCGACCGCAAAGTGGCCGGAAATCGTCGAATCGACCTGTGCCGTGGCCGGTGCGGCAAGGCAAACCACGAAGGCGCACAGTATAGTCCACCATCGCGTCATGTTGTCCCTCCGTATGCGACTTGGCGCCGCCTCGCCCAGCCAACGGGCATATGACCTACCGCGAAAAACATCGATACCAAGACCATACACGGGCCACGAGGCATTTTCACGCGATGACTCACCTTTCGGGTGAACTGTCACTTGACATAGATCGCTTGCAAGAGACAGCGTAAGAATGGGGATACATAGTGTCGCACTGTCGGGCGGGCGTTCGCGCGGGCGGCATGGAGCTGGAATGAGGGGGCGATGGCTCGAAGCGCAGTGTGGTTGGGGGTTCTGGCGGCGATGCTGGGGGCATCGACGGCGGCCGCGCAGGATCTCAAGGTGGGGCAGGCGGTTTCCGGAAAGCTCGTCCTCAACGCCAAGCAAGTGCCGCTGCCGGAAGGCGAATGGAAGGTTGCGGCCATCGGCTATAACCGGATCGTCACCGGGGCCGACATCGGTGCCTTCGGCACCATCGACAACCTGTTCCTGGTGCGCGCCAAGGGCGAGACCGTCGAGGCGGTCGCCGAGATCAACGCCAACACCGTCCCAACCATGGACGGCTGGGGCACGACGAAGGACTGCACGGCCGAGGACGCGCTGTTCAAGGCGGTGGTGTTCAAGTCCGGCTGGGACGGCTCCTGCTTCTTCGGCAGACGCACGGAGCCGGGGCCCGACCGCAAGGGACCCCTCACCTGGTCGAAGGTGACGCAGTTCGCCGCCACCAACAAACTGGCCCTGCCGGCGGCCTTCGTGACCGTCGGCTTCCGCACCAGCGACCGGCGCGACGTGGTCGACGTGCGCTTCCACTTCAACCCGGAGACACGCAGCCAGCCCACCGCCGCCGACGCCTGGACGAAGGAGGCGATCGAGGGCAACGCGGCCCGCAAGACCTATGTGCAGGAGTTGAACCTGTGGGCCGCGAACTACGGCGGTTATGTCGAGAAGGGGCTGCGCAACCAGCTCAACGGCAAGCACGTCATGCCGATGCCCAGCGCCGCGTCGGCCGCCGTGCCGCTTCCGGAACTGGAGGAACTGCTGGGCAAGCTCGACCAGCTCCGCGTGATGAAGCTGATCACCGAGGAGCAGTACCAGCAGCAGAAGGCCATCATCGAGAAGCAACTCGCCCCCGCCACGGCGGAGAGCGGCGCGCTCGACCGCTCGATCCAGAAGGCGATTTCGTTCCGCGTGTTCGGCTCGTCCGTGGACTGGATCCTGGCCTACGTGGTGACGTTCAGCAGCGCCGTGTCGACGGGCATCACCGCCTCGATCATCGTGCTGCACACCATGGTGCACATTCTCCTCGACATGAACTGGGAAAAGTACTGGCGCGGCACCATCCGCGACGGCACGCGCGTCATCGAATTCGCCCACCTGGGCGCCAAGTGACGGCCGGCGTGCAACCGATCCCGACAAGGAACACGAGAATGCGACTCCTTTCTCACATCGGCGCCTCGGTTTGCGGCGCCCTCGTCGCGGCGGGCACGATGCTCGGCGCGGCGCAAGCCCAGACACAGGATCTCAAGATCGGCCAAGCCTATTCCGGCATGCTCGATATCGCCAGCAAGCAAGTTCCGCTGCCGGCCGGCGAGTGGCGCCTGGCCGCCGTCGGCTCCAACAGCATCGCCAAGGCGAACGTCGGCAAGGATGAATTCGGCGCCTTCGGCACGATCCTCAACCTCGTTCTCGTCCGCACCGAGAACAACAAGATCGACGCGGTGGCGGAGGTCAACGTCAACGCGCTGCCGGTGAACGACGGCTGGGGCACCTCGCAGGACTGCGAGCGCGAGGACCTCTACGCCATCTTCACCCGCTACAAGTCGGGCTGGGACAGCTCCTGCTTCTTCATCCGCCACACGATCTCCTCGCCGGAGTTCCTGCCGATGGTGGAGAAGACGGACACCATGTTCACCCGCGCGGCGGCCGCGGTCCGCGACCTGACCAAGCGTATCCCGATCGGCCCGGCCGCCGGCCTGGACGCCGGTCAGGTCATCTCGGCCACCTGGGACAGCACGCTGGGCCAGGCCAAGACGCAGAACATGGCGGTTCCCTCCACTTGGCTGACCGTCGGCTATCGCGTCGCCAACCGCCGCGACATCGTCGACCTGCGCTTCCACTTCAACCCGGAGACGCGCGGCTTCCCCGTGGCGTCCAAGGTGACGAGCTGGAAGGACAGCCCCTGGCATCACACCAAGGTGGAAGCCGATCCGACCAAGATGGCGCTGATCCGCGACTTCTCCCTGTGGGGAGCGGTGTTCCACGATGCCGTTGAGCGCGGGGTGAAGAACCAGCTCGCCGGCGAGGCGCCGATCCCGATGCCCTGGCGCAACCGCCCGGCCAGCGAACGCGACAAGTTCGACGAGCGTCTCGCCGCCCTGGAATCCCAGCGCGCCAAGGGCAAGATTTCCGACTCCGAGTACATGGTCCAACGAGACCGCGTCATCGAAGACCGCGAGAAGGACTTCTCGCCGAAGATCGACTCGACCACGGTGGCGCTCTACAAGGCGTTGACCTACCGCGCCATCGTGTCGACGGTGAATATCGGTATCGACCTGTACTGGATCGGCGAGATCTTCGCCGCCGGCCAGCTCATTTTCCTGCAGGTCACCATCAACTCGGTCAAGTTCTACTTTCACGAACTGGCCTGGGAAAAATTCGGCGGCTACAAGGCGGCCCGCCGCGACAGCCCGCGCGAGGTGGACTTCGTGTACGGCGGCATCGGCGCCTGACGGCGTCGTCCAACGCAGGCACATCACCAGCAGGGGGCCGGTCCGCCGGGCCCCTGTTTGCGTTTCAGTGGCGCGCCCGAACCTGAGCCCGAACCTGATCTGAATCAAAACCGCACCGGATAGGGATAACCCCGTATATCGCTGGGGGCATTTGCGGGCCTATCTTCCCTCAGCGCGACACGGCCGGTGGCCGGCGCGCGATTCCTGTTGTTCGAGTGCGCGGAGGGTGTCTTGGTCGGGGCAGGCGAAAGGCTCGTCTACATCGTCGATGACGACGAGCCGGTGCGCGATTCCATGAAGACCCTGCTGGAAGCGTGCGATTTCAATGTGCGCGACTTCGCGTCGTGCAACGGGTTCCTCGAGGCCTACGGCACGGCTCCGGCCGGTGGGGCGGACGGCTGCCTGTTGCTGGATCTGCACATGCCGGTGATGAGCGGGCTGGAGTTCATGGAGCGCTTCGGCGCGCGGCTCGGCGGCATGCCGGTGATCATGGTCACCGGCCGCGGCGATGAGGCGACGCTGGCCCGCGCCCGCCAGGCCGGCGTCGTCGCCGTGCTGGAAAAGCCGTTCGAGGAGGACGACCTGCTCGACACGGTGGAGCGGCTGATGCCGGCCGCCGCCAACGGCAACTGAGGTTTGCCCCGGCGGGGCTACGTATTATTCCTTACGTAGTGTACCGAACTACGCAGACCGGCCTAGGGTCGCTATTCTCTCCGTCATAGAGACACGCCGACACCGGGGAGGCTTCCATGGCCGCACATCTCGCCGCTCTCGACAGCACCGCGCCGCACCGGACCGGTTATATTCCGGCCCCCCTGCCCGTGATGCGCGGCACGGCCAACGTGATCGCGCTCGCCGGCCCCCGCGCGTCCGATGTCGATCCGTTCGAAACCATGGCCGAGACGCAGTCGGTCGGCCGCGACCAGATGCTGTTTTCGGAAGGCGACGCCGCCCGCCACGTCTACCGCGTGGTGTCCGGCACGGTGCGCCTGTGCAAACTGCTCCCCGACGGCCGCCGGCAGATCATCGGCTTCCTCCAGCACGGCGACATGATGGGCCTGTCGCTGGCGCAATCCTATCTCTACAGCGCCGAGGCGGTAACGGCCGCCGTGCTCCAGCGCATCCCGCGCACTCGGTTCGAGGCGCTGATGGACGAGCAGCCGGCCCTGGCGCGCCGCCTGCTGTCGCTGACCGCGACCGAGCTGGTGGCGGCGCAGGATCAGATGGTGCTGCTGGGCCGCAAGACGGCGGTGGAGCGGGTCGCCACCTTCCTGTTGCGCGTCGCCGCGCGCACCATCGGCGGCGGCCGGCGCGTGCAATTGCCGATGAGCCGCGCCGACATCGCCGATCACCTGGGCCTGACCACGGAAACCGTGTCGCGCGCCTTCACCAAGCTGAAGACCAGCGGCATGATCCGCCTGCTCGACGGCCATCTGGTCGAACTGACCGACCGCGAGGGTCTGGCTGCGGCAGCGGAATGCGCCTGAGCCGGTGCATGTAAGCCGCCGCGGGGCTGCGGGCGCGGGGCCGCGTTCGCCGCATGGCGCCCATGCGCGGGCCTGCCCTGGCTTCTGCCTTGGGGGACCCAACTGGTAGCCTGCTCCGGGCTTTGCACAGGGCAGGACACAGGGACGCATGAGCGAGATCACCGAGAGCCGGGCCACCCTGGGGCGCGACGCGCTCATCATCGCGCTGGTCGGCGCCGCCCACTTCTCCAGCCACTTCTTTCAGCTCGCCCTCGCCCCGCTGTTTCCGCGCCTGCACGACGTGTTCGACGTCAGCTACGTCACGCTGGGCTCGGTAGCGACAACCTTCTACCTGTGCTCGGGCATCTGCCAGGCGTTCGCCGGCATCCTGGTGGACCGCTACGGAGCCCGCCCCATGCTGCTCGCCGGCATCGCGACCATGGCGACCTGCATCGGGCTGGCCGGCCTGGTGACCGAATTCTGGATGTTCTACCCGCTGGTGGTACTGGCCGGCATCGGCAACAGCGTGTTCCATCCCGCCGACTTCTCGCTCCTGTCCAACCGCGTGTCGCCGGAGCGGCTGGGCCGCGCCTACGGCATCCATGCGTTCTCGGGCACGGCGGGATACGCCATGGCCCCTCTGGCCATCGGCGGCATCGCACTCCTCTTCGACTGGCGCACCGCGCTGATCGCCGCCGGGCTCATGGGCTGGGTCGTCGTGCTGGTGCTGGTGCGCTTCAGCCGAGAACTCGCCACCGACGGCGCCCACGCTGGCCCGAAGGACGGCGGGATGGAGCCGGTTTCCTACGCCCGACTGGTCACCTCGCCGGCGATCCTGATGGCGTTCTCCTACTTCCTGCTGACGGCCGCCGCCGGCATCGGATTCCAAACCTTCTCGACCGCCTCGCTGGTTGAGTTGTACGGCGTGCCGCTGGAACTGGCGGCGACGGCGCTCACCGCCTACCTCAGCGCGTCGGCACTGGGCATCCTGCTGGGCGGCGTGGTGGCGGACCGCACGACGAACTACACGCGGGTCGCAGCATCGGGCCTGGGCGTGGCGGCGGCGCTGATGATGGTGGTGGCAAGCGGCGGCCTGCCATTCACGGCGGTGGTCGCCGTGGTCACGCTGGCGGGCCTGTCGCAGGGCATCACGGCCCCCTCGCGCGACATCCTGGTCAAGCGCGCCACGCCGAAGGGGGCGACGGGCAAGGTGTTCGGCTTCGTCTATTCCGGACTGGACGCCGGGTCGACCGTGGCGCCGGTGCTGTTCGGCTTCCTGCTCGACCACCACGCCGTCACGCTTGTGTTCGCCGGCATCGGGCTGCTGTTCGCCCTGGCGATCGTTTCGGTCTTCTCGGTGGCCCGTCGACCGGCGATGGCCTGAGCCGCCCTAATTCACCACCTGCCACGACCCGTCGGGCATCCGGCAGGCGGTGCCGTAGGCGGGCTGCGGCCGGCCCTCGATGATGATGGTCGTCCGGTATTCGCGGCACAGATGCCCGCTGCGCGACAGGTAGGTGGGGCCGGCCGGGTCGGCGGCGATGCCCGGCTGCGGGGCGTACACCACCGGCGGGGGTGGCGCGTACACCAGTGGCGGCGGCGCGTAATAGACGGGCGGAGGCGGCGGGAAATAATGGTGATGGTAGGGGCGGTGGAACAGCGGGACGACCGCGCCGATCCCGATGCCGACCGTGACCGAGGAACGGCGCGCCTGCGCCGTGCCAGGCACCACCAGCGCACCAACGAGCACCGCAGCCGCCAGCGCCGCGACGCCTCCCTTCCCCACCAATCCAGACATGGTCCCGACTCCTGTCGAACGCTCCGGACGATTGTACGCTTGGGCGCGGTGCGGCGCACGCGCGGAAATGGAACAGCGCGTGCGCCGTTTCGGCGCTTTCCGCGGGTCTTTACCGGCGGGTGGTGGCGTTGGTGCGCGTGGTCTGCACCGTCGCCGGTGTCTCGCCGCCGCCCACCACGCCGGTGGTCTGCGTGCTGCCCCCCGGAGAACTGCCGAGGTTGGCCATGCCCTGGGCCCCGGCCGTGACGCCGGCCTGCTGGCGGACGCGCAGGTTGTTCTGCACATGCGTCACGCCCGACACGGCTTCGACGATGTCCTCCGCCCGGCGGCGGGCCATGCGGCTGTCCACCGTGCCGGTCAGGGTGACCTCGCAGCCGCTGACGGCGACATCGATGTCCGACGCGTCCACATAGGGATCGTCGGTCAGCCGGTCGTTGACGTCATCGCGGATGCGCTCGTCGGAGCGGGTGTAGCCACGCGGGCCGCGCCCGCGGTGCCCGCCGCCCCGGTCGTCCCTGTGCTGCTCATCCATGCGGCGCCGCCGCTCGGCGTCCTCGTCGCCGAACCAGGAGGACACCTCGTCGCTGGTGCGGTCCCACCAGTCGCGGCCGCCGCGGCCCTCGTCACGCCTGTCGTCACGCTCGTAGGACCGCGCGCGGGACGCGTAGTCGTCCCGCCCATAGTCGTCGCGGCCATAGCCGCGCCGCCCGTAGTCCTCGCGGTCCCGGTGACTGTCCCGGTCATAGTCGCCGCGCGCGTAACGGCGCATGTCGTCCAGCATGGTGCGGCCGTAGTCGTGCTCCTGGCCCGGCTTGCGGCCGGAGCCGGTGCGCTCGCGCCCGCCCCACCGGCCACGGTCGTCCTCCCAACCGCGCCGATAGCCCTGGTCGTTCCTCCAGCGGTCTTCATAGTCTGCCATGGGAAAGCACCCCCGTTTGGGATCAGCAGGCCGCCACGTTCGGCGGCTTCCTTCCCAACGGGGCGCCCCGCCCGGTGTTCCCTCAATCCGTGACCATCGGGCGCAGCGCCCGTACCAGCGGCGCGGTGCCGGCAAGCAGCGGCGCGCCGCCGGAGAAATCGGGGCGCAGGCGGTAGGGGGCGGCCGCCCCGCCGGCCTCCTCCACCAGCAGGATTCCCGCCAGCACGTCCCAGGGCAGCAGGTGCGGGTCCCAGGTGGCGTCCAGCCGGCCGCAGGCGACATGGGCAAGTTGCAAAGCGGCGGTCAGCAGGTTGCGCGTCTGCGCGCCGGCCCTCAGGACCGCCGTGAACGGCTCCAGGAACCGCTCCGGCGGATGGCGCGGCGAGTGGCCGACGCCGACCACGGCGTTTTCCAGCGCGGCGCAGCCCGACACACGGATCGGCTCGCCGTTCAGGAAGGCGCCGCCGCCGCGCCGGGCGGTGTACAGTTCGTCCGTGCTGGGGTCGTAGATGATGCCCACTTCCGTGCGGCCGTCCACCATCAGCGCCAGCACCACGCAGAACCACGGCAGGCCGCGCAGGAAGTTCTGCGTGCCGTCAATGGGATCGACGACCCAGACGCGGGAGGCCGCCAGCCCGCCGGCCTCCTCCCCCACCACCGCGTCCTCCGGAAACAGGGCGGCCAGGCGGGTGCGGATCAGCTCCTCCACCGCGCGGTCGGCGACGCTGACGAGGTCCTGCGGCCCTTTGAGTTCCACGGTCAGGTCGGCGCGGCGTTCGAAGTACCGGCGCGCCAGCCGCCCGGCCTCGCGCGCCACGGCGGCCCCGGCGGCGAGGCGCAGGTCCAGGTCTACGGTCATGAGAACTCCCTACAGCAGGCGCTTGCGGACGTGGGTCACCAGCACCTCCGCCAGGACGACGACGGCGAAGATGGCGAGCAGCGCCGTTGCTACCCGGTCCCACTGGAAGAGGTCCATGGCGGAGTTGAGCACCAGCCCGATCCCGCCGGCGCCGACGAGGCCGAGCACGGCGGATTCCCGCACGTTGATGTCCCAGCGGAACAGCGCGATCGACCAGAACGCCGGCTGCACCTGCGGCCAGTAGCCCTTGGTCATGATGCTCAGCCACGGCGCCCCGGCCGCGCGCAGCGCCTCGACCGGCCCCCGCGCCGTCTCTTCCAGCGCTTCCGACAGCAGCTTGCCGACGAAGCCGACCGAGCGGAAGGCGATCGCCAGCACGCCGGCCAGCGCGCCCGGCCCGAACACCGCCACGAACAGCAGCGCCCACACCAGCGAGTTGACCGAGCGCGAGGAGACCAGCACCAGCTTCGCCAGCCAGTTCAGCCCCTTTGACGGCGTGATGGTCCGCGCCGCCAGCAGCGCCACGGGCACCGCCATGACGATGCTGAGCAGCGTGCCCAGCATGGCGATGTGCAGCGTCTCCACCAGCGCCTGCTGCACCGTGGGCGCGTAGGCGAGGTCCGGCGGCCACAGGCGGTTCAGCAGATCCATCACCTGTTCGGGCGCGTCGTACAGGAACTCCGGGATCACCTCCACCGTGCGCAGCGACAGCACGAAGGCCGCCACCAGCGCCAGATAGGTGGCGAAACGGCCCAGCCGCTGCGCCGGGGAGAACCGCTGCCAGTGGCGGTGGTCCGTTACGGCCGTCATTGGAAGGTCGCCCGCAGCCGTGCGGCCACCAGTTCGCCCACCATGATCAGCGCGATGATGGCGATCAGGATGGCGCACAGGAAGCCGTAGTCGAAGCGCTGGAAGGCGGCGAACAGCGTGCCGCCGATGCCGCCGCCGCCGACGATGCCGACCATGGTGGAGTTCCGCAGGTTGCTGTCCAGTTGGTAGGTGGAAAAGCCGATGAAGCGCGCCAGGACCTGCGGCAGCACGCCCATGGTGACCACGTTGGCGAAGGACGCACCGGTGGCGCGCACCGCCTCCACCTGTTTCATGGAGATTTCCTCGATCGCCTCGGCGAACAGCTTGGCGACGAAGCCGACGGAGGCGACGACCAGCGCCAGGATGCCGGCCAGCGCGCCGAAGCCGATGGCCTTGACGAACACGATGGCGACCAGGATCGGGTGGAAGGACCGGCACAGCGCGATGAACGCCCGCGCCGGCGTGCTGACCCACCACGGCATCAGGTTGCGCGCCGCCAGCAGCCCGACGGGCAACGAAATGAGGATGCCCAGCGCCGAGGCGATGACGGCGATCTGCAGGCTCTCCGTCAGCCCGTCGACCAGCAGCTCCCACCGCTGGAATTCCGGCGGAAACAGCCGCCCCAGAAACCGCCCGCCCTGGTCGAGCCCGACGATGAACCGCGCCCAGGTCAGGTCGAGGATCTGCGCCGCGTACACCACGTACACCGCGAGCAGCAGCCACCCCGCCCGCGCCGCCCAATTTGGCCGGAAGGCAACGCGGCCGGTCATGACAACCAGTCCTCGCCGCCGTAGATGGTGCGCAAATGGTCGTCGCCCAGGCCCTCCGGCGGCCCGTCGTAGACCACCGCCCCTTCCGACATGCCAACGACGCGCGTGGCGAAGCGGCGCGCCAGCGTCACGTCATGGATGTTGATCAGCACGGGGATGGCGCGGCGGTCCGCCACCTCCCGCAACAGCTCCATGATCTCGACCGACGTCTTGGGATCGAGCGAGGAGGTCGGCTCGTCGGCCAGCAGCAGGTCGGGGTCCTGCATCACGGCGCGCGCGATGCCCACGCGCTGGCGCTGCCCGCCCGACAGGCTGTCGGCGCGCTGGTGCACGAAGTCGGACAGGCCGACCATGTCCAGCAGGTCGAACGCCTTGTCGACGTCGGCCTGCGGATAGCGCCGCAGCCACGCCCGCCACGCCGGCACGTAGCCCAGGCGCCCGCACAGCACGTTCTCCATCACCGACAGGCGCTCCACGAGGTTGTATTCCTGGAACACCATGCCGATGCGGCGGCGGACGTGGCGCAGCTCGCGCCGGCCGGCGCGGGCGACGTCGCGGCCCTTGAACAGGATCTCGCCCGAGGTCGGCTCGACCAGCCGGTTGATGCAGCGGATCAGCGTGCTCTTGCCCGTGCCCGAGGGGCCGATGATGGCGACCACGCCGCGCGCCTCGAAGGCCAGCGAGATGCCCTTCAGCACCAGCGGGCGGCCGGCGCCGTAGCTCTTCGTCAGGTTGCGGATCACCAGCGGGTGGTCCTGTGGACCACCTCCGCTGCGGGCCGCGGTGTCCGCGCGGCCCACCATGGTGCCATCGGGCATGGCCACGCTACTTCTGCTTGGCGTAGGTGGCGGCGTTGAACGGCGTGCCGCTGCCGTCGGCCACCTTGCGCACCACCGCCCAGGCGTCCTTGTAGGTGATCGGCACGAAGCGGTCGGCGCCCTCGAACGCCTTCTTCATTTCTTCGGGGAAGCGGTAGTCGGTGAAGCACTGCACCATCTTCTTCGCCAGTTCCGGCTTCAGCGCGCTGGAGTAGGCGAAGGAGGAGGTGGGGAAGGTCTCGCTCTTGTACAGCACGCGGATCTTGTTCTCGTCGACCTGCCCGCGGTGCACCATGCGGGTGTAGACGTCGGACGCCACCGGGGCGGCGTCGTAGTCGCCGGACAGCACGCCCATGACCGACTGGTCGTGCTTGCCGGAATAGATGACCTGGTAATCCTTCTCCGGCGTCAGCCCCAGTTCCGGGAACAGCGCGCGCGGCGCCAGGTTGCCGGAATTCGACGACGGCGAGGTGTGCGCGATCTTCTTGCCCTTGAGGTCGGCCATCGTCTTGTAGGGGCTGTCGGCCTTGACGATCATCCAAAGCTGGTAGCCCTGGAAGCCCTTCTCGTCGCCCTTCACGGCGAACGGCACCGCGCCGGCGAGGTTCACCGCGAAGCCCGTCGGCCCGGTGGAGAAGCCCGCCACGTGCAGCCGGCCGGAGCGCATCGCCTCGATCTCCGCCGCGTTCGACTGCACCTGGAAGTACACCACCTTCTTGCCGGTGCACTGCGCCAGATGCTCCTGGAAGGGCTTGAAGATGTTGGCGTAGACGGCCGGGTCCTCGACCGGGGTGTAGGTGAACACCAGCGTGTCGGGATCCTTCCAGTCCTTGGGATCGGTGGGCGCGTCTGCGACGAGGTCGCCGTTGCGGTCGCAGTAGAGCTGGTCGAGTTCGCCGCGGTTCGGGCAGTCCTGCGCCGCGGCCGGGGCCGCGAAAGCGAAAGCGGATGCCGTCAGCGTCGCGGCGAACAGCCACGGGATGGCCTTGGCCATGAGTCACCTCCCTGTAGGTTTCGACCGCGAGCCCCAATGGTGGGCGGGCCGATTGTTCGTTTGTCCATCATGCTATCGCGGAGCGGGCGCCGGTTGAAGCGCGATTTGTTGTTTTGCGAACCGCATGTTCGGATATGATCAAAGTGGGAGGCGGCGGGAAACCATCCGGTGAGAACCCTTTCTGTGAACAAGGGCGAGCGGCAGGAAAAGGTCTGGGACTTCGTCCGGCGCAAGGGCTTCGCGTCGGTGGAGGATCTGGCCTCGCACCTCGGCGTGACGGCGCAGACGATCCGCCGCGACATCCAGGACCTGTCGGCGCGCGGGGCCGTGCGCAAGTACCACGGCGGCGCCGGGCTGGCCTCCACGGTCGAGAACGTCGCCTACAAGACCCGCAAGATCCAGAACATCGAGGCCAAGCGCCGAATCGGCCTGCGTACGGCGGCGCTGATCCCCGACGGCGCGTCGGTGTTCGTCGACACCGGCACGACGTGCGAGGCGGTGGCCGAGGCGCTGACCCGCCGCCGCAACCTGCGCGTCATCACCAACAACCTGCACGTCGCCGGCTTCCTGGGCGACCAGACGGAATTCGAGGTCGCCGTCCCCGGCGGCGTCGTGCGCAACGCCGACGGCGCCGTGCTGGGCGAGATGGCGGTGGAGTTCCTGCGCCAGTTCCGCGTCGACTACGCCGTCATCGGCATCAGCGCCGTGGACGAGGACGGCATGCTGATGGAATACGACCTGCGCGAGGCGCACCTTCGCCGCGTCGCCCTGCAGCAGGCGCGTACCAGCCTGCTCGCCTGCGATTCGACGAAGTTCGGGCGCAGCGCGCTGGTGTGTGTCGGCGCGCTCGAGTCGGTGTCGATTCTGGTCACCGATGCCCTTCCGGAGGCCCCTTTGGCCGCGCGTCTGCATACCGGGGCAACCAGGGTCGAACTGGCATGAAGCCTTGCCGCACAAGGCTCGGCCGATGTTCGCGATGGCGGATAGTTCGTTTTGCCGATTGATGCGCAAGCCAAACCGTGGCTTTCTGACTGTGCACTTCGCGTGTCTAGAGAGCTGATGTAAACTGAAGGCGGGCCCATTGGGCCCGCCTTTCTTTTCAGCCCCCCGTCGCGCGCTGCGTTCAGTAGCCGACGGTGAAGCGCTTGCGGCTGTGCCGCGGGGCCTCCAGTTCGTCGGCCAGGGCGACCGCGAAGTCCTCGTAGGTAATCGAGCTGTTGCCGGCCCCGTCGACCAGGATCTGGTCGGTGCCCAGGCGGAAAGTGCACGTGCGTTCGCCCCCCATGAAATGGGCGGACGGGGACAGGAACGTCCAGTCAAGATCCCGCTCCTGGCGGAGAAGATCGAGAAACGCCGCACCCTTGGTGGCTTCGGCCTTGTACGCCTCCGGGAACGCGGGGGTGTCGACCAGTCGCACGCCGGGCGCCACCTCCAGGCTGCCCGCCCCGCCGACCACGAGATAGCGCGGCACGCCGGCGGTCTTGACCGCCTCGACCAGCTTGGCCGGATCGCTGGCCAGGAACATCACCGAACTGATCGCGGCGTCGTGCCCGGCCAGCAGGCCGGACAGGCCGGCAACGTCGAACACGTCGCCCCGCCGGGCGGTGACGTTCGGTCCGGCGGCGATCTTTTCGGGATGGCGCGCGATCGCCGTCACGCGATGGCCCCGGCTCGCCAGCTCGGCCAGGATGCGGGACCCGGCGTTCCCCGAGGCACCGATGAGAGCGATATTCATGTCACCAACTCCACTAGGTTTCTAATGGTGACTAGGTAGCGGATCGTGGTATTGGTGCAAAGAAGGCACTTTTCGGTCACCTGGTTACCTGATGGGAACCGCGCCGGCCCATGGTGAGGGAGATGACGATGCAGAAGGGGAACGCCTACGCCGCCGAATGCCCGACCCGGCAGGCCCTGGACCGCGTGGCGGACAAATGGACGGTCCTGATTCTCGGCCTGCTGGGCGACGGGCCGGTGCGCTTCAACGCCCTGCGCCGGCAGATCCAGGGGATCTCGCAGAAGATGCTGTCCCAGACGCTGCGGAGCCTGGAGCGGGACGGGCTCGTCGCGCGCACGGTCTATCCGACCGTTCCGGTCACGGTCGAGTACGCGATCACCCCGGTTGGCCGGACCCTGGCGGCGACCCTGACGCCCTTGCGCCTGTGGGCCGAGGAAAACATCGAGACGATCCTGCAAGCCCGCCTGGAATACGACCGCGCCGAG
This sequence comes from Azospirillum sp., assembly GCA_035629155.1. Taxonomy (GTDB): domain Bacteria; phylum Pseudomonadota; class Alphaproteobacteria; order Azospirillales; family Azospirillaceae; genus Azospirillum. Next base: position 2,759 of record DASPIO010000194.1, on the reverse strand, counting down.
AGGGCGGCGCCCGACCACGCCGCCTGATCCCCACCGCCCCCAACGGGGCCGGCGTCAGTTCGCGACGGTTTCCGGCTCCCGTTCCTCGACATCGGATTCGGTGCCGGATTCGGCCGCGTGGCGCTCGGGCGGGCGGACGACGGTGACCGTGCAGGGCGCCTGCGCCACCACTTGCGAGGACACGCTGCCCAGGTAGCGGCGCAGGGCCGAATGGCCGCGCGCGCCGACGATCAGATGGTCCACGTGGTTGCTGCGCGCGTAGTCCACCAGCGCCGCCGCCGGGTCGGGGGCCTCCAGCACGTGGTAGGTGATGCGGTCGGCCTCTATGCCCAGCGGCTTGGCCCAGTGCTTTAGCGTCACCAGGGCGCCGACGTGCAAGTTGTTGCCCTCCTTGTCGACGCCCAGGTCCATGCCGATGCGCGCCGTCTTCAGAACCATCAGGCAGGCGAGCCGGGCGCCGGGCGCGGTGCGGAACAGGCTTTGCGTGATGCGCCGCTGCGCGTCGGTCAGCGGCGTCTCGCCGTGCGACAGGTCGACCGCCGTGGCGACGATGGGGGCGCGCGACAGCCGCTCCGACACCGACGGACGCACCGTAGGCGTGCGCATCAGGTAGCGCACCCAGCGCCGCACCACGGTCAGCGTGCCATCCCGCCGGGTGCGGGTGGCGCGCTCGGTCAGCGTCACCTGATCGGGGTGCTGGAGGAGGAAGGCCAACTGCGCCGCCGTGCCGGGGCGCGCCAGCGGGTCGACCTCCAGGCACTGCAGGATGATCTCCTGCAGCCAGGGCGGACAGTCGGGGGCGAAGGCACGCGGCGGCGGCGGCGCCTGATAGAGGCGGCGGCGCAGGCCGCGCACCGACTGCGGCGCGCCGAACGGCAGCTTGCCGGTCGTCATCTCGAACAGCATGACGCCCATGGCGAACAGGTCGCTGCGCGGGTCGTCGCGCGTGCCCATCACCTGCTCGGGCGCGATGTAGGCGCCGGTGCCGGCCGGCGTGTGCGATTCCTCGGCGATCAGGTCGGGCCGCCCACACAGGCGCGACAGGCCGAAGTCGATCAGGATCACCGTGCCGTCCTCGCGGAACAGCACGTTGCCCGGCTTCATGTCGAGATGGACGAGGCTCTGCCGGTGCAGCGCGTGCAGGGCGCGCGCCACCCGCGCCCCCAGGTCCGCCACCTCCGCCGCCGGCAGCGGGCCGTTTTTCAGGCGCGCCGACAGCGGCTCGCCGGGGACGTGCTCCATGACGATGTAGGGCTGCGTGTCGAAGTCGCCGGTGGCGACGAAGCGCGGCACGTGCGGCCCCTTCAACAGCGGCATGATCATCTGCTCCACCTCGAAGCCGATGATCGCCGTGGGGTCGTCGCCGTAGCGCAGCAGCGGGATCTTCATCACCAGCGGCCCGCCGTGGTCGGGATGGGTCACCCGCCACAGGGCCGACATGCTGCCCTTGTAGATCTTCTCCTCGAGCCGGAAGCCGTCGACCATGGCGCCGGCGGCAAGGGGGGGCTTGGGCATGCTGGTCAGGTCCCTTCGCGCAATCGGGCGGCGAGCCGGGGCGGCAGCCCCGCCTGCTGCACCTTGCGGGCCGCCGTCTCGTGGTCGTACGGCACGCGGTGGTAGGTGAGGACGCCCGCGGCGGCGTCGAATAGGGCGTAGCAGGCGGCCGGGTTGCCGTCGCGCGGCTGCCCGGCCGAACCGGGGATCGCCAGCCAGCGGCGGCGACCGCCCAGCGGGTTGGCCGCTCCCGGCTGCGGCTCGAAATGGCTGGCGTGCCCGACCGGCGACAGGTGGTACAGCGCCGGCTGGTGAACGTGCCCGCAGAAAGTGACGCGCCGCTCCGTCGCCTTCAGGCTGCGCTCCGCCGCCGAGGCGCCGTTGATGTAGCCCCAGCGCTCGGGCGCCCAGGCGTTGGCGTGGACGTACAGGCAGGCGCCGTCCTCCACCGCCAGCGGCAACCCGGCGAGGAAGGCGCGCTGCACGGCGCTCAGCGCCGTGTGCGTCCATTCCGCCGCCGCGCGGGCGTCGGGGGTCATCGCGTCGGAGGCGCCCTTCACCGCCGCCTCGTCGTGGTTGCCCAGCACGGCGACGGCGCCACGCTCCACGTGCGCCATGACCGTATCGACCATCCAGGCCGGGTCGCCGCCGTACCCGACGACGTCGCCCAGGAACACGTAACGCCCCGCACCCGCGCGCGCGGCGTGCGCGAAGCAGGCCTCCGCGGCTTCGCGGTTGGCGTGGAGGTCGGCGAGAAGAGCGATCAGCATGGTCGCCTGTAACCCGGTTTTCGGCCGCGCCCCGCCGGTGCGGGGCTGTATCCATTGTCTCATGTGAGAACCATTTGGCGAGCCATTGTCACCCTGGACCATGGTCCGGGGTGAAACGCACTGCTGTTTCTGCGAATGATCAGCCAACGGATCATGGACAAACGTAACCTGCCCGCCGCATGACCCTGCTCGTGCGGAAGAAGGACCATGTTCCCACATCTTTAGCGAGGGAGTTGAAACGCAATGGCTTACGCAGCCACGGCCAATGACGCGGTCCGGCCCATGAGCACCGAAGAGAAGAAGGTGATCTTCGCCTCTTCTCTCGGCACCGTCTTCGAATGGTATGACTTCTACCTGTACGGTTCGCTTGCGGCCGTGATTTCCCAGCAGTTCTTCTCGGGCGTCAACCCGACCGCTGCGTTCATCTTCGCGCTGATGGCGTTCGCCGCCGGCTTCGCGGTGCGCCCGTTCGGCGCGCTGGTGTTCGGCCGCCTG
>DASPIO010000193.1:0-7507 GCA_035629155.1 Azospirillum sp. | reverse complement strand
GCTCGCCCCGAATCGCCTCCAGCGCCACCTTCGCCTTGAACTCCGCCGAATACCGCTTCCGTTTCCCCGTCATCGGGTCCGTCCTTTCTGATGGGCGAACCAAGCTTATCCAACTGTCCGGGGAACGGGGACCAGCTCACTCCTTGCTGATCACGGCGAACCAGCCCTTCGGCGAGTGGGGCAAGATCTTTCCCAGCCAAGCCATGACGCTGGCCGCCATCGACCGGCTTGTTCATCACGCCACCATCTTCGAGATGAACGTTGAGAGCTACCGGCGACGAGCGGCCCTGGAGAGAAAGCGCGGCCCCGGACGCCCGCCCTCGCGCGCGACAATCAACGCCAACCTGATTGACGCTCCGCGACAGGACGCTTGAAACCCGCCCACGTCAGCGTCAATCATGCTCATGCCGCGACCCCGGACCTTCTTATCCTGATTGTCGCGCTCTCCATCCTGATTGTCGCGCCATAGGAAGCATGTCGTTCGCTCTCTCGTCAGGCCTCGTCGCCGCCCGCCCAGCGGCGGATGGTCAAGGCGCCCGATTGGGCGCCGGCGAGGATCAGTAATGCTTGATGGCCCCCTCGATCTTCGCTGCGAGCTGATCGAACTCGGCCTCGCTACCCTCGCCGTGGGTTCCGCGCTCAATCGCGGCAATGACGGTATCGGAAACGCCGACCACTTCGGCCAACTCGGCAATGCTGAGCTTCCTGTACTCGCGCTTGTTCTTCAGGCTGAGCCCGACAGGCCGCCGCCGCAGTTGCTCTCTCACGGCTCGATTGGCTGCGGCGCCCAATTCGGCCGTGACGGTGGTGCGTGCCAAGTTGTGGTGCGCAAGCCATTCAAGCTCGTCGTCAACTCCGTCCCAATGCACCTGCGCTGTGCGCCCTACCTCGCTCTCCGCAACCACCTCGCCCGTGAGGCCGGATCGGACATGCGCCACGCGATCACCACGGACGAAGCCGGCGCGGCGGGGCGTTGGCGCAGGCACTGTCGCTGGTGTCGTTCCCGGTCGCCGAATTTCGGCAACAGGGCGAAGCCCCCGGCCGGATGCGGGCTTCGCCGCCTCGCCGGCCTTCCGCTTCCCCGCCTTCGTACTCTTGGGCCCTTGCCGCCGCTTCGGCCGAGGTGCCTCTGCGGGCTTGCTGCCAGTTCTCGGCATCGCCGGTTCCTTGGCCTTGCTGGTCTCCTTGGGCTTGGGCGGTAGTGGGTTCTCCTTCCACCTTTCCTCCTTGAGCCAGTTGTCCGGGAACTTGATGAGCCGAGGCTCCATGTGCCCCTTGGCTTTGGCGTAGAGCCGCATCCCGTCGACCAGTTCCCCGAACGACACCGCACCCGAGTTGATCAGCGAGCAGTAGACGCTGAGTGTCTCGGCTCGGCGCTCCTGTTTGGGACATGCTGCCCAGAACGCGGCGAAGCTCTCGGGCTCGCCGACACGTGCCGCGATCTCCCGCCCGTTGCGCGCGGCCGAAGCTCCAGCGTAGGCCGCCGCAGACGGCGGAGATACCTCTTCCTCCCCCTCCGGTGTTCCTACGGGGGAGTAAGAGGTATAGGGCGAAGTGGGCTTCCGATTATCCCCGCCGTTATCGGAAGTGGGCTTCTGATTGAATACGAAGTCCACTTCCGATTTGGCGCCCTGCTTATCGGAAGTGGACTTCGCATTTTCGAAGGCGGGGAAGTAGTGGTACCCGGCGCGCTTGCCGCCCGTGACGCGGAAGTGGCCTGCGGCCACCAAGCGCTTGATGCTCTCCGTCACGGCGCGCACGCTGACGCCGGACAGTTCGGCCAAGCGGCTGCAGGAGGGCCACGCGTACCCTTTGGCCCTGTTGTAGTGGTCGAGGATGTGCAGCGCGCACGCCAAGTCTGCACGGCCCAGAGATCGATCGTTCGCGATGACCAGCGCCAGTTGCCATTTGTCCAGCAGCCTGATCTCGCCGGACTGATAGGCCCCTTCATCCTCCATGCTCACGCCCTCCCCGGCGCATGCGCCAGCCGGGCGGCGTTGGGCGAGAGAATGACGGTTGCCGCCTTCGGCGCGTACCTGAGGGCAACGCGCAGCCAGGCGCTTTCGTGTTCCGGACGGGTCTCGATCACGACCACGTGCCCGCCGGCCACCGCATGATCGGTGAACAACTGGTAGTTCCCGACCTCGGCATCCGCCGCGTTCACGCAGACGTGCGTCGCCCGCTCCAGGATCTGGCACAGAGACTTGCGGTGGAAGCGCTCGGGGCCGTGGGATTGCTCCAGATCCGCCCCGATGATCGTCAGCGTCCACCGATGCCGAGGTGCTTGGCGGGGCACCCTGCCGCCGGGCACCAGAACGCCGAAAGCGATGCCGCGCTGTGCTACCGCGGACAGGATGGGTCGCATGTGCAGCGGGACGCTGTGGGCTAGGGCTTCGATTTCGGCCGCCGAGCGCGCCACCCAAGCGGCTCCGATGACGGTGTGCGGCATCGCGCGGGATCCTGTGCCACCAGACGGGCAGAGAGTGGGGAAGCGCATCGGGTTCTCCATCAAGGGATCGGCCGTCATCACGACGGGCGTCTATGGTTCGAGGCGGGCCGGGGCGGCGCGTGGGCGCCGTACACAGGCTCCGCACCAAGCGGCTGCCGGCGGAGGGCCAGTGGCGGCCCGCCGCGTCTTCGGCTCACTGCGCGGCTGCCGCCAAGCTGAGTTCCGACGTCGAGCCCACGGGGGTCGACAGCAGGGACCGCGCCCAGGCGTCCAGATATTCGGGCTTGTAGAGCGGCGTGCGCCCTGCCTTCTCGAAGATGGGCCCGCCGCCCATGGTGGCGTATTTCGCCAGCGTGGCCGGCGAGCGGACGATCCCGTGCACGTTCTTCAGGTAGGCGCTTGCTTCGGCGCGGCGCAGGCGTGGAGGCGTATTCATGGCAATACCTCGTCTCAGCTATCGGTCCCGGACGTTTTCCGGAAGATGACCGAGTATTCATCGAGACGCTTCGGGCGCGCAATACCAAATCCGATAACGATTGCAATATTCGCATAACGCGGTGTGATAAGGCGCAGCGTATAGCGCGACGCGATAGACCTTATCGTATTGGCAGCACTCGATACGCCTTTGATTTCAAGCGAGTAGGATCAGCAAGATACCAAATAACAACTGTTATCAAAGCCAACGCGAACTCTTTTTCCAACAAATGAATGAGTCGGGATGGCCATGATGCTGTGCGGCCGGGCTGTCCAAACAGCCAATTTTGCGCTGTCAGTGCTAAATTTCGAGCTGGTCGGATCTGCTGACCACGTTGGCACGCGCATCGACGCAATATGCGCCGATAGCAGGTAGGGGACTGTCCTCGCACATCGGCACTGCCGCCTGAGTGTGCGCCACAGCACCACACGACGCGGCGGGCTGACACTGCCTGCGGTACTGACACGGTGCTGACACGAACGACAAAGGGCCTAGCTGGCGGTGCAGCTAAGCCCTTGAAATCGCTGGCGGACCCGGCGGGATTCGAACCCACGACCTCTGCCTTCGGAGGGCAGCGCTCTATCCAGCTGAGCTACGGGTCCAGCGACAGCGGAGGCGCACCATAGCGCAACACTTCCGCCAGAGCAAACACCTCTTGCGACAAAATTTCAGTTCGACGCGGGGTAGATGCCCAAGAGCCGCTGCTGCCGGCGCTGGTAGCCGACCAGTTCGCGCAGGCTCAAGGGGCGGAAGCCGCGCGCGCGGTTGGCGGCACCCACCTCGAACATCAGCGCCTGCTGCTCGAACAGGTCGGCGTACACCGCACCCAGCGGCACGTCGGGGTCCCACACGTGGATGGCTTCCGCACCCGCACCGTTGACCTCGACGATCTGGAAATCCTCGCCGGCCTGCAGCCGTTCGATGGCGGCGAAGCGCACGTCGAAGCGGCCGAAGTGGAAATGCGGCATAGCGTCGGCGATGGCGTCGAAACGGCGCGCCAGCTCCGGCGTCACGAAGGGCCGGCCGTCCTTGTACAGGCCGCCCACTCGGCTCGACCCGACGATGGACAGCCGCACCACCGCGCCGGCCGCCGGCACGGTGCCCAGGCGGTCCTTCAGCGCCGTGCGGTGCAGGCCGGCCTTCCACGCGGCGCGCGGGTTGGCGGCGATCAGCTCGTCCAGGGTCGAGCGGCCGTCGCCCACCACGTGCGGATGGTAACGCAGCGTCATCGAGAAGATGAACCCCCGCACCTCGCCCGGCCGACGCACGTAGAAGATACCGGCCTCGCCATCGTAGGGCACGTAGGTTTGCAGGATGAAGGCGCTGCCCTTGGGATAGGCGGCCAGATAGTCCACCAGCTCCGCCGGGCTCTCCACCCGCCGCACGCCGAACCCGCGCCAGCCGATGTCCGGCTTCACCATCAGCGGGAAGCGCAGCCCCTCGGACTCGGCGAAAGCCGCGAGGCCGGCCGCAGTCCAACTGCCGTCATGCACCGCCGCCACCGAGCGCGCCACCCACCGCCGCGCCTCGCCGCCGATCTGGTCCAGGCAGAGGATCTTCGATTCGCCGAGCAGCCCGCCCGCCTCGATCGCCGGGTTGGCGACCGTGGGCAGCGTCAGGCTGCGGTGCCGGATGCCCAGCCAGAACCATTGCAGGACCAGCGGGATGTAGAACAGCAGCGGCGGGATGCGCTCCTGGATGCCGATGTGCGACGCGCCGGCCGGAATCGCTGGCATGCCCGGAAGGTCCACCGCCGGGGTGCGCGCCGTGCCGCGCCCCCACCCCACCCGGCCGGCCAGCGCCGCGGCGGCGGCGCGCCCGGTGTGCGTGCGGAGTGCAAGGAAGCCGGCCACCAGCAGGCCGCCGGCCACCTGCATCCCGACGCTCGGCGCCGCCAGCGACGAGGTCATGAAGACCAACAGCGCCAGCGTATAGAGGGAGGCGGTGGACATGGTGATCAGCGCGAACCGCGTGAAGCTGATGCCCAAGGCGCCGCAGGCCATGTAGGTGGGCATCATGATGCCGGGGATGATTCGGCACGACACAAGGGCCCCCAGCAGGTTGCGGCTCAACCCGTCGCGGCAGCGCCGGAAAGCCGGCCCGTCCACCTTGCGCCGCAGCCAGTCGACCCGCCGCGACAGCGCCCCCATGCTGTAGAACAGAACGTCCCCGGCGACGATGCCGCCCAGGAGCGCCCCCGCGACCACCGCCAGCGGCAGCGTGCCGGCGCTGATCAGCCCGGCACCCGCCACGATGGCGACGTCTTCATGCAGCAACGTGAGCATCGCCAGCCCCACGAGCAGCAGGGCGGGCGAAGAGGCGATCATCGATTCGAAGGCTATGAGCACAGCACCCTGTTCCGCACGCAGCGCGTCCCCCCGGACGGATCACGGACAGTGTACCCTAAAAGTGTGGTAAGCCCCAATCCTCCGGTCCGCCAAAAGATAGCAATCCTATGCTTTATGGAGGCGTGTGTCGCGAACTGATGCGTAACGATGTTTCAGCATGGCGTCCGAATCTGTCCATTAGATTATGTTAACATGTCATAAAGGTTTAGCCTCATAACCATATGCCGGGCGTGGCGATCGGTGCGGCCGTTGGGGCGGCGGCGGTCAGGCAGAAGGGCGGAGGTTTCCCGGCATGTTCAAAACGCTATCCATACGCGCGCGGCTCATCCTGTCGTCGGTGGCCTGCGTGATCGTCGCCATCGGCGCCATGACGGCCAGCAACATGTGGCTGAGCCGCGGCATGGTCGATCAGGCGGCGGAGCGCGAGTTGCACACCATCCGCCAGTTCCTGGAAGACAGCCTGGCCATGGAGGCGCGGCGCGCCCTGTCGCTGGCCGACGGCGTCGCCACCAACACCGTAGTCCAGGAACGCTTCGCCGCGGGCGACCAGGCGGCGCTGTCGGCCATGCTGGTGCCCGGCTTCAAGGCGATGAGGGACCAGCACGGCGTGCGCCAGTTCCAGTTCCACCTGCCGCCCGCCACCTCCTTCCTGCGCGTGCACCGGGCCGAGAAGTTCGGCGACGACCTGTCGGGCTTCCGCCACACCGTGGTGCAGGTCAACCACACGAAGAAGCCCGTCTCCGGCCTCGAATCGGGGGTCGAGGGGCTGGGCGTGCGCGGCGTGGTGCCGGTGTTCCACAAGGGCGGGCATCTGGGATCGGTCGAGTTCGGGCTAAGCTTCGACCAGTATTTCTTCGACGCCTTCAAGAAGGCGACCGAGGCCGAGGTGGCGCTGTTCCTGAAGACGGACAAGGGATTCACGACCTTCGCCTCGACCTTCAAGGAGCTGCCGCAGCTCACGCCCGCCGCCATGCAGGCGGCCATGACGGCTGAATCGCCGGTTGGCACCTACGCCGTCGGCGATACCCGCCTCGCCTACGTGCTGGCGCCGGTCAAGGATTACCGCGGCGACGCCATCGGCTTCACCGTGCTGGCGCTCGACCGCAGCTACTTCATCGCGGCGCTGGACGAGGCGCGCGACGTGGCGCTGCTCATCGGCCTTGCCGTCATGGTGCTGAGCATCGCCGCGTCGGCGGCGGTCAGCGGCGCGCTCGCCCGCGTGCTGCACGGCGTGACCGATGCCATGCGGATGCTGACCGAGGGGCGCACGGACGTCACCATCCCCGGCACTGACCGCCGCGACGAGATCGGCGGCATGGCCCGCGCCGTGGAAGTCTTCCGCCAGCAGTCACTGGAGGTCGAACGCCTGAACGCCGAACAGGAGCGCCTGAAGGCCGAGACGGAGGTGGAGAAGCGCCGCACCCTCCAGGACCTCGCCCGGCATTTCGAGGCGACGGTGGGTGAGGTGGTGCAGGGCGTGTCGGCCGGCGCCACGCAGATGCGCGCTTCCGCACAGTCGCTGTCCGCCATCGCCGAGGAGACGGACCGTCAGACGGCCGCCGTCGCCGTCGCGTCGGAGCAGACGACCAGCAACGTGCGCGCGGTGGCCGTGGCCGCCGACGACCTCGCCGCTTCCATCGCGCAGATCAACGGGCGCATCGACCAGTCCACCCGCATGGTGCGTGCCGCCGTGAGCGAGGTGGAGACGACCAACACCACGGTCGAGGGGCTGGCCAGTGCCGCCAACCGCATCGGCGACGTCGTCAAGCTGATCAACGACATCGCCTCGCAGACCAACCTGCTGGCGCTGAACGCCACCATCGAAGCCGCCCGTGCGGGTGAGGCCGGCAAGGGCTTCGCCGTGGTCGCCTCCGAGGTGAAGGCGCTGGCCAACCAGACCGGCAAGGCCACCGAGGAGATCGGGGCGCAGATCGCTGCGGTGCAGTCCGCCACCCAGGGCACGGTGGGGGCCATCGAGGGGATCGGCCAGACGATCACCACGATCAACGAGATCGCCTCGGCCATCGCCGCCGCCATCGAGGAGCAGAACGCCACCACCGGCGAGATCACCCGCAACGTCCAGCAGGCCGCTCAGGGGACCGAGGAGGTGAGCAACAACGTCGCCCAGGTGAACATGGCGGCAACCCAGACGGGCAGCGCGGCCACGCAGGTGCTGGGCGCCTCCAGCGAGCTGTCGCAGCAGGCGGAAGCGCTGCGCCAGGAGGTCGAGACGTT
>DASPIO010000192.1:0-34934 GCA_035629155.1 Azospirillum sp. | reverse complement strand
CTGGGTCAGCAGGCCGTAGATCACCATGATGACGCTGGGCGGGATCAGGATGCCCAGCGTGCCGCCCGCGGCGATGGAGCCGGTGGCGAGGCTGTCGGCGTAGCCGAACTTGCGCATCGGCGGCATGGCGACCTTGCTCATCGTCGCCGCCGTGGCGAGCGAGGAGCCGCACACCGCCGCGAAGCCGCCGCACGCCACCACCGACGCCATCGCCAGCCCGCCCCGCCGGTGGCCGAGGAAGGCGTAGGCGGCGTGGTACAGCTCGTTGGAGATGCCGGCGCGCGTCACCAGGTTGCCCATCAGAATGAACAGCGGCAGCACGGACAGCGTGTACGAAAACCCCGCCTCGAACGTGTTCTGGCCCAGCATGGCGAGCGCCGGCCCCCAGTCCACCATCATGCCGAAGCCCACCGTGCCCACCAGCGCCATGGCGAAGCCGATGGGCATGCGCAGGAAGACCAGCGTGAAGAGAACGGCGAAGCCGATCAGCGATTCGGTCAAGTCGTGAAGCTCCGCTTAAGGTCTTGCGAAGTCGGCCCTCAACGCCCGCGCAGGTCCACATACGCCCGCACGGCCTGCACGACGGCGGCGATGCCGGTGGTGAACGCCATCAGGTAGGCCACCGGCGCCAGCGGCAGGCGCAGCACGTTGGTGTAGGCGCCATCGGCGGTGAGCCGAACGCCGCGCACCCACAGTTGCCACGCCAGCACCGCCAGCACCACGGTGCTGAGCAGGCCCATCAGGCCGCCCAGCACCTTCACGCCGCGCCGGGGCAGCACGTGGTCGATCAGGTCGACGGCCACGTGCTCGTCCCGCTCGGTCGCCAGCGGCAGGCCGACGAAGATCAGCGCCGCCAACAGCACCGACGTCAGTTCGTACGAGCCCGGAACGCCGACGCCCAGGATGTCGCGCCCCACCACGTCGGCCGTGGTCATCGCCGCCATCCCGAACAGCAGGATGGCGGCCAGCACGCCGAGGACGCGGTTCATCCAGCGGTTCATCGGGGGGCGGGCGGCGCTCATGCCGGCAGTTTGACGCCGGTGGCCTCGCGCAACTCGGCCAGTGCCGCCACACCGTCGACGCCGCGCGCCTCCGCCAGCTTGGCCCAGGCGGCTTCCAGCTCGGCCGTGTGGCGGGTGAGGTCCTTGACGAAGGCGGGGTCGGCCTGGATGACCTCCATGCCCGACGCCTTCATCTTCTCCAGGGCAGCCGCGTCGGCGTCGATCCAGGCCTTGCCGACGCGCCGGGCGAACGCCTCGCCGGACAGCGCGGTGATGGCGGCCTTGTCGGCGTCGGTGAGGGCGTTCCACTTTCCCTCGTTCATCACGAAGAACCAGGAGGTGTTGTAGACGCCGCCCGGCACCGTGGTGGTGTGCTTCAGGTGGTCCAGCAGCTTGAAGGCGGTGATCGCCTCCAGCGTGAAGGTGACGCCGTCGATCACCTTGTTCGCCAGCATCTCGTACACTTCGGACGGGGGAGCCAGCAGGGGGGTGACGCCCAGGCGGCCCATCAGCTCGCTGGCGTGGCCGCCGGGCACGCGGAACTTCAGCCCCTGCAGGTCGGCCGTCGTCTTGATCGGGCGCACCCGGTTGTGGATGGCGCCGGGGCCGTGCGTGAAGACGCCCAGCGTGTGCACCCCGGCGTGTTCGCCGGCCTTGGACAGGCGCTTCTGGTAGGTGTTCCAGTAGGCCACCGAGAGCTGCGCCGCGTCGTCGCCGATGAAGGAGAACTCGGCCAGACGGCTCAACAGGAAGCGGTCGCCGGGGGTGAAGCTGTGCAGGCCGTAGGTGATGTCGGCGATGCCGTCCTTGGCCATGTCGAAGTGCGCCGGGGCGCCGCCCAGCGGCTTGGGCAGGATGCGCACCTTGACGCGCCCGTCGGTTGCCTTGGCGACGTCGTCGGCCCACGGCTCGAACGCGTTGACGACGATCGGGTGCTTGGGCGGCAGCCAGGACGACAGCGTCAGCGTCGTCGCGGCCTCCGCCCGGCGCGGCAGGATGCCGGCGGTGGCCAGCGCGACACCGGCGCCGAGGCCCTGCATGACGGTACGGCGCGAGATAGGGGTCTTCATGGGCGTGTTCTCTCCCTGCAGGCATTCTTGACGCGGCATCGTTCGCGCCGCCATTCGTTTCAGATGAAACGAGTGTCGCGGCGCGCTGTCAATCCGGATGTTTGCCGACCGAACGGAATATGCGCATGCGTACGGCTTGCCAATGGTTTCGTTTGAAACCATTTTGCAGGGAAACAGGAAGCGGGAGGGACACCCCGGTGAAGACCTACATCCAATTTCCGCGCGTCGAGGGCACGGCCTCGCGACAGGCGCACGCGGCCCTGCCCGACGGCACGTACGAGCGCGAGCTGGGCAAGGAGGGCTTCTTTGGCCCGGCCACCCACATGTACCACAAGCACCCGCCCACCGGCTGGACCGACTGGGACGGGCCGCTGCGCCCGCGCGCCTTCGATCTGACGAAGCTGAACGGCGAGCATCCCTCGCCCTGGGATGCCGCCGACGTGCTGCACAACGCGCATGTGCGCATGCGGCTGTGGCGTGCGCCCAAGCGCATGGACCATCTGGCCCGCAACGGCGACGGGGACGAACTGCTGTTCGTCCACACCGGGCGCGGCGAGCTGTTCTGCGACTACGGCCATTTGAGCTTCCGTGCCGGCGATTACGTCGTGCTGCCGCGCGCCACCATGTGGCGGATCGAGTGCGCGGAGCCGGTGACGGCGCTGCTGATCGAGGCGACGGGCTCCACCTACAAGCTGCCCGACCGCGGTATGGTCGGCGCGCACGCGGTGTTCGACCCGGCGGTGCTGGACGTGCCGGCCATCGACGACACCTTCCGCGCCCAGCAGGACGAGCGGGAATGGACGGTGCGCATCAAGCGGCGCAGCGCCATCTCCACCGTGACCTACCCGTTCAACCCGCTGGACGCCGTGGGCTGGAAGGGAGACCTTGCGCCGGTGCGCCTGAACGTCGCCGACATCCGGCCGCTGATGAGCCACCGCTACCACCTGCCGCCCAGCGCGCACACGACCTTCGTCGCCGACCGGTTCGTCGTGTGCACCTTCACCCCGCGCCCGTTCGAGAGCGACCCGGACGCGTTGAAGGTGCCGTTCTTCCACAACAACGACGATTACGACGAGGTGCTGTTCTACCACGCCGGCGACTTCTTCTCGCGCGACAACATTCACCCCGGCATGGTGACCTTCCACCCGTGCGGCTTCACGCACGGGCCGCACCCCAAGGCGCTGGGCGCCGCCTTCACGCCCAAGAAGCCGGCCACCGACGAGGTCGCCGTGATGCTCGACACCCGCGACGCGCTGGAGGTGGGGGAGGGCGCCGCGTCGGTGGAATGGGGCGGCTACGTCGAGTCCTGGCGTGCTCCCGGAGCATGACCCGGGGCGCTTGACGCGGGTCAATGCCGCGGGGCGGGCGACTGGTGCAGGATCGGCCGACCGCCCCCACGGAGACCGGACGCCATGAACCTCGCCACCATCGACCAGCGCGCCGCCAACATGCCGCGGATGATGCGGCGCCTGGGAGTCGACGTCTTCACCGTCACCACCTTCGGCGCCGGGTACGAGATGGCGCGGGCGGCGCGGCGGTGCAGCCTGTGCCGTGCGACCGAGGCCTGCACGCGCTGGCTGGGTGCGCCCGAGGCATCCCCGGCGGCGTATCGGACCTTCTGCCCGAACGCCGATCTGTTCGAACGGTTGGCCGCCTGAACGATGCCGGCTTTACCCGCGGGGCCGGCGCGCTCATCTTGGTGGGCGGAGCGGCAGCGGACGTGGACGGGATGGCCGAGGGACCAGAGGACGAAGCGGAAGAGTCGGGGCAGGGCGCGCGCGGGCCACGGCGCTGGCTGTTCCTCGGCATCGGCCATCTCGCGGTGGGGCTGGCGGCGCTGGGCGTGTTCCTGCCGGTGCTGCCGACCACGCCGTTCCTGCTCGTCGCCGCCTGGGCTTTCGCCAAGGGCAGCCCGGCCTTGGAGCGCTGGCTGTACCGCCACCCGCGTTTCGGCCCCTTCCTGACCGAATGGCGCGACCGCCGCGCCATCCCCCGCCGCGCCAAGCTGGCCGCCATCGGCGGCATGGGGGCGAGCTGGGGGATCATCCTGGCGACCACCAGCAGCCCCGTCGTTCCGGTGTTGTCCGGTGCGGTGATGCTGGCCGTTGCCGTCTACGTCGTCACCCGGCCGGCGCCGCAGGCGTGAACGTCAGAGTCACGAACTCAGGTTCACGTACTTCAGGCACACCACGCGCAGGCAGGACGCCAGGTTCTTATCGTTCGCCATCAGGCAGTGGTCGTGGATGCGGGCGATCAGCGCGCCCACAGTGATGCCCTCTTCATCGGCGATCAGTTCCAGCGTGGACCAGAAGGCGCGCTCCAGCCGGATGGTGGTGGAGTGGCCGTGGATACGGATGGATCGCTTCTCCGGCGCGTATTCCCGGCTCTGATCGACGTTGCACAGGCTGAACATGATCGCCAGCGGCGTCTCCTCCGCCCGCGGCGCCGAAACGTGGCGCATCGCCACCATGGAACTGTCCGTCATGCGCGCCTCCCCAGAGGCACGGCCCGTGTCCAGCGGGGGGCCGCGCCTTATACAAGCACTCTATCATATTAGGGGCTTCTGGGAAGAGGCGCGCATGCGGACTGTGGGTCAGATGAACAGATTGATGTGCGAATCGAGCGCCGTGCCGATGTAGGTGCCGGCCCCGGCGTACTCCAGCCCGTCGATCATGTCCTCGCGCTTGTAGTCGAACAGGTCGAGGGTCATCTGGCAGGCGATCATGCGCACGCCGAACTCGACGCAGTTGTCGCGCAGTTCCTCGATGGGGGAGACGCCCTTCTTGGCGATCAGCGACTTCATCATGCTGGTGGCCATGGTGTCGACGCCGGGCAGCATGCCGGCGAGTGCGGGCATCTTCATGTGTCCGCCCATCATCGGCATCTCCATGGCCGGATTGCCGAGCGTGGAGATCTTCAGGTCCAGCTTCTTCTTCAACAGCGCCAAGCCGTAGAAGGTGAAGAACAGCGTCACCGGCACGTCCATGGCCGCGGCCGTGGAGGCCAGGATGAACGGCGGGTAGGCCCAATCGAGCGAACCCTTGGTGACGATGATGGACATGCTTTTCTGGTTGGTGTCAGTGCTCATCGCGCGTGTTTCCTCCGGCGGGCCGGTATCCGGCACGTGTTGTGTGCGCGCAGTCTGACGGCCTGGGCACTGCCGCGGGTAGTATCCCTGTACGACAGTCCGTTTGCGCAGCAAGCCGCGCGCTTTTGTCTCGCTCTGTAGTGCAGGGATACTACCGGCCGCGGCGCGGCGCGCCGTAGGGTCCGGCATGCCGCCCGCACAGAACGGGCGCCACGGGATTGCAAGAGGATTGGAGACATGCCGCGTGAGGGAGCCCCCTGTGTGGACGCGCCGTCGGTGACGGTGGAGGAACTGCAACGGCTGCTGTACGCCAACCGCTGCCGGGCGCCGGCCGACGCGCCGGAATGGCTGACCGAGAAGGGGGCGTTCTGCGGCGCGCTGGCGCTGGCCGCCTACGCCGAGGGCGGGCGCGCGCCGTCGCCCGAGGAACTGCTGGGGCTGGCGGAGGCGTTCCGCGACCTGTTCGCCGGGGTGTCCGGCGACGTGCCGATCGCGCACGCCATCGACGACTTCCTGGTGGAACTGGGATTCCGTCCCTGCCGCGGCGAGAAAACGGCGCTGCGCCGGATCGCCGAGGTGTCGCGCACCCGCGGGCGGGTCGACGTGATGCTGGCGACGGCCACGCACGCGGCGCCGTGACGGGCATCGGCGCACGGGTGTCGGCACGCACCGCCGCCGGAGTCGACCTCCGGCGGCGAGCCGTTTTCAGAACCGATAGGACACGCTGACCGTCGCCTCGTCCTGGTCCATGCGCAGGGTGGCGGTCTGCCCCATCATCAGCCCCGGCGTGCTGCCGGTGAGCGTGTTGGAGAAGGCGTGCGTGTAGGAGCCGCTGAGGCGCCATGCCGGCGACAGGGAGTAGCCGAAGCCCACCGAGACGTGGTCGCGGACGGTGGCGGGGGCCAGCACGTTGAACAGCACCTGGTTCGGGTCGGTGAAGCGCGTGGCGTGGCTGTAGCCGGCGCGCAGCATCAGGTCGCTGGTCGCCTGCCACTGCACGCCCAGCTTGAAGACACC
Organism: Azospirillum sp.; assembly: GCA_035629155.1. Classification (GTDB taxonomy): domain Bacteria; phylum Pseudomonadota; class Alphaproteobacteria; order Azospirillales; family Azospirillaceae; genus Azospirillum. Next base: position 28,758 of record DASPIO010000192.1, on the reverse strand, counting down.
CATGTCCTTCCAGCCGAAGCCCGGCCCGTTCGCCGATCCCAGCGGCCCGAAGGGCGGCGCGCCGCCGTTGGCGATGGAGGCGACGTCGCTGTAGAAGATCCGCTGGTATTCCAGGAGGAACGTCAGCCCCCGCACGGGCTCCACGGCGATGCCGGCCGAAGCCCAGGCGGGGATGTCGAAGTCGCCACCCTCGGCGAACAGGCCGCGGTACTTGTCGTACGGCGTCATCCACATCTTGGACTGGTAGGAGGCGCCCAGCGTCAACCACGGCGTGGCGCTCCACACCGCGCCGACCTTCAGGCCGCCGCCGTAGGAGTAGTCGTAGCCGTTGCCGGTGACGTCGCCGGGGTGCTGCGACATGCCGGCGAAGGCCTCCAGCCCGGTCGCCTTGAAGCGCTGAATGGCGAACACCGGGGCGGCGCCCAGCGTCACCGTTTCGGACACGCGGTGCGCCAGGTTCAGCGCCAGGAACGCCTGCGCCATGTCGACCCCGGTCGGCGCCGTGCCGGCTCCGAAGTTGGCGAACAGCGCCCGGTCGTATTTGGTGTTCATGCCGCCGTTGGCGAACAGCAGGGCCCCCACGGAGGTGTCCTCGTTCACCATGAAATTGGCGCCGCCGCAGGCGATGCCGAAGATTTCGTTCTGGCTGTCGTACTTCGCCGGCGGCAAGGCCGACATACGGCCATTGTCGGAAAAGGTGACGTCGCGGTGCGGCATGAACACGGTCAGGCAGCCGCCGGCGACGTTGCCGACCTGCTGACCCAGAGCCGGGTTCTGGGCGGCGGCCAGCGGGCCTTCGCCGATCGTCACGCCGGTGCCGGCCATCGCCTTGGACGGCGTGCCGTAGCCGTGCGCGAAGTAGCCGTTCGTCGCCCGCGCCGGACTGGCGGGCGAAAACAATCCCGCCGCCACCACGGCGGCCAGGGCAGCGCGTCCCCACGGATGAAACATGCGTCGAGTCCTCTCGTGCGTTTCCTTGGTTATCGTCCGTTTTATATTTTTGTTGGATGACCCTACAATCGGCGCGGGATCGGGCAGGTAGTATTCCTGCACTACACGCACAATGTTTGCAGGTGCGAAGGCGTGGCCGGAACCCCTTGACGGGCATTGACAACGCCCGCCCCGCACCACCAAGTGAAGGCGCTCAGCCGCCGGAGACCCGTATGACCGCCACCGAGCCTGAACGCCGCGTCGTGCCGCTGATCGACGAGGCGGTGATCGCCGCCCGCCTGGAGTCCCTCGCCGCCGAGATCGCCGCGGCGATGCCGGAGGAGTTCACGCTGGTCGCCCTTTTGAAAGGCGCCTTCGTGTTCGCCGCCGACCTCACGCGCGCGCTGGGGCGCGCCGGGTGCCACCCGCGGGTCGAGTTCATGCAACTGTCCAGCTACGGTTCGGGCACCGTCAGTTCGGGCGTGGTGCAGTTGCACGGGCCGACGCCGGAGGGGCTGGCGGGGCGGCCGGTGCTGCTGGTGGACGACATCGCCGACAGCGGCCGGTCGCTGGCCTTCGCGCGTCGGCAGATCACGGACGGCGGGGCGAGCGAGGTGCGCGTCTGTGCGCTGCTCGACAAGCCCAGCCGGCGCGTCGTGCCGGTGCCGGTGGACTTCGTGGGCTTCACCGTGGAGGACGTCTTCGTCGTCGGCTACGGCATCGACCACGCCGAGCGCTACCGGCACCTGCCGTTCGTCGGGGTGGTGGAGTAACCCGTTGCGTGGAGTGGCGAAATGCCGCTTCCCGGCGTTCCGTTCGCGCTTGACGGCGATCCGGGCAAAGAACACCATGTGAATGTGGAAACAAGCCCGCGAGGTGTTCCGGCCTCTCCCCACCTCCGCCACCGACCCCGGCCCACTCTGCCGAAGGGTGCCTGCAACGGGCATCTCGACAAACGGCGCGCCGGGGAGAATACTGATCCCATGCACGTCGGCGCCACGGCGCCGGACGCGCCCTTCTCCCGAAAGGGAGGCGACCCATGCAGGACGCCAGGACCATTGAGCCGCCCGAGCTGAACATCGGCTTGGACAAGCTCGCCTTCATCATCGCCAAGGCACGGGAATTCGACGTCGCGGCGGGGCCGTCCATGACCGAGGACGGCTCGGACCCGAGCGACGAGGGCGATGCGGCCATGCTGGGCGACGACGCCCGCGACCCGACCCTCGACGAACTGGCCGGGGCGGTGGACGCCCTCAACGACGACGAGGTCGTCACGCTGATCGCGCTCGCCTGGCTCGGGCGGGGCGACTTCACCCGCGAGGACTGGGAGGACACCCTCTCCCTCGCGCGCGAACGCCACAACGACCGCTCGGCCGAATATCTGACGGGGATTCCCAACCTCGCCGATTGCCTGGAGGAGGGGCTCGAACAGCTCGGCTTCTCCTGCATGGACGTCGAGCAGGACCGGCCCTGACCCTTCGCCGGTCCGGCGTGCGTTTTCGCGGACCATCACCAAAGGAGCCTGCACCATGCAGCTGCCTGTCCAGATCAGCTTCCGCAACATGGACCCGACGCCGTGGATCGAGGCGAAGATCCGCGAGAAGGCCGCCAAGCTCGAACGGACGTTCGACCGCATCACCCGCTGCGACGTGGTGATCGAGGCGCCGCACCACGACCACCGCAAGGGCCGCCTCTACCACGTGCGCATCGACATGACGGTGCCCGGCGGCGAACTCGTCGTCCGCGGCGACGCCTCGCACGCCAACGAGGACGTGCGCGCCGCCATCCGCGACGCCTTCGACGCCGCCCGCCGCCAACTGGAGGACTGGATCGACCGCAAACGCGAAACCCCCGTGGAGGCTGCGGCGGATTAGCGGCAAACGCCGGTCTTTTGACACGGATCAAGGCCGGCGCCGCCCGTTCCGGCGACACTGGCCGGCGAGCGTGGCCGGCGAGCGGCGTGTTCACCAACTCCCGTTCAGGGCTTCGACCCGTTTAGTGTATCGAAGTGTGATGTAACCCATCCATCCTGCCCTCGAGGGTCCCTCCGTGTTGCCGGCGTGGAGGGGCCCTCCTTGTTGTCGGGCCTTGGAACGGTCGTAAGACCTCGAATTGATTGACCGGAGCGGCAGGTAGGCTGCACTTTCGCGCGGCCGGACCCATATCGCAGTGCGGGGTCCGCGTGATTGGACCCGCCGCGTTTGGGAGTGCCGCGTCTTGCGCATCCTGGTCATCGACGAGGACAACGAGCGTTCGCGCGTGCTCGCCGAGGCGCTGCAGACGGCTGGCTACGACATCGTCGCGTCCATCTCCAAGGACGACGACGTGCGCCGGGAGGTGGCGCGCTTCCAGCCCGACATGGTGATCGTCGATCTGGAGAGCCCCTACCGCGACTTCGTGGAGGACCTCATCCGCATCCACGAGGAGAACCCGCGCCCCATCGCCATGTTCGTCACGCGCGACGACCCGGCCGTGGTGGCGCGCGCCATCGAGACGGGCGTGTCCGTCTATGTGGCGGAAGGGCTTGACGGTGGGCTGGTGCGCAGCGTGCTGCAGATCGCGGTCAAGCAGTACCGCGAGTTCGCTCGCCTCAACGGCGAGTTGGAGAAGGCCCGCTCGGCCCTGCGCGAACGCAAGCTGCTGGAGCGTGCCAAGGGCCTGCTGATGACCAGCAAGGGACTCAGCGAGGACGAGGCCTATCGCCTGCTGCGCAAGATGGCCATGGACCAGAACAAGCGCATTGCCGACATCGCCGAGAACATCCTGTCGCTGGCCGACCTGCTGAAGTAGCGGGGGCAACACCTGACAAATCGTCAGTGACACAAGCATTGTCAGCTTTCCAACGCCCGCTTTGTCGGAAACACGACAAAGCCATTGTCGCAAACCCGACAAAACCACTCGGAAGTTATGGCTTTCCGGTGCGCGGTATGGCTGTAAGCCATTGATTCCGCTTGCGATGCGATAAAATCCCACCCCTCCGCCCCGCTTGGCACGCTCCTTGCTGAATAGAGGCCGATCCCACGGGCAACGGCGTCCGGGGGAACGGAACACGGAACCCGCCCTGGCCCAACGATGGGCCGCCGGCGGGGGCGACACACCGCCGGTCCAATGATGGGCCGGCACCAGGACAACGGCGTCCGAACCACTGGCACACTGCCTGCGGTTTGGGCGCCTTTTTGTTTTTGCCCCGCTTTTGGGCAAACGTGGACGGAGGAGTGACGCATGGGCAAGGGCACGCAACGGCGGGGCATTCTGGCGGCGGGGGCGTCGATCGCGGCGACCGTCGCCCTGGCCGGCTCCGTTGGTGGTGCGCTGGCGGCTCCGGCCGGGAAGGGTGCGGGGCTGGAGAAGGCCGCGCTGACCCTTGGCTTCGTCCCACTCACCGACTGCGCGCCGCTGGTCGTCGCCAAGGAAAAGGGTTTCTTCCGCCGCGAAGGGCTGGACGTGACGCTGTCGCGGGAGCCGTCGTGGGCCAACATCCGCGACAAGGTGTCGGTGGGCGTGCTGGACGGCGCGCAAATGCTGGCCGGCATCCCGCTGGCCGCCACCGCCGGTATCGGCCCGCTGGACGCGCCGATGGTCGCGGCCTCAACCCTCGACCTCGGCGGCAACGCCATCACCGTGTCGGACGCGCTGTACGACCGCATGCTGGCCGCCGACCCGGAGGCCATGAGCGAGACGCCGCTGACCGCCCGCGCACTGAAAGCGGTGATCGAGGAGGACCGCATCGCCGGCCGCCCGCGCCTGTCCTTCGGCGTGGTCTTTTCGGTCGCCAGCCACGCCTATCAACTGCGCTGGTGGCTGGCCGAGGCCGGCATCGACCCGGATGTGGACGTCCGCCTTGTCGTCGTGCCGCCGCCGCGCATGGTGAACAGCCTCGCCGCCGGCGACATCGTCGGCTTCTGCGTCGGCGAGCCGTGGAACACGCTCGCCGTGCACGAGGGCATCGGCCGCGTTCTGGTGAGCAGCCACGAGTTGTGGAACAACGGGACGGAGAAGGTCTTCGGCGTTACCGAGGCCTGGGCGAACGCCCACCCCAACACCCTGCGGGCCGTGGTGCGCGCGCTGATCCGCGCCGCCCGCTGGCTGGAGGAGCCGGGCAGCCGTCTGGAGGCCGCCTCCATTCTGGCGTCCGGGCGCTACATCGGCGTGCCGGCAGCGATGCTGGTGCCGTCCCTGATCAATCCGGAGGCGCCGGACTTCGTGGTCTTCCACCGCTACGCCGCCACCTTCCCGTGGCGCAGCCACGCGGTGTGGACGCTGGCGCAGATGGTGCGCTGGGGGCAACTGCCGGCCACGGCGGACCTCGCCGGCATCGCCGCCCGCACCACCCGCGCCGACCTCTACCGCCAAGCCGCGACCGAGGTGGGGGAGCCGGTGCCGCTGGACGACATGAAGGCCGAAGGCGTCCATGACGAGCGCTGGGTCCTCCTGGCGGCCACCAACCCCATCCTGATGGGCTCCGACCGCTTCTTCGACGGGCGGCGCTTCGACCCCGAGCGTCCGCTCGACTACGTCAACAGCTTCCCACTCCGCAGCACGCTTCCCGAACCCGCTCTGACGACCTGAACGAAAAAACGACCGGCGTCCGAAGACAAGACGCAAGCGCCCAGAGATACAACCAAAAGTTTTAACCCTTATGGGATTGGCGACCATGACGAAAAACGCTTCCACCGGCCCTTCCGTCACCCGCCGCTCGCTGCTGACCGGCACCGCGCAGGCGCTGGGCACCGCGGCGCTCCTGTCCGCCGCGCGCGCCGTGGTTCCCGGCGGCGTGTGGGCCGCCACCGCCGACGCGCCGGAGACGACCAAGGCGGTCTTCGGCTTCATCGCGCTGACCGACTCCGCCCCGCTGATCATCGCCAAGGAGAAGGGCCTCTTCGCCAAGTACGGGCTGAAGGACGCCGACGTGCAGAAGCAGGCGTCGTGGGGCACCACGCGCGACAACATCGAGTTGGGCTCGGCCAACGGCGGCATCGACGGCGCCCACATCCTCACCCCCATGCCCTACCTGATCAGCACGGGTAAGGTGACGAAGAACAATCAGAAGCTGCCGATGTACATCCTGGCCCGGCTCAACACGAACGGGCAGTGCATCTCGGTGTCGAACCGCCACAAGGCGGCCGGCGTCACCACCGACGCCAAGTCCTTGAAGGGCGCCTTCGCCGACATGAAGAAGGCCGGCAAGGAGGTCAAGTGCGCCATGACCTTCCCCGGCGGCACGCACGACATGTGGCTGCGCTACTGGCTGGCGGCCAACGGCATCGACCCGGACAAGGACGTGTCCACCATCGTCGTGCCGCCGCCGCAGATGGTGGCGAACATGAAGGTCGACACCATGGAGGCCTTCTGCGTGGGCGAGCCGTGGAACGCCCAGCTCGTCGCCCAGAACATCGGCTTCACCGCACTCACCACCGGCGAGCTGTGGGCCAACCATCCGGAGAAGGCGCTGGGCATGCGCGCCGACTGGGTGGACAGGAACCCAAAGGCCGCCAAGGCCGTGATGATGGCCGTTCTCGAAGCCCAGCAGTGGTGCGACAAGCCCGAGAACAAGGCCGAGATGTGCCAGATCCTGGCCAAGCGCGAATGGTTCAAGGTGCCGGTCGACGACATCCTGACCCGCTCGCAGGGCACCATCGACTACGGCACCGGCCGCGTCGTGAAGGGCAGCCCGCACATCATGAAGTACTGGGCGGACCACGCCTCCTACCCGTTCAAGAGCCACGACGCCTGGTTCCTGACCGAGAACATCCGCTGGGGCTACCAGCCCGCCGACCTCGACGTGAAGAAGACGGTCGATCAGGTGAACCGCGAGGACCTCTGGCGCGAGGCGGCCAGGACCCTGGGCGTCGCCGCCGACCAGATGCCGGCCGGCACCTCGCGCGGGAAGGAAACCTTCTTCGACGGCAAGGTCTTCGACCCCGACAGCCCCTCCACCTACCTCGCCAGCCTCGACATCCGGCGGGTGTGAGCGTGACGGGCGCGACGTTGGGTTTTCGGCTCCGCCTCAACCCAACCTACCCGACCGCCCTGAGTAGGTTGGGTTGAGCGACAGCGAAAACCCAACGTCGGCACCTCTCGAAGACGACAAAGGAGCCCCCATGTCCGCTATCGCCGAAACCCGTGACACCGCGCCGGAGCGGCCGTCCGTCCTCCTCGCCGCGCTGAAGGCTGTGCCCGGCCGCCTGCGCACGGCCGCGTCCAACGTGCTGCCGCCGCTGGTGGCGCTCGCCATCCTGGTGGGCATCTGGCAGGTCCTGTGCATGAGCCCCGGTGCCTCGCTGCCGCCGCCGACCAAGGTCGTGGCCGACACGTGGGAGTTGATCGTCAACCCGTTCTTCGACAACGGCGGCACCGACAAGGGCCTGTTCTGGCATCTCGCCGCCAGCCTGAAGCGGGTCGCCATCGGCTTCTCGCTGTCGGCGGTGGTCGGCGTCCTGCTGGGCGTGCTGATCGGCCAGTCGAGTGCGGCCTACCGTGGCCTCGATCCGATCTTCCAGGTGCTGCGTACGGTGCCGCCGCTGGCGTGGCTGCCGATCTCGCTGGCCGCCTTCCGCCACGCCGATCCGTCGGCCATCTTCGTGATCTTCATCACGGCGGTGTGGCCGGTCATCCTCAACACCGCCGTCGGCATCCGCCAGATCCCGCAGGACTACCGCAACGTCGCCAAGGTGCTGCGCCTCACCGGGCCGGAGTTCTTCTTCAAGATCATGCTGCCGGCCACCGTGCCGTACATGTTCACCGGCCTGCGCATCGGTGTGGGCCTGTCCTGGCTGGCCATCGTCGCCGCCGAGATGCTGATCGGCGGTGTCGGCATCGGCTTCTTCATCTGGGACGCGTGGAACAGCTCGCTGATGAGCGAGATCATCCTCGCCCTCGTCTACGTCGGCGTCGTCGGTTTCATCCTCGACCGGCTGATCGGCTTCGCCGCGGCCCGCGTGTCCGGCCCCAAGGTCCGCGCTTAAGGAGGCTTTCATGAGCAAGCACGCCTATCTCAGCCTCGAAAACGTCGGCATGGAGTTCTCGCGCGGCAGCCAGCGCTCCGTTGTGCTCCAGGACGTCGCCCTCAAGATCGACCGGGGCGAGTTCATCTCGATCATCGGGCACTCCGGCTGCGGCAAGTCCACGGTGCTGAACATCGTCGCCGGCCTGCTGCGCTGCACCAGGGGCGGCGTCCTGCTGGAGAACCGCGAGGTGGACTCGCCCGGCCCCGACCGCGCCGTGGTGTTCCAGAACCACTCGCTGCTGCCCTGGCTCACCGTCTACGACAACGTCCGTCTGGCGGTGGACAAGGTGTTCGGCAAGACCAAGAGCCGGGCGGAACGCGACGAGTGGACGCTGCACAACCTGTCGCTGGTCCACATGGACCACGCGGTGCGGAAGTACCCGGAGGAAATCTCCGGCGGCATGAAGCAGCGCGTCGGCATCGCCCGCGCGCTGGCCATGGAGCCCAAGGTGCTGCTGATGGACGAGCCGTTCGGTGCGCTGGACGCGCTGACCCGCGCGCACCTCCAGGACAGCCTGATGGAGATCCACCTGACGCTGGGCAACACGGTGATCATGATCACCCACGACGTGGACGAGGCGGTGCTGCTGTCCGACCGCATCGTGATGATGACGAACGGCCCGGCCGCCACCATCGGCGAGGTGCTGGAGGTGCCGCTGAACCGCCCGCGCCGCCGCCTGGAGCTGACCGAGGACCCCACCTACACCCGCTGCCGCGGCGAGGTGATCCGCTTCCTCTACGAGCGGCACCGGCACGCCGAGGCCGCCTGAAGAAACGCCACGACCGCGTGAACGAGGGAAGAGCATGAGCAAGGAACGTCTCGTCGTCGTCGGCAACGGCATGGCCGGCATCCGCACCCTGGAGGAGCTGCTGGTCCGCGCCCCCGGACGGTACGACATCACGGTGTTCGGGGCCGAGCCGCACCCGAACTACAACCGCATCATGCTGTCGCCGGTGCTGGCCGGCGAGAAGACCTTCGACCAGATCATCCTGAACGGGCGCGACTGGTACGAATCCGCCGGCATCACGCTGCACACCGGCGACCGGGTCGAGAGCATCGACCGCGAGGCGCGCACGGTGACCTCCGTTTCCGGCCGCACGGTGCCGTACGACAGGCTGCTGCTCGCCACCGGGTCCGACCCGGTGATCCTGCCGGTGCCGGGCGCCGGCCTGAAGGGCGTCGTCGGCTTCCGCGACCTCGCCGACGTCGAGGCGATGGTGGCGGCCACGAAGACGGGCACGCACGCGGTGGTGATCGGCGGCGGCCTCTTGGGCCTGGAGGCGGCCAACGGACTGGCGGCGCACGGCATGGAGGTGACGGTCCTGCACCTCATGGGCACGATCATGGAGCGCCAGCTCGACGAGGCCGCCGGCTTCCTGCTGCAAAGCGAGCTGGAAAGCCGCGGCATCACGATCATCACCAGGGCGCAGACCGAGGCGCTGATCGGCGACGGCCATGTGGAAAAGGTGAAGCTGGCTGACGGGCGCGAGCTGGACGCCGACCTCGTGGTCATGGCGATCGGCATCCGCCCCAACACGGCGCTGGGCCGGTCCGCCGGGCTGTCGGTCGGGCGCGGCATCGTGGTGGACGACCGCATGGTCACCTCCGACCCCGCCATCCTGGCGGTGGGCGAATGCGTGGAGCACCGCGGCCTCACCTACGGCCTCGTGGCGCCGCTGTGGGACATGGCGAAAGTCTGTGCGGACCAACTGGCGGGCGCGGCCGAGAGTGCGTACGAGGGCACGGTGACCGCGACGCGCCTGAAGGTGACGGGGATCGAGGTGTTCTCGGCCGGCAGCTTCACCGAGGGCGGCACCGAGGACATCGTCTTCCGCGACGCCGCGCGCGGCGTCTACAAGCGCCTCGTGCTGAAGGAGAACCGGATCGTCGGATCGGTGCTGTACGGCGACACCAAGGACGGGCCCTGGTACTTCCAGCTCCTGAAGGACGCCGAGGACATCACGCCCCTGCGCGACACCCTCATCTTCGGCCAGGGCGTGGGGGCGCAGCAGCAGGACCCTTTCGCCGCGATCGCCGCGCTGCCTGACAACGCCGACATCTGCGGCTGCAACGGCGTCAACAAGGGCACCATCGTCACGGCCATCAAGGAGAAGGGCTGCACGACGATCGACGACATCCGCACGCACACCAAGGCGTCGGCGTCGTGCGGCAACTGCACCGGGCTGTGCGAGAAGCTGCTGGCCTACACGCTGGGCGACGCCTACACGGCCGACACCGGCACCAGGGCGATGTGCAAATGCACGCACCTGGGCCACGACGACGTGCGGCGCCTGATCGTGCTGGACAAGCTGAAGTCGATCCCGGCGGTCATGCAGGCGCTGGAATGGACAACACCGGAGGGTTGCGCGTCCTGCCGCCCGGCGCTGAACTACTATCTGATGTGCGCCTGGCCGGGCGAGTACAAGGACGACAACCAGTCCCGCTTCATCAACGAGCGCGTCCACGCCAACATCCAGAAGGACGGCACCTTCTCCGTCGTGCCGCGCATGTGGGGCGGCCTGACCAACCCGGCCGAACTGCGCGCCATCGCCGACGTGGCCGAGAAGTTCGCCATTCCCACCGTGAAGGTCACCGGCGGCCAGCGCATCGACCTGCTGGGTGCCAGGAAGGAAGACCTGCCGGCGATCTGGTCCGACCTCAACAAGGCCGGGCTGGTGTCGGGCCATGCCTACGCCAAGGGCCTGCGCACGGTGAAGACGTGTGTGGGGTCCGAATGGTGCCGCTTCGGCACGCAGGCCTCCATGGACATGGGCGTCAGGCTGGAGAAGATGACCTGGGGCACGTGGACGCCGCACAAGGTCAAGCTCGCCGTCTCCGGCTGCCCGCGCAATTGCGCGGAGGCCACCATCAAGGACTTCGGCGTCGTCGCCGTGGACAGCGGCTTCGAGATGCACGTCGGCGGCAACGGCGGCATGAAGGTGCGCGTCACCGACTTTCTCGCCAAGGTCGACACCGAGGAGGAGGTGATGGAGTATTGCGGCGCCTTCCTCCAGCTCTACCGCGAGGAGGCGCGCTACCTGGAGCGCACGGCCAACTGGATCGAGCGCGTCGGCATCGACTATGTCCGTGCCCGCCTGGAAGACGTGGAGGACCGTGAGGCGGCCCACCAGCGCTTCCTCGCCTCCCAACGCTTCGAACAGATCGACCCGTGGGCGGAACGCGCCTCCAGCGCCGTCGACGCGCACGAGTTCGCCCCGCTCGCCAGCCTCGTCCCCCTCGCCACCGCCGCGGAGTGAGCACCATGAACGCCATGAATGCGCAAAGCTGGGTTTCCGTCGGCCGCGTTACCGACATCCCGCGCCGGGGTGCCCGTGTCGTCAAGGCGCCGGGCGGCGACATCGCGGTGTTCCGCACCGGAAACGACGAGATCTTCGCGCTGCGCGACCGCTGCCCGCACGGCAACGGGCCGCTGTCGAACGGCATCGTCCACGGGCGTAGTGTCACCTGCCCGCTGCATGGCATGATCTTCGACCTGGGTACCGGCCAGACGATCGGCCCGGACGGCTGCACGGCCTCCACCGTCGCCGTGCGGGTGATGGACGGCGTGATCCAGATCGCCAACCCCAAACTTCCGAATAAAGCTTATGAGGAGACCGCCGTTGGCTGAACCGGTACGGACCACCTGCCCCTTCTGCGGGGTCGGCTGCGGCGTGCTGGCCGAGGTGGGGGAGGGCGGCGCGCTCAGCGTGCGCGGCGACCCGGACCACCCGGCGAACCGCGGCCGGCTGTGCTCCAAGGGCGCGGCGCTGGGCGAGACCGTCGGCTTCGACGGCCGCCTGCTGCATCCCGAACTGGACGGCCGCCGCGTCGATTGGGAGACGGCCATCGGCGCGCTGGCCGGGGCGTTCCGCGAGACGATCGACCGGCACGGCCCCGCGGCGGTCGCCTTCTACGTCTCTGGCCAGTTGCTGACGGAGGACTACTACGTCGCCAACAAGCTGATGAAGGGGTTCATCGGCTCGGCCAACATCGACACCAACTCACGCCTGTGCATGGCGTCCACCGTGGCGGGGCACCGCCGCGCCTTCGGCGCCGACACCGTGCCCGGCACCTACGACGACCTGGAACTGGCCGACCTCGTGGTGCTGGTGGGCTCCAACCTCGCGTGGTGCCACCCGGTCCTGCAGCAGCGCCTGCTGGCGGCGCGCCGGCTGCGCGGCACCAGGATCGTCGTGGTCGACCCGCGCTGCACCCCGTCCTGCGACGAGGCGGACCTGCACCTCCAGCTCAAGCCCGGCACCGACGTGGCGCTGTTCAACGGTCTGCTGGCGCACCTGTCGATCAAGGGCCGCGGCGACCGGCGCTACATCGACGAGAACCTCGCCGGCGTGGACGAGGCCGTGGCCGCCGCGCTGGCCGAGGCGCCGACGATCACCGCCGTGGCCGACGCCTGCGACCTCGCCCCCGCAAGCGTGCGCCGCTTCTACGAGCTGTTCGCGGCGACCGAGCGCGTGGTCACCGTTTTCTCGCAGGGCGTCAACCAGTCGGCGCACGGCACCGACAAGGTCAACGCCATCCTCAACGCCCACCTGTTCACCGGGCGCATCGGCCGGCCGGGCATGGGGCCGTTCTCCGTCACCGGTCAGCCCAACGCCATGGGCGGGCGCGAGGTCGGCGGGCTGGCCAACCAGCTTGCCGCGCACATGGGGTTCGGCGCCGACGACGTGGACCGCGTGCGCCGCTTCTGGGACGCGCCGAACGTGGCCTCGGCCGAGGGGCTGAAGGCGGTGGACCTGTTCCGTGCGGTCGAGGACGGGCGCATCAAGGCACTGTGGATCATGGCGACCAACCCGGCCGTCAGCGTGCCCGACGCCGGCCGCCTGCGTGCGGCACTCGCCAAGTGCGACTTCGTCGCCGTGTCCGACTGCATCGCCGACACCGACACCGTGCGCCTCGCGCGCCTCAGACTGCCGGCGGCCGCCTGGGGCGAGCGGGACGGCACCGTCACCAATTCCGACCGCACCATCTCCCGCCAGCGCCCGTTCCGTGCGTTGCCGGGAGAGGCGCAGCCGGACTGGGCGATCATTTCCGCCGTCGGCCGCGCCATGGGCTGGGCCGACGCCTTCGACTTCCGCACGCCCGCCGACGTGTTCCGCGAGCACGCGGCCCTCTCCGCCTTCGAGAACGGCGGGGCGCGCGACTTCGACATCGGCGCGCTCGCCCACCTGACCGATGCCGAGTACGACGAGTTGGAGCCGGCGCCCTGGCCCAACCGCAGCGGCGGGGTGCCGGTGCGCCGGCTGTTCGCGGCGGGCGGCTTCTACACCAGCGACGGGCGCGCGCGCATGCTGCCCTTGCAGGCGCGGGGCACGGCGCGCGAACTGGACCCGGCCTACCGGCTGCTGCTGAACACCGGGCGCGGGCGCGACCAGTGGCACACCATGACGCGCACCGGACTGTCGCCGCGCCTGTCCGCCCACATGCCGGAGCCCTGCGTCGAGGTGCACGCGGCCGACGCCGCGCGCTTCGGCGTGACGGACGGCGGCTATGCCCGTGTCGCCACCCCGGCCGGCTCGGCCCTGGTGCGGGTGACGGTGAGGAGCGGCCTGCGGCCGGGCGAGGCGTTCCTGCCCATGCACTGGAACGACCGCTTCACCGCCGACTGTGTCGTCGGCAAGCTGTTCGACGGGGTCACCGACCCGATCTCCGGCCAGCCGGAATCCAAGGCGATGCCGGCGCGCCTGGAACCGGTGGAGATGCGTTGGGCCGGCTGCCTCGTCACCGCGCACGAGGTGGTGCCGGCGCACGGCGGCTATTGGGCGCGCCACGCGGTGGAGGGTGGCTGGGTCGTCGATATGGCAGGGGAGGGCGAGGCGCCGAGCGCGGAACAGCTCGACGTCCTGCTGCCCGGCCTGCCGGACGGGTGCCAGACGGTGGACTACGCCGACAGCGGGCGCGGCGTCGTGCGGCGCGCCTGGATCGACGGCGACCGGCTGGCCGCCTGCCTGTTCGTGGCCGCCGACGGCGCCATGCCGTCGCGCGAATGGCTGCTGCGCCTGCTGGCCGGCGAGCCGCTGGACCCGGCGGCGCGGCTGGCGGTGCTGTCCGGCCGGGCGCCGATGCCGGTGCTGGACGAGGGGCGGATCGTCTGCTCCTGCTTCCGGGTCGGCTTCAACCGGCTGGTTTCGGCGGTGCGCGAACAGTCCCTGGCGAGCGTCGAGGAGATCGGCCGCATCCTGCGCGCCGGCACCAACTGCGGCTCCTGCATTCCGGAGATCAAGGATCTGATCAATCAGGCGAAACGTCCGGCTGCCTGAAACGGGCGGCGGGCGGCGATGCGGGCAGGCGGGGCGCCTCCACGGCGGCGGGGGCATCCGGCGGTGGCCGGCGATCGCAGAGGGGGCGCTGCCGCACCGGATCGACGACGCGCAGCGCTTCCGGATCGAGCAGCAGGACGCGCCGGTCGTGCCAGTCGAAGCTGGCGATCACCGGCTCGCCGGCGGCGTTGGGCACGTCCTGCGGATCGGCGCCGAAGGTGAGCGCGTCCAGTGGGACGCAATCCATGGGCACCCGGCCCAGCACACGGCGCACGCGGACGGCGAAAGGCCCGGCGGCGCTGCGCACCTCCAGCGTTTCGGGCATCGGGCTCCACAGGTTGAGCGTGGGGTCGGGGCCGGGCCGCAGCCGCGCGGTGAGGTCAATGGCGACCAGCGCCCGTTCGCCGACCTGAACGAAGCCCTCGACCGGGGCGCAGGGGAAGGGGAGAGGTTTGAGGGGGCAGTCCACGGCTACCTGCGCCACGGCGTCAGCCGGCAGCGCAAAGAGGCTGCCGTCCCGCTCGAACAGGATGAGTTCCATGGTGGGGCCTCCGATTGCCGGGCTTTGGGCCTGGGTTCTGGGCAAAGTCTGCGCCGGACAATCGGGGGCTGGATACGACGCTTGAGCGTGGCGATTTTGTTCTTGCTCATACGAAGGTTTGTCACCCGCCCGCCGGAAGGGGCGGAGCGGGCGGCCGGTCTCAATCTCCGGCGGCGAAGCGGGCCGCCTGCACGCGGTTCTGCACGCCGAGTTTGCGGAAGACGTGGCAGAGGTGGGACTTCACCGTGACCTCGCTGACGTTGAGGCGCCGGGCGATCAGCTTGTTCGGCAGGCCCTCGCGCAGCAGGTCGAGGATCTCCCGTTCCCGCAGGGTCAGCGTCGGGTCGGCGCCGTCGTTCCCCTGGCGCGCCGGCGCCCCGGGCGCCGGGAAACCGGAATGGGCCGGGTCGTCGAACAGCGAGGCGGGCACGTAGCGTTCCCCGGCGATAATCAGGCGCAGCGCCGACATCATGGCCTGGGCGCTCAGCCGCTTCGGGATGAAGCCGGCCACGCCGAGGCCGAGCGCCTCCAGGATCACCTTGCGGTCGGTCACCGACGAAAGCAGCGCCACCGGAAGGTTCGGGTGCCGTTCGCGGAGCACGCGGATCCCCTGCAAGGCGTCCATGCCCGGCATGCGCAGGTCCAGCACGACCAGTTGGATGTCCGGAACGCTTTCCAGAAGGTCCAGGACTTCGCAAAAATTACCCGCTTCGAAGATTTTTGTTGCGGGGTCGAGTTCGAGAAGGAAAGGCCTTAGCCCATCCCGGATCATCACATGATCGTCTGCAAACAAAAGTCTCATGGTCTGCTCCATTGATGAAGCTTCTGCACATCCCCGTATGCAGTTTGTCTAGGGCAACCTACGACTGTCAAGTTTTAGATAAAATCAATGCGGACAACCTACCGTCGAAAGTCCTAAGGGTTCTCTATTGAACAGGTCGGGCTGATCCAGCGAAAGCATCGCCACCTATGTTGTTCTGGCAAGGTGAGGTTCCTTTACGTCCGACCAAGGTATAGAGACGGTGAAGCAGGTCCCGCGGCCCGATTTTGCCTGTACGCCTACGTTCATGCCCAACGCTGCTGCTGTGCGCCGCACGATGGACAGGCCGAGGCCCAGCCCGCATGGCTCTGTTTGGGCGGCGGCGCCGCGGCGGAATTCCTCGAAGATGATGCCGAGGTCGTCTTCGGCGATGCCGGGGCCGGTGTCCCACACCTCGATCCGCAACGCCTCCTCGCCCCGCCGGCAACCGAGGAGGATGCGGCCGGACGGGGTGTAGCGCACCGCGTTCGAGACGATGTTCAGAACGATCCGCCGCAGCAGCGCCGGGTCGCTGTGAAGCAGCAGCGAGCAGTCGACCACCCGCAGGTCGATGCGCTTGCGGGCGGCCTCGGCGCGGTACAGGCCGGCGACGTCCTCCAGGACCTCCGTGACCGGGAACAGGCGGCGCTGGAGCTGAAGCGTGCCGGATTCCAGGACCGTCTCCTGCACGAGGTGGTCGAGCATCTCCTGCTGCAGGTCGGTGGCCGCGGCCATGCGCGCGACCAGGGCACGCTGGTAGGCGGTCGCCGCCTCGCGCTCCAGCGCCTCCAGATGGAAGCGCGCGGCGCGCAGGGGCTGCGACAGGTCGTGCGTCACGGCGGCCAGGAGACGGGACTTGGCGGTGTTGGCGTCTTCCGCCATCCGGCGGGCCTGCTGGTGCTCGCGCGAGATGACCGTCAGTTTCTCGTTGGCGCGGCGCAACGCCGCCAGCACCAGCCGCTCGCGCCGCAGGCCGCGCCCCACCATGGTGCCCAGCGTCGCGATGACGAAGATCCCCAGCCCGGTGAAGGAGCCGGTGCGCAGCACCTGTTCCCACCACGGCGCCAGGATCTCCGCCCGGTCGGCGGCGACGCCCACGACGACCGGCAGGCCGGGCACGCGGCCCATCGCGTAGAAACGTTGCTCGTCCGCCAGTTCGATGGCTTCGGGGGTGCCGTGCTCCAGCCCCCTGCGCACCAGCGCCTTCCACGTGGCCGCGACGGGGGCGCGCGCCTCCGGTTCCTGCACGATGGGCGTGCCGTCGTCGCGCAGCACGCTGATCGTCAGCGCGAAGGGGGCGGTGCCCAGCGAACGGTAGAGATCGCTGAACAGGTCGAGGCGGATGGCGGCCATCGCCACCCCGAGGAAGCGGCCCTGCGCCTCGATGCGCTGGCTGAGCGTGAAGAACGCGGTGGAGGCGATGCGCCCCATCACCGGCGTGCCGACGTGCACGGGCTGTCCGTCGCGGTGCGCCCGGAAGTACTCCCGGTCGGAGAGGTCGAGGTCGGCGGGCGCGGAGATGGCGCTGTGGGCCGCCAGCCTCCCCTCGGCGGTGACGAGCCCAAGACCGAGCACATCGGGCTGGTGTCCGGCGTGATGACAGAGAAGTTGATGCCAGTTCGTCGAGATCCCCCCGGTGGCGACGCGCTCGGCAATGGCGTCCAGATCGTGCTGGATGAAGGCAAGGGAGCGGCCGGCGTGCTCGCGCAGCAGCGTCTGGGTGGTGTGCAGGACGGTTCGCGCCTGCTCCTCCGACTGCGCGCGGTCCCACCAGGCGTCCACGGCCCACCACGCGAACAGCGTCCCGCAGGCCACCAGCGTCACCGCGGTGAGCAGGTGTTGAACGCGTTCGGGATCGTTCGGCCTCGTGCGCCGCATCATTCGCCTTCCGCAGGTTGCCGGGTAATGGTGAGGAGAAACGGGTGCGCGTGGCACTACCCCAAAAGGCGTAGATTAATACGAAAGGCAGGTGACTGTCGGGTGTGTGCGTCGCGCCCCTGAATAGATGTGCATCGCACTTTGGTCTTGAAAAGACTGCGATGAGGTGGGGATTCCACGGGAGTGGCGGAGACCGCTCGCATCGGTACGTCGAAGCCGTAGTGTGACGTTATGTCGCAGCACTTAAGCATAGGCTTCGAAGGGGAAAGACAGCCGCGCTAACGTTACTTCGTTAGCGTCCGAATTCTCTGCGGCCTGTGTTCAGCGGCCAATTGTTGTCAGGTCCGATACTGCACGGGCGACGGCGATCCATTCGTCGCCCGGCTGGGCGGCGCGCAGCGCGAGCAGCGGCGGCCATACGCCCAGGCGGCTGTGCCGTCGCTGGGCGATAAGGCGGTCCAGTTCCTCGGTCGTGGGCAGGCGGTCGCCCTTCAACTGGTTGCAGCGGCGGTGCGCCAGCACGATGTTGCCGGGGTCGTCGGTGCCGCCGTAGGCCTGCGGGATCAGGTGGTCGAAGGTGGCCTTCGCCCCGACGGGGCCGCCGCAGTAGAAGCAGCAGCCCCCCTGGAGGACGTCCATCAGCCCGGCGTCCTCCGGCGTCATGCCTAGTCCTCGACCTTCTCGATCGAGCCCCACAGGTCGTATTCGTCCGCGTGCTCGATGGTAACGTCGACGATGTCGCCGGGCTTCACGCCGGTCTCGCCGTTCAGGAAGACGTTGCCATCGATCTCCGGCGCGTCGGCGTAGGAGCGGCCGATGGCGCCTTCCTCGTCGACCTCGTCGATCAGCACGGCCAGCGTCCAGCCGATCTTCCGCTTCAGCCGCTCGGCGCTGATGCGCTGCTGCGCCTGCATCAGGCGGTCGTAGCGCTCCTGCTTGACCTCTTCGGGCACGGCGCCCGGCAGTTCGTTGGCGGCGGCGCCGGCGACCGGCTCGTACTTGAAGCAGCCGACGCGGTCGAGCTGCGCCTCCTCCAGCCACTGCAGGAGGAAGGCGAAATCCTCCTCCGTCTCGCCGGGGAAGCCGACGATGAAGGAGGAGCGGATGGCGAGGTCCGGACAGTCCCGCCGCCAGGAGCGCACCTGCTCCAGCGTCTTCTCCTGCGCGGCGGGGCGGCGCATCGCCTTCAGCACCTTCGGGCTGGCGTGCTGGAAGGGGACGTCGAGGTAGGGGAGGATGCGCCCCTCCGCCATCAGCGGCAGCACCTCGGCCACGTGCGGGTAGGGGTAGACGTAGTGCAATCGCACCCACAGGTCGAAGTTCGCCAGTTCCCGGCACAGGTCGGCGAAGCGCGTCTTCACCGTGCGGTCGTACCACGGGCGCTCGGCGTACTTCAGATCGACGCCGTAGGCGCTGGTGTCCTGCGAGATGACCAGCAACTCCTTCACGCCGGCGGTGGCCAGCTTCTCCGCCTCGCGCAGGACCTTGTCCACCGGGCGGCTGGCCAGGTCGCCGCGCAGGCCGGGGATGATGCAGAAGGTGCAGCGGTTGTTGCAGCCCTCGGAAATCTTCAGGTAGGCGTAGTGGCGCGGCGTCAGCCGGATGCCCTGCGGCGGGACCAGGTCGATGAAAGGGTCGTGCTGCGGCGGCACCGCCTCGTGCACCGCCTCGACCACCGCCTCGTACTGGTGCGGGCCGGTGACGGCGAGCACGCCGGGGTGTGCCGCGCGGATCGACTGCGCATCGCCGCCCATGCAACCGGTGACGATGACCCGGCCGTTCTCCTTGATCGCCTCGCCGATGGCGTCCAGCGATTCCTGCTTTGCGCTGTCAAGAAAGCCGCAGGTGTTGACGATGACCGCGTCCGCCCCCTCGTAACTCGGCGAGATCTCATAGCCCTCGGCGCGCAGGCGCGTGAGGATGCGCTCGGAATCGACGAGCGCCTTGGGGCAGCCGAGGCTGACGATCCCGACCTTGGGCGTGCCCTTGGGGGAGGCGGTTTTTTCGGAGAGGGGGGCGGTCTTGCTGGTCATGGCGCGTCTATATAGGCAAACCCGTCGATCCCGCCAGCCGATTCGTGGTGGCCGGATGAACGCGATCGGCGAAAATCGTGCCGGATGCATACGCCATTTCCGGATGGTGGCGTGTGGGATAATATAATTAATGCTCTGTAAAGAAAGCGTGCGTGCGCTGGGTTAATCGCTGGACAAGAAGCCGCGCCGATGTTAGTCTCCTAGTCATATAGGCACTATACGGTTTCGACTCCAGGTGCCGAACCGCGATGACCGTGTCGGGCTTGGCCC
Source organism: Azospirillum sp. (assembly GCA_035629155.1). Lineage (GTDB taxonomy): Bacteria > Pseudomonadota > Alphaproteobacteria > Azospirillales > Azospirillaceae > Azospirillum. The sequence goes on along the minus strand of DASPIO010000192.1, from coordinate 9,022 downwards.
GAAAAGGCGTGCGGTACGCTTGGAAGGGCTCAGAGGGCGACGCCATGTCCAACACGCATTCCTCTCTCGCATCCCCCCAGGCGATCGCCGAAGTGATGATGCACATTGGGCACATCGCCGACAGCCTGGGCTATTCGCGCGGGCTGAAGCCCTCGCAATGGACGGCGCTGCGATACTTCGCGAGCGCCAATCCCAGCCAGCGCACGGTGTCCGCTTTCGCCGACTTCCACGCCACGACGCGAGGGGCCGCGTCGCAGACGGTGGAGGTGCTGGTCGGCAAGGGCTTCCTGACACGCGTCCCGGTGCCGGAAGACCGCCGCGTGGTGCAACTGCACCCGACGCCGACCGCGCTCGACCTGCTGGAGCACGACCCGCTGAAGGAATTCGCGGCGGTGATCGGCAACCTGCCGCAGGACGAGCAGTACCATCTCGCCGACGTTCTCTCCCGCGTCCTGCGCGGCCTGCTGATCAAGCGCCAGGCGGCGTAGGCCGGCGGAAGCGAGCGGAATAAAAAGATCAAGACCTTCTGATCTTTGTGCTTTGGATCCGCGCTGCACAAGACCAGATGAGCGCGCGCCGGCCCTTTATCCCCGCTTCAAGCGGGTGATGAAGCCGTCGACGTGGCGGCGGAGTTGGTCGGACTGGCCGGCGAGGTCGCGCGAGGCGGCCAGGACGCTTTCCGCCATGCCGCCGGTCTCGCCGGCCGCCTGCGACACGGCGCCGATGTTGGCGGTCACATCGGCGGTACCGGACGCGGCCTGATGCACGTTGCGGGCGATCTCGCTGGTGGCCGCACCTTGCTGTTCGGCCGCCGCGGCGACGGCGGCCAGCACCTCGTTGATCGAGAGCACCGCGTCCGCCACCTCGCGGATGGCGCGCGCCGCCTGGCCGGTCACCGCCTGGATCGCGCCGACCTGGGCGCTGATCTCGTCGGTGGCCTTGGCCGTCTGGTTGGCCAGGATCTTCACCTCCCCGGCGACCACCGCGAAGCCCTTGCCCGCCTCGCCGGCGCGCGCCGCCTCGATGGTGGCGTTGAGCGCCAGAAGGTTGGTCTGGCTGGCGATTCCGGAGATCAGTTTGACCACCTCGCCGATGCGGTTGGCGGCCGACACCAGCCCCTCGACCGTGCCGTTGGCGTGGTCGGCCTGGGTGGCCGCCCCCTGCGCCATCTGCGAGGAGGTCTGGATCTGCTGGTTCACCTCGGCGATGGAGGCGGACAGTTCCTCCGCGGCCGAGGCCACCGCCTCGACGTTGCCGGTGGCTTGGCCCGCGGCGGTGGCGACGAGGCGTGAGCGCTGGTTGGTGGCGTCGGAAATGGAGGAGAGCTGCTCGGCCGAACGGTGCATCTCCTCCGATGCGCGCGAGATGTTCTCCGCCAGCACGCCGATGGAGGATTCGAAGTCGCCCAGCATCCGCCCGAGTTCCTCGGCGTGGCGTTCCTCCATGCGCTGGAGGTAGGCGTCCACGGACAGGTTCATGTCCAGGACGGACAGCCGCACCGCCGCGCTCATCATCGCCGTCATGCGCTCGCACGCGGCGGCGCTGGGAATGCGGCGCCGGCAATGCTTCTCGATGGCGGCCAGCAGCCGGGCCAGGGTCAGCCCGTAGGCCGACATGTACCAGTGCGGCGCCAGCCCGATACGCGCGTGGGCGTCGCCGATGCGGTGGACGGAGCGCGCGTAGTCCTCGTCCAACTGGCCGGCGAACAGCCGCCGCCAGTGCGCCTTCTGCATTTCCTGGGCGTGCCGCTGACGCGAGGGGTCGCGGAACAGCGCGTTGACTCCCGGGAAACGTGCGACGCGCGCGTAAAACTCGTCCAGCGCCGTGTCGATGCAGTCATCGACGACGGCCGACAGATCGGGGAGGAGCTGTCGGGTTTCCGCGTCGATGCCGAGGAAGTCGAGGAGCTCTTCCCGCTCTTCCGATGCACGCATGTAACCGTCCTCCCAGATTTCTGCATCACAATTTGACGCCAGACAATGTTGATTCGTCAATATACATTTTCTCGGCTGAACGACTGTTGGTGGAATAGTGATGGGCATTGGCGTATGAGTTTGGTGCCAATGCAGTGATTCCACCATGTGGTGCTTCCGGAAATAATTTGTATTTACTATTTGTCGACTAACAATATGCTCGACTGTTTCCGCATTGAAGGCGATGTGTCGTTCTTTTAATTGAGATGGTCCTGCCGTCAATTGATCAGGTGTGGTGCGGGTGCGGGAGCCACCCGCCGCGTCGTTCCCGCGCCCAGCGACACGGTCGCCGTCGTGCCGTGCCCCGGTCGGCTGTCCAGGCGGATCACCCCGCCCATGCGCTCCGCCAGCAGCTTGCAGAGCAGGAGGCCGAGGCCGCAGCCGGCGTTGCCGTCGGTGTCGGGTAACGGAACGGGTGGCGTCGCGCGGAGCAGTGCCGCAAGCTGGCCGGCCGGCATGCCGACGCCGGTGTCGGCGATGCGGATATCGACTGCCGTGTCGCGCCGCAGCGCCGTCACGGTGACCGTGCCGCCGGGCCTGCAGTAGCGCAGCGCGTTGTCCAGCAACTGGCCGAGCAGGTGGCAAAGGGCTGCGGGCTCGCCCAGCACCGGCATGCGGCTCACCGCGTTGACAAGGCGCACGCCCTTGGCCGCCGCTCGCGACCCGAAGCGCTCCAACACATCTTCCAGGAGGCCGCCCAATTCGATCGGCATGAGCGCCGGCGGCGCATCGCCTTGCCGGGCGTGCAGCCACAAGGCGGTGTTGTCGAGGAGGCGCAGCAGTTGGCCGCCCGCCGCATCGCACAAGGTGGCGTAATCGCGCAGCGTGGGCGGTGCCAGCGCCCGCCCGTCGGCGATGATCTGGGCGAAGCCGAGGATGACGTTGAGAGGATCCCGCACCTCGCGGCAGACGTGCGCCAGCACGCCGGTCAGGCTTTCGACGCCGTCGGCCGGCGGATCGTCGTCGCGGGTGGCGTAGGGCTGCGCGGTCGGCATGGCGGTCTCCTCCCCCCTGGCGTCGGCGAACGAGGTGTCTCTGCGCGGTATGGCCGCTTCTGGGGCCACGCGGAACAGGCGTCTATACCGTTTAGACACGTAACTTGTACCGCGCGGATTGCGATCTGTCAATGCGCACGGGGCGGACGTTGACGGAGGGGCCTGCGACGCATGCGCGCAGACGGGCAGGAGGAAATGGAGAGGGCGGGCGCTCAGCCCGCGTCGGCGCCGTCCAGCAGCCGGGCGACGGTCTTGCGCAGCTCGTCGTTGAGGAACGGCTTGTAGAGCACGGCGTCGGCGCTGAACATCTCGGTCATCTTGAGCGCATAGCCGGCCGGCAGGTTGGGCGCGCCCCCGGATACCGCCAGGATCTTGGTGTCGGGGTGCACGCGGCGCACCGCCTTGATCACCTCGATGCCGTCGACTTCCGGCATCAGCACGTCGGTCAGCACCAGGTCGAAGGGGCCGTCGCAGAGCCGGTCGATGGCGATGCGGCCATTTTCCGTCTCGACCACCGTGTGCCCGAGGCCCTCCAGCACGTCGACCATCGCCAGCCGCACCGCCGGAGAGTCCTCAACCACCAACACCTTCGCCATGGACGATTTCCTCATCGTTTTCTTCCGATCGTTCCGTCGCCGCGGGCAGATCGATGTCGACGGTCGTGCCCCGGCCGAGCGCGCTGTCGACTGAAATCACGCCACCACCATTGCGGACAATACCATAGACAACCGAAAGCCCAAGCCCCGTACCGAGGCCAACCGGCTTGGTGGTGAAGAACGGCTCGAACACGCGGTGCCGCGTCGCCTCGTCCATGCCCGCACCAGTATCGGTGACGGAGAGGTGCACGTACACACCCTCGGGGATCTCCAGGCGCGCCGCTTCCGGGTCGCGCAGGGACACCGTTTCGGCGCTCAGCGACAACACGCCCCCGCCGGGCATGGCGTCGCGGGCGTTCTGGATGAGGTTCAGCAGAACCTGCGACAGCTCCGTGGCGGTGATGGTCACCGGCGGCAGGCCGTCGGCGATGCGCGTCTGCACCATGATCCCGGCGGGCAGGGAGGGAAGGATGAGCTGCACCGCCGAGCGGACCGACTCGCCGATGTCGCCGGGTGGCGAGTCGGCAACCTCCGAGCGGGCGAAGGCCAGCACGTCGCGCAGGATGGTGCGCGCCTTCAGCCCGCTGTCGTGTATCGCCGTCAGGTAGGTGTGCAGCTTGGCATCATTGCCGGCGCGAGGCAGCGCCAGTTCCGAGAGGCTGATGACCGGCTGGAGCAGGTTGTTGATCTCGTGCGCCAAACCGCCCACGAGGCTGCCCAGCGCCGCCATGGTCCGCTTCTGGCGCACCGCCTCGCCGGCCCGTCGGCGATCGGTGATGTCGCTCGCCGTGCCGCGGTAGCCGATGAAGCGCCCGTCCGGCGCGAAACGCGGCACGCCGCTGACCGAGATCCACCGCCCGGCCACCGTCGGCGTGGCGAGGGGGATGATCAAGCGGCGGAACGGCCGGCGATTGCGCAATTCCTCCGTCAGCTCGGCGAAGTCCTCCGGGGCGCGGCCGGCGTCGAGCAGGTCGGCGTAGCTCTTGCCCAGCAGCTCCGCCGCTGGGCGGCCGGTCGATTCCTCCGCGTTCGGCGACAGCTCGACGAAGCGCCCGGTCGCGTCGGCCTCCCAGAACCAGTCGTTGGAGCATTCCAGCAGGGCCCGCCAGCGCGCCTCGCTCTCGCGCAACTCGGCGGTGCGCGTCTCGACGATGGCCTCCAGCCCGCCCAGATGGTCGCGCAGCGCCTGTTCGCTGCGGCACAGACGGTAGAACAGCAGGTCGTAGGGATGTTTCAGCGCGGTGACGACGACCGCCTTGTAGAGCAGGTAGTACGACAGGATCTTGCAGAAGTGGCCCAGCGCGTTCATCAGCCCGTGCGGGTCGTGATAGAGCGTGAAAGCCATCTCCTGCGGGATCACCAGCGCGATGCCACCGAGCGAAAGGGTGAACACGCTGGGGTCCAGGTGGCGGCGGCGTGCGATCAGCGCCAGGCAACCCAGGGCCACCACGCCGCTCACCGCGTACTCACTGGCGATCTTGAACGCCGTCAGCCCATAGCCGTTGATGTAGGCCGCGGGCATGACGTCGAAGGTGACCGTCATCAACACGCTTGTCGAGAACAGCACCGCCTGGAGGCCCAGAACCACGGCCGTCGACACCCGTCCGTTGGGCAGCAGCAGCGGCGCCACCAGGAAATTGCCCGCCTGCACGTAGCGCGCGGCCAGCCACAATTGCGTGGCGAGGTTGGCACCGGTCACCGGGAACACGTTCATGCCCGGAAAGGCGATGGTGTGAAGCAGGTCGATCGCCGCCACGGCGGGGAACGACAGCCCGATGAAGGCCAGGAAGGGCGACTGGTTGGTGTGGCGGGTGTTCCACGCGATCATGAAGGTCGCCGTGGCGACCACGATGCTGAACAGCTCCGCGATCGTGTGGAACAGAAGATAATTATAACGCATACCAAAGAACAGCATTGCCATGGTGCCGCACAGCAACGCGACTTCGCGCGCCCAGGCGATCGGAGCCCGGCGCGACTCGGTGGCGTCTGCTGTGGAGAATTGAACCATGGCCGCCTGCCGGCTTCGGATATTTGGCGCGTCTGCGCACTTTTTACCAAAGCACATTCGGATGGACTAGGGCTTTCGGCGAAATCGCGCCAAAAGGCATAGGCATCCTGGCTTCGTCGGCAGGCGCCGGGACCTCCCCGTGGCCGCCACGCATGCGGACGGCGCCCGAAGCCATCGCCCGCATGATCCTCTCAATCAATGCTATCGCATTGATCTGTCGGGCTTTGCCGGCGGCGCTCGATGGAAGTGATCAAGCGCCGCCGGTATCAGCGCGCGTCGGAACCCTTCTTGCCGGATGCCGTGCCGGCGAAAGGTGTGCTGTTCAGCGGATCACCCCGGCCGTGACCGGCCCGGTTATGCCCTGTCTCGGTCGCCGCCTGTCGGTAATAGCCGACGATGAAGACGCGCGCGGCGTTGGCGATCGACACGGTGCTGTTCGGGCGGGTGACGCGACGCGTCTGCTGATCGAGCCGGAACTGGAGATCCGTGAACAATTCGTCGATCGCGAGATCCTCGCGCCGGCAGATGTCGTCCAGCGCCTCCCAATAGGAGGGTTCGAGGCGCACCTGCGTGGGCCGGCCCTCTATGGAAACGGTTCGGCTCGTCAAAGGGCCCACCCCCGGCGGATTGGCGCCGCTTTTCTTCGGTACGCCATTGCTTCCCATGCTGCAGATACCCCCTGATTGCATGCGGAGGGGTTGCTCATGGCGGCAGTATAGCCTGTTTGCACGGGAAAGAGGTGATAAAAGTTTCACTCCCCCGTGTGCCCGGCCGTGCGTGGCGATGTATGCCCGCCATCCTCGGTCTCGCCGGCCATGTCGCGCAGCAGGCGCAGGTCGGTCACGACGATGAATCCCTTGGAATAGGCAATGGCGTTCGACTTCTTGAGCGCCTTCAGGCTGCGGTTGACGATCTCCCGCGTGACGCCGAGCATGTGCGCCAGCCCTTCCTGCGAGATCGCCTGGCCGATGCGCAGGCCGCCCGATGCCGGCTGCCCGTAATCGCGCGCGAGCTGCAGAAGCCGTTTGGCCAGCCGGCGCGGCACGTCGAGGAAGACCGCGTCCTCGATGCTCTCGCTGACCCAGCGCAGGCGTTCGCACAGCACGCCCATCATATGGATGGCGAGACGCGGGTGGCGTTCCAGGAACGGGATGAAGTCGGCGCGGTCGATGCGGAACAGGTCCGATGGGCGCAGCGCCGTGGCGCCGGCCGTGCGCTCGCGCCCGTCGATCAGCGCGATCTCGCCCAGCACGTCGCCGGCGTCGAGGATGTTGAGCATCATCATCTTGCCGTCGATCGACGACGTGTGGATGCCGATCTGGCCTTTGAGAATGGCGAAGACGCTGTCGCCGGGGTCACCCTTGGCGAACACCGTCGTGTCGGCCGGGTAGCGCACCAGCCGGCCGAGTCCGAGCAGTTCGTCCATCTCGGGCTGGTCGAGCGCGCCCAGAAGACGGTTGCGCCGCAGCACCGCGGCAACGTCCACGACTCCGCCCGTCGCCATATCCTCATCCGCCGTCATCTATGCCGGCGCTCCGTGGACGTCACGAGGCGCGGCACGAGCATAGCGCATACAGGGATATGAGTGTTGTTCTTCCGTCATGCGGAATTGCGATGGCGGCGCATGTCTCTGAGGGGTGTCGGACGCCGTCAGCCGAGGTGAATGACCTCCCGCGCGGCGCGCTCCCACAAGGTGGTGTGCTCGAAATGGAAACGGACGTCCGGCGCCCCCGCGTCCGTACCCAGCCAGCGGCGCAGCGTGCGCAGCATGAGGTGGGCGTCCTCGCGCTTCTGGTCGACCCGGCCGGTCGGGAGCCACGCGCGCAGGCGCGCCAGTTCGCCTTCCGGCAGGCCGCTTTCAGCGCCCAGGCGCAGCACGCGGCCATAGCCGCGCTCGCGGTAGGGCAGGGCCTTGGCAGTCTCCTCCAGCACGCGGCCGGTGCGGATCGACACGATGCCGTCGGCCACCGCGTCGGCCAGCGTGCGGCGGATGTTGACCATGGCCTCGGACAGCGACAGATAGCCCAGCTCGGCCGGGCCGTGCGTCACCGCCACCTCGTCGTCGTCCTCCAGCCGGCCGTCGCGGTACGCCTCGAAGACGGCGCCGACGCCGACCATGCCGAAGGGGTGCAACTCGGCGGCGCGCAAGGCGCCCATGCTGGAGGCGCCGAACACGGCGACACCCTGCTGGAGCGCGAAGAGGATCTCCTTGTGCCAGACGGCCGGGACGCTCTCGAAATAGCCGTCGATGATGGCGATGGCCTTGGGCTTTTCCAGGCAGATCCGGGCGACGTCGCCCTGCGCCACGGGGGGCAGGTAGGTGGCGTTCAACTCCCTCGCCGCGTCTTCGTGCGGCAGGGTGGGGCCGAGAAAGACGTAGACGCTCATGGCTTGGTCTCCACCAGGGCGCGCGCACGGGCGCCAAGCAGGTAGTCGGGCGAGTCGTCCAGCCCCTCCAGGCCGGGGACGACGACTCGCACGACGGGGATGCCGAATTCCGGCTTGGTCAGGTCGACGGCGACGACCTCGTCGATTCCCACCGCGCGCAGGCGCGCCAACTGGGTGTCGAGATCGTCGGCCAGCGTGCGGCCGGACGCGGTCGGGCACAGCGCGAAGTCGCGGCCACCCTTGCCCGCCTGGATGCATGCCTTCCAGCGGGCGTGCAGCGCCGGATCCTGGTGCTTCCGGTACTCGCTGCGGGACATGTCGTCGCGCGCGCCGGAGATGAAGGTCAGCCGGCTCTGCGCCGCCTCGGTCAGCGCGCGGCTCAGCGCCACCTCCCGCGCCACGTGGCAGCCGGAGCCCATGGCCGGCCGCAGGCTGTGCTGCGGCGCGTCCTCGCGCGGGACGATGCGGCACAGGAACACGGGAAGGCCCACATCGCTGGTCAGTTCCCACACGCCGACGTCGACGCCGGCCTTGTCGTAGAGGTCCAGCATGGCGCGGCACACGGGGTCAGCGACGGTGGCGAGATCGAGGCGGGTGGCCTCCTGCGCCTCCTCGTCCAGCAGGTGCCAGAGCGTGATGGCGTCGCGTTCGACCAGTTCGGTGATGGCGTGGCCGATGGCCTCCAGCCGGTGGTTGCCCGACGCCAGCCCGTTGGAACCGGCGGCGAAACAGCCGTGGCCGGGCGGCAGCGGCAGCGTGAAGTTCAGGTGCACCATCTCGAAGGGCACCCAGGCGGCCTCGCCGCTCATCAGCTCGCGCCCCTCGATCCACATCAGCGGCGTGTGCGGGGTGAAGCGGCTGGTGGACAGGCGCGGCAGGCGCTCGACGTTCACCACGCGGTGCGACCAGCGCAACTCTTCATAGCTGGCGTACTTGACCGGCAGGGTGATGCGTTCGGCGTGGTAGGATTCGATGGATTCCATGACGCCCGACGCCTTGGCGGCGGCCAGCGTCACGCCCTTGCCCTGGGACACCGACACCGAACGGGAGTTCGGCCGCGTC
>DASPIO010000191.1:0-8386 GCA_035629155.1 Azospirillum sp. | reverse complement strand
CACCATCTACCTGGAGGAGATCCGCAACGCCGGCCTGTACGACGCCATCTGGCAGGCGTTCGTGGTGCTGCTGCCGGTGCGCACGGTGGGCGTGATGGGCGATGGCCGCACCTACGACCACGCCTGCGCGCTGCGCGCCGTGACATCGACCGACGGCATGACGGCCGACTGGTTTCCGTTCCCGCACGAGTTCCTGGCCCGCGTCTCCAACCGCATCGTCAACGAGGTGCGGGGAATCAACCGCGTCACCTACGACATCACGTCGAAGCCGCCCGGCACCATCGAGTGGGAGTAAGGGAAGAGAGGGCAGTGCGGCATTTTGAAACAAGCTTCGCGGATTCGTTTTAAAATGCCGACACACGCCTGAAATCTTGCGGTGCTTCAGTGGTGCAAGCCACAGGAAAGGAAGCGCCATGTTCGACACCTCTTTCCTTGATCCCCGGCTGCAACAGGTTCAGCGGTTCAAAGAGATCGCCGCGCGCATGCAGCCGGGCCTCGCCCGCTCCGGCATCCTCGCCGCCGCGCACCACCTGGAACGGGAAGCGCGCGAGCGGCCCGACAGCGCCGTCCTGCGGGTCGCCCACCAGCAACAGACCGCCACGCGCGCAGCCCGCTGACACGGTGCGGCGGCCGTCGGAACGTGTCGCAATTCGCAGAAATATTCCACTAGCGCGAGCATTGTTGCTTCATGACCCTGTATGGGCAGGCGACAGCCTGTCGAATATACAGACGTATGGAGGACGTTCATGGGGGAGCGCTGGAAGTCAGTGCTGTGGGGATCGGTCGGGCTGATCGGCTTGCTGGCGGCCGGGCCGACGCTGGCCGGCGATCGGGCCGCAGGGACGGGTCCGCTGGTGGCGCCGCCCATCTGCTCGGGCCGCGACGCCGCCCTTCCGCTGGGCTCAGACAAGTGCAAGCGCGTCGAGCATGAGCCGGGCAGCATCGCGCTGACTGTCGACGCCAAGCAGGCGACGATGACCAACATCGGCGGCCGCCGGGAGGGCGCCGGGCTGACCGGCGGCTATTCGGTGAACACCACCACCTACAACGGCGTCTATCACCCCCCGGTGATGGAGGTCGACGCCGGCAATACCATCTACTTCCAGCTCAACAACCTCCTGCCGGCGGTCGCGAATCCGCCGTCGGCCGCCACCAACCACACCAACCTGCACACGCACGGGCTGATCGTGGCGCCGCGGCCACTCGGCTCGCCGGCCGGGCTGGGCGACAACATCTTCGTCGACCTCGCCCCGGGCATGGACCCGGCGCAGAGCGCCACGTACCGCATCAACATCCCGAAGGTCATCCCCAAGGCGGTGTTCGATCCGAACAGCAAGGAGAACGTCGCCTACCCGACGGGCCTCAACTGGTACCACCCGCACATCCACGGCGTCACCTCGGCGCAGGTGGGCAGCGGCATGGCCGGCCTGATCTCCATCGGCGCGCCGAAGGACCAGATCGTCGTCGAAGGTCCCGGCGGTTTGCCCGACCCGGTCGCCACCAAGGCTCTGCGCGATGCCACCGACGTCGAATACATGATCCTGCGCGACATGCCGCTGCAGTCGACGGTGATGCCGGAGGACGCCAACGGCGAGACGGCCACCATCGTCGGCAAGCCGACGTGCGTGACGCCCACGGGCCAGACCTATTCGCCGGGCGGCTACTGCGCGCCGGCCGACACGGGCACCGGTGCGAAGCAGTTCTGGCTGTTCACCATCAACGGCCAGCGTTACCCGAACCTGAACGTTCCGGCGGGGCGCAACAAGCTCTGGCGCTTCGCCAACATGAGTTCCAACCAGACCTACGTGCTCCAACTGCTCGACAAGAACGGCAATGCGCAGGAGATGGAGGTGCTGACCGTCGACGGCGTCACCGCCGGCAAGCCGAACGGCACGGGCCACCGCGTGCAGGCGCTGAAGCTGACCGAGCTGATGGTGATGCCGGCCGCGCGCACCGAGATCCTGGTGCGCAACGACGGCTCGTCCAAGTACACGTCCGATGATCTGGTGCTGGTCACCAAGGCCGTTGCCAACCTGACCGGTCCGGCCGTGGGGTTGGCCGCGGTGAGCATCGAGAAGCCGGCCGTGGCGCAGGCGCCGGGGCCGAAGCTGTCGGTGCAGAAGCCGTGGGTCATGGCCTCCTCGCAGGCGACGCCGGTCGCCTCGGCGGCGGCGCGCACCAGCAAGGCCGACGGGCACGGCTCGCACGGCTCGCACGCCACGCACTCCACCACGGCCGAGAAGGCCGCGCCGGCGATGGGTGGCTCGAGCACCGCCAACGCCAGCACGCAGGGTGTCGGCCCGTGCTTCGAGCGGCCGAAGTATGGCATTGGTCTGGGGAAGGGTGAGCGCCGCCAGATCCAGTTCGGCTTCGACGTGGCCAACAAGAACAACTTCGGCCTCGGCGCCAGCATCATGAAGGGCGACAAGGTGGTGAAGGCGCAGATGCCGATCACGGCCTTCGACCCGTCGATCCAGCACGTCTGCTCGCCCTTCGGCGCCTCGGAGGTGTGGGAACTGGTGAACACCACCAACTTCCCGCACAACTTCCACATGCACCAGGTCAAGTTCCGTCTGGCACGCGCCGACGAGCTGAAGGCGATCGGCGTCAAGAGCGGCCCGATCGTCGACCCGCAGGGCACGATGAACGGCCTCTACCTGCCGGAAGACGGCGGCGGGGTGGACGTGTGGCACGACACGCTGCCGCTGCCGCCGGCCAGCGAGGACGAGAAGACCTACGGCCGCGCGTTCGTGGTGATCAACTTCAACGCGGTCGAGCAGATCGGCACCTACGTCTACCACTGCCACATCCTGGGCCATGAGGACAAAGGCATGATGTCGGTGATGGAGGTGGTGAACGAGCTGAAGGTGAAGGTCGCGCAGAAGTAAGCTGTGCGAGGGCGACGCCAGGGGGCAGGGGCCGGGCAGGCCTCTGCCCTTTTTTATGGACGCGAACAAACACGCGCGTTCATGCCATCGTCACGTGTATCGCATCGTGCCCTGCCCGATCGGAGGAGGACGGCGATATCAAGGCCACACTCTGGGGGATGGAAGCCCTGGTCGCCGGCATGTGTATGGATTTCACCGGGATCCGTAAGGAGGCGAGAGAACTGGGTAGCGACAGGACGAACGTGTGCGGGGACTTGGGCAGCGTTCGCGGTGATCTCGCGCGCCTCGACGGGCGCGTGTCCCAGCTTCCGACGACGTGGCAACTGCTGACCGGTGTGGTCGGCATCATCGCGTTCGTCTTCCTGCTTCTGCGCGTCGGCCTTCCGCGGTAGAGCGGTCTTGTCCGCGTCCGTCCTCACCCGTGCGGCAGCGGCGGCTCGAAGGGGCCCTGCGGGGCGTTGCCCTGGGCGGCGGCGCGCAGCTCGACGAGGAGGTCGGCGAGGGGAATGCCATAGGAATCGGCGGCCTCGTCCACCGTCATGAACGGTGCCATGGTGCAGCCGGCGCAGGCCATGCGGCGGTGCAGAAACACCGCCACCGTCGCCGGCCAGCGCTCCAGCACGGCGGCGATCATGTCGTCAGCGGCGGGTAGGGCGCGGGGCGTCGGCATGTCCATGCGCGCCACGTTAACCGGACCGCGGCGCGCGGTCCTTGCGCTTGCGCAAAGGCGGTGGCGGATTTTCCCCCTCGTCCGTGGGGGCGTCCGGGGACGGCAGATCCTCGGCCAGGGCGACCAGCCGGTGCGGCTTGCGGATGACGAGGTGCTGGCGGCCGCTCTCGACGATGCCTTCGCCGTCCCAGGCGCTGACGATCCGGCTGACGGTGTGCAGCGTGGTGCCGGTCATCTCGGCCAGGTCCTGGCGCGACAGCGGAAAGGCGATTTCCACCCCGCCGCCCTCCACCCGCCGGCCGGCCTGCCGCACGAGGCGGAGGAGCGCGTGGGCGACGCGGCGCTCGACCCGCTCGGTCGACACCTCGCGCAGGCGCGTCTGCACCTCGCGCAGGCGGCGGCCGACGATACGCAGCGCGTTCATGGCGATGGGCGGATGCCGCTCCATCAACGCCGCCATGACGTCCTTCGACCAGATGATCTCGACGCAATCGGCCACGGCCACCGCGTCGCCCGGATAGCCGGTGCCGACGACCACGGCGGCGGTGCCGAAGGTCTCGCCCGGGCCGACGAAGCGGATGACGAGTTGCTGCCCGTCCGGCCCTTGCTGCACGATCTTCACCCGCCCGTCGATGAGGGCGTGGCAGGTGTCGGCCGGGTCGCTCTGGGCGAAGACGCGGGTGCCCTTGCGCAGGCGCCGGGTGTGGGCGTGGCGTACGACCTCGGCCAGCGCGGCGGCGTCGAGGCCGGCGAACAGCTCCATGCCGTGCAGCACCGCGGGGTCGGGGGCGAGGGCCTTCATGCGGCCTCCACGTGGCGAGCGGTCGCTCAAAATGGCCGGCGATCAGGGCGACGGTGTGGCGGTGGGCGTCAGCACGCGCGCCGACGGCAGCAGGATGGTGACGGTGGTGCCCATGCCCGGCTCGCTGGACAGCTCGACGCGGCCGCCGTGCAGCTCGGCAAAGCGGCGGACGATCGGCAGGCCGAGCCCGATTCCCTCGTGCTGACGGATGCTGGCCTTCTCGGCCTGGGTGAAGGGGTTGAAGATCCGCTCGGCGAGGTCGGCGGCGATGCCCGGCCCGTCGTCGGCAACGGCGATCACCACGGCGTCCGGCCGCCGTTCGGCGCGCAACGTCACGTGGCCGCCGGGGCGGTTGAACTTGATGGCGTTGTCCAGGAGGTTGAGCACCATCTCGCGCAGGCGCCGGTGGTCGGCGCGCAGGGTCAGCGGCGCGCAGGGCTCCAGCGTCAGGGTGACGTTCTTCGGCTGGGCCCGCGGCCCGACGAGGTTGGCGCAGGTCTCCAGAAGGTAGGGCAGGCGGACGTCGGACTCCTGCAGCTCGATGGCGCCGGTGGCGCCGCGCGTGTAGTCGAGGATCTTGTTGACCATGGTGAGCAGGACGGTGCCGCTCTCCTCGATCAGCTTCACGTATTCCAGATAGTCGGGGTGGCCCAGCTTGCCGAGGGACTCGGAGCCCATCACTTCGGCGAACCCGATGATGGAGTTGAGAGGCGTTCGCAACTCGTGGCTCATCACCGACAGGAAATCGAGCTTGGCATGGTCGGCCTGGCGGGCGGCGGCCAGCGCGTCCGACAGTTCGGCCGTGCGGACGGCGACGCGGGCTTCCAACTCGCGGTTCTGCCGGGCGACGCGGCGATAAAGCGTGCGGATCTCCAGCATGTTGCGCACGCGGTGCAGCAGTTCCCAGGCGATGAAGGGCTTGGTCAGGAAATCGTTGGCGCCCAGTTCGAGCGATTTTCGGCGCGTCTCCTGGTCGGTCTGCGCGGTCAGCACCAGCACCGGCACGTGGTCGCCGGCGTAGATCACCTTGATCCGCTCCATCAGCTCGAACCCGCTCATATGCGGCATGCGGATGTCGAGCAGCAGGAGGTCGTAGCGCGTCGACGTGCAAAGGGTCGGCACCTTGCGCGGGTCGGTCTCGCCATGCACGTTTCGATAGCCATCATGGCTGAGGATCTCGCGCAGAAGGTCGACGTTCGAGGTGTTGTCGTCGACGATCAGGATGGCGGAATCCTTGACGTCCTCGCTGATGCTCCGCGCGATGTCGCTGCCGGTCATGGGCTCCGCCGGTGAGATCCTGAAGGCGGTCGGACGCTGCGCCGCACGCCTTTGGAAAGGTTGCCGGACGGGCGGGGAAAAGCAACGAAATTGTTCCGCTTTCTCATGCTGCGGTTGCGAACAGCACGGCAGGCCGTCACGCCTTCTTCTCCCAGGCGCCGCGCTCGTTCTCCTGCCAGTAGGTGAGCGCGAAGCCGGCCGCCTTGCAGCGCTTCCACCGCTCGCGCGCCGCCTGCACGGCGAAGTGGTCGTTGCCGTCGAACAGGTCGCAGACCAGTTCGAACCCAGCCGTGCGGGCGCTCTCCGCGCCATCGACGGTGACCAGCACGGTGGCGCCGTTCGGCGCCTCGTCCTCGTCGGTCAGCCAGATCGGCTGGTCGGCGGCGAATCCGTCGCGCTTGGCGCCGTGTGGCAGGAAGGAGGCCGGGTCGTAAGTCCACAAGTGTTGGTTGAGGGAATCGACGCGCTCCCGCGAGCCGGCGAGCACCACGGCGCGCCATCCGCGCTCCAGCACCTTCTCCAGGATCTTGGGCAGCGCCTGCTCCAGCGTACGGCGCTGGAGATGGTAGAACCGGGCCTCGGTCATGCCTCACGCCCCGCTTCTGTGAGGCGAGCGAGATCGAACACGGATGCACACGGATTTCGGCGCGGACGTACACGGGAATTGAGCGTCGTGACCCGATCCGCATCCGTGTGAGTCCGTGTGTTCATCTGGGTGCATCCGTGTTTCAAAACGACCTTAGCCCTCGTGGTTCTCCGCGATGAAGCGGTCGAGGAGGCGGACGCCGAAACCGCTGGCGCCCTTGGGCACGGTGGCGCTGTCCTTCTTGGTCCAGGCGACGCCGGCGATGTCGATGTGCGCCCACGGCACGCCGTTCACGAAGCGCTTGAGGAACTGCGCGCCGGCGATGGAGCCGGCGGCGCGGCCGGCGCCGGTGTTCTTCATATCGGCGGCGTCGGAGTTGATGTCCTTGTCGTAGGCGTCGCCCATCGGCAGGCGCCACAGCGGCTCGCCCACGCCGCGCCCGGCGGCGGTCAGACGCTCCGCCAGATCATCGTCGTTGGCGAACAGGCCGGCGTGCTCGTGGCCCAGCGCGATGATGATGGCGCCGGTCAGCGTGGCGAGGTCGATCATCAGGCGCGGCTTGAAGGCGTCCTGCGTGTACCACAGGCAGTCGGCCAGCACGAGGCGCCCTTCGGCATCGGTGTTGATGACCTCGATGGTCTGGCCGGACAGCGAGGTGACGATGTCACCCGGCCGCTGCGCGGTGCCGGACGGCATGTTCTCGACCAGCCCGACCACGCCGACCACGTTGGCCTTGGCCTTGCGGGCGGCCAGCGCATGCATCAGGCCGATGACAACGCCGGAACCGGCCATGTCCCACTTCATGTCCTCCATGCCGGCGGCCGGCTTGATGGAGATGCCGCCGGTGTCGAAGGTGACGCCCTTGCCGACGATCGCGACGGGGCGCTTGTCCTCGGCGTCGGGATTGCCGTTCCAGCGCATGACGACGACGCGCGGCTCGTTGGCGCTGCCCTGCGCCACGCCCAGCAGCGCGCCCATGCCCAGCTTTTTCAGCTTCTTGAGATCCAGCACGTCGACCTGGACGCCCAGCTCCGCCAGTTCCTTGCAGCGCTCGGCCAGCGTTTCGGGATAGATGAGGTTGGCCGGCTCCGACACCAGATCGCGGGTCAGGAAGACGCCGTTGGCCACCGCGTCGCGCGCGGCGAAGGCGCGCTTGGCGGCGTCCGCCTCGTCGGTCAGCAGGCAGACCTTCTTGATGGCCGGCTTCGGCTCCTTCTTGTCGGCCGTCTTGTACTTGTCGAAGCGGTAGGCGCGCAGGCGCGCACCGTAGGCGATCTCGACGGCGATGGCGGCGGCGGTCAGCGCGCTGCCCGGCAGCTTCTCGGCCAGCACGTGCACCTCGGTCTCGCCCGACTTGTCGAGGGCGCCGACGATGGTGCCGCCGACGCCCTGGAGGGTGAGGTCGCTCACGTCCTCGGCCTTGCCGAGTCCCACCAGCAGGACGCGCCCGGCCTCGACGCCGGCGGGGGCGAGCACGGCCAGCGTCTCGTCCTTCTTGCCTGTGAAGCGGCTGGCGTTCATGGCGCGCGTCAGCATGCCGCCGGTCTTCTGGTCGAGGTCCTGCCCGGCCGGGCTGAGCGTGCGCTCGGCGAGAACGGTCACGGCGACGGTGCCGGTCTTCGGAAGGGCCGGCTTGGCGAAGGAAAACTTCATCTCCCCCTCATTCTTTGCGTCATATGGCTTGCGCCGATCGGGCAGGGCGGGCGGTGCCGCGGCACGTCCCTTCGCATAAAGACCTTCGGGGCGGGCCTGTCAAGCCGCGCCCGGACCACCCTCGACCCGCTGTCAGGTTGCCCTGGGCGGCGAGAGGCGTTACATAGCCGACGTCCGGTCACGCATCCCGCGGCGCCGGGCCAGCCAGGGCGGCTTCTCCGGAGGCCGGTGTCATGTACTCCTCCGCCACCTTTTCCCGCTACATCGGCCGGCAGTTCGTCACGTGGTTCTGCCTGCTGCTGCTGATCCTGCTGGCCATCATCCTGCTGCTCGACCTGGTCGAGCTGCTGCGGCGCGCGGGATCGAAGCCCAACATCACCTTCGGGCTGGTGCTGGAGATGGCGTTCCTGAAGCTGCCCAACATCGGCCAGCAGATCTTTCCCTTCGCCATCCTGTTCGCCGGCATGTTCACCTTCTGGCGGCTGACCCGCAACGCCGAGCTGGTGGTG
>DASPIO010000190.1:0-8736 GCA_035629155.1 Azospirillum sp. | reverse complement strand
CGGGCCGGCGGCCAACAAACGGAGACCATCACCCATGAGCTTTCGCGACCGGACGGACTTCACCGGCAAGCGCGCCATCGTCACCGGCGGCAGCCGCGGCCTCGGCCGCTGCATCGCCGACACGCTCGCCGAGCTGGGTGCCACGGTGCACGTCTTCGACTGGGCCGTGCCCACCGACGACAACTTCAAGCACGACTTCCAGCAGGTGGACATCTCGTCGTCGTCCAGCGTGAACGCCGCCGTCGCGGCGCTGCCGGCCCCGGCCACGCTGCTGGTCAACAACGCCGGCATCACCCGCGACGCCACCATCCGCAAGATGACGGACGAGGACTGGCAGGCGGTCATCAACGTCAACCTGACCGGCGCCTTCCACATGATCCGCGCCACCGCGCCGCGGATGGCGGAAGAGGGCGGTGGGCGCATCGTCAACATCTCGTCCATCAACGGCATCCACGGCATGTTCGGCCAGGCCAACTACGCCGCCGCCAAGGCCGGCCTGATCGGCCTGACCAAGACCGTGGCCCGCGAGTACGGCCAGAAGCGCATCACCTGCAACGCCATCGCGCCGGGCCTGGTGCTGACCGAGATGGCGCTGAAGCTGCCGGAAGCCGCCATCGACGGCTACAAGCAGGAGGCGGTGATGAAGCAACTGCCCATGCCGCAGGACATCGCCGACGCCGTCACCTTCCTGCTGTCCGATGCCGCGCGCTATGTGACCGCGCAGGTCATCAAGGTGGACGCCGGCCAGCGCGTCTGATCCCGCGGGGTCCGGATCCGGCCGCGCCTTCGGGTTGCGGCCGGGCTGGACTTGGCTTGGCGCGCTCCGATATCGTCGTGCGGACGGCCCCGGCAGAGGGCCGCCGTGGGAGGGGACGACCGATGATCGACGAGGGCGAGTACGAAGCCCTGCGCCAGCGCATGGTGCACTCGCTGTTCGACCAGATGGCCAGCCAGTGCGTGGGCACGGTCGCCGTGGACCGCGAGGCGCGCATCGTCTGGATGCACGAGAAGTACAAGCAACTGGTCGGCATCGCGGGGGACGTGCGCGGCAAGCCGGTCGAGGAGGTCATCCCGAACAGCCAGATGCGCCACGTCGTCGAGACCGGCAAGGCGATGTTCCTCGACATCATGCAGTTCGGCGAACGCTCGCTGGTCGTCACGCGGCTGCCCATGCGCGACGAGGCCGGCGCCGTCATCGGCGCCATCGCCTTCGCCATGTACGAGAGTGCCGAAGAACTGAAGCCGCTGATCGCGAAGTACCAGCGCCTGCACGAGGAGCTGTCGCGTACCCGGCAGGAGCTGTCGAAGGCGCGCCGCGCCAAGTTCACCTTCACCCAGATCGTCGGGTCGGGCGAATCCATCAAGGAGGTGAAGCGCCTGGCCCGTCGCGCCGCGCAGATGGACTCGACCGTTCTGCTGCTGGGCGAGACGGGCACGGGCAAGGAGCTGCTGGCGCACGCCATCCACGCGGCCAGCCCGCGCGTCAACAAGCCCTTCGTCGCCATCAACGCCGCCGCCATCCCCGAGACGCTGCTGGAGGGGGAGCTGTTCGGCGCCGCCGCCGGGGCCTACACCGGGGCCGACCGCCGCGGCCGCGAGGGCAAGTTCCAGATCGCCGACGGCGGCACGCTGTTCCTGGACGAGATCGGCGACATGCCGCTGGCCCTGCAGGCCAAGCTGCTGCGCGTGCTGCAAGAGCGCGAGATCGAGCCGCTGGGCTCGAACAAGGTGATCCGGGTGGACGTGCGCATCGTCGCCGCCACCAGCCGCGACCTGGGCGCCCTGGTGAAGCAGAACCAGTTCCGCGCCGACCTCTACTACCGCCTGAACGTCGTGCCGATCCGCCTGCCGCCGCTGCGCGAGCGGCTGGAGGACGTCGAGGACATCGCGTCGAGCATTCTGGAGGACATGGCCATCCAGCGCGGCACGCCGCCGCGCGAGCTGACCGAGCCGGCGGTGCGGGCTCTGACCTCCTACGATTGGCCGGGCAACGTGCGCGAGCTGTACAACATGCTGGAGCGCGTGGTGGCGGTAACGGACGAGCCGGTGCTGACCGCCGACATCATCCGCCGCGTCCTGCCCAAGGCGCCGGGCGCGGAGGCGCCGGCGGCCGTGGCGGGTGGCGTGCGTCCGCTCGACGACGTGGTGAAGGAGGTCGAGCGCGCCGCCATCCTCGCCGCGCTCAAGGAGGCCGGCGGCATGAAGACCAAGGCGGCGCAGCTCCTGGGCATTTCCCGCGCCTCGCTGTACGAGCGCATGGCCACGCACGGGCTGAACGGGAGCGAGGCTTCGTCGGGGTGAACGTGCGCCGTTGGGGTTGCGCTGGCGCTCAACCCAGCGTCGGAACCGTCCCCGGAACGCAAAAAGGCCCCGGCGCGCCGTGCGCACCGGGGCCTTCGTGTCGATGGGAGGCTTTACGCCGCCATCTTGGCGACCGCGTTCATGCGGGCGGCGACCGGGGCGGCGGCCTCGGTGGCGACCTTGACGCTCAGCTCGGTCAGGCCGTTGGCCTCGGCGATGGCGCTGTCGAGGGTGCGCTTGGCCAGCGCCAGCTGCAGGTTCGACAGCTCCTGGAACGACTTGATGCCCATCAGGCTCTTGCCGGTGGCGAGCTGGTCCTGGAACAGGCCCTGGGCGAAGGCGGCCAGACGCTTGGTGGCTTCCTCGGCGCCCTTGGCGACGATGGTGCCCGACTGCACGGCGGCGTCCATGTTCGCCTTGGTGGCGACGGTCAGCTCGTCGAACAGCTTGGTGGTCTGGGCGAAGGTCTTGGTCTGAAAATCGGTCATGGCGCGGATCTTTCCTGCTGCGGCCCCGGCGTCCCCGTCACGGCGGACGGCGCGGCCCAGTTGGCCAAATGTCCCCTTGCGGCGGACGGGTCATGCTGCAACGCAACATGACCCCAATATACGCATCCGCATGGCCGATTCAAGCGGTTTTTGTGCAGCGCACAAAAACCCCTGCGTGTCAGCTTCCCTGAGCGCCGAACACGATGCCCTGGGCCAGCGGCAGGGCGTTGGAGTAGTTCACCGTGGCCGTCTGGCGGCGCATGTACGCCTTCCAGGAATCGGAGCCGGACTCGCGCCCGCCGCCGGTCTCCTTCTCGCCGCCGAAGGCGCCGCCGATCTCCGCGCCCGACGGGCCTATGTTGACGTTGGCGATGCCGCAGTCGGAGCCTGACGCGGCCAGGAACCGCTCCGCCTCGCGCAGGTCGGTGGTGAAGATGCAGGACGACAGGCCCTGCGGCACGCCGTTCTGGATGGCGACGGCCGCGTCCAGGTCGCCCGCATAGCGCAGCACGTAGAGGATCGGCGCGAAGGTCTCGTGCCGCACCACGTCCGTCTGCTCCGGCATCTCGACGATGGCCGGGCGGACGTAGAAGGCGTCCGGCCACGCATCGGCCAGCACGCGTTCGCCGCCCGTCACGGTGCCGCCGTCGGCGCGCGCGGCGTCCAGCGCCCTCTGCATGCCGTCGAACGAATCGCGGTCGATCAGGGGCCCGAGCAGGGTGCCGGCCTCCAGCGGGTTGCCGATGGTGACCTGGGCGTAGGCGTCCTTCAGGCGCGGGACCAGCGCGTCATGGACGCTCTCGTGCACGATCAGGCGGCGCAGCGTGGTGCAGCGCTGCCCGGCGGTGCCGACGGCGGCGAACAGGACGGCGCGCACGGCGAGGTCGAGGTCGGCCGAGGGCGCCACGATCATCGCGTTGTTGCCGCCCAGTTCCAGGATGGAGCGGCCGAAGCGCGCGGCGACGCGCGGGCCGACGGCGCGGCCCATGCGGGTCGACCCGGTGGCGCTGACCAGGGCCACGCGCGGGTCGTCCACCATGCGCTCGCCGATGACGCGGTCGCCGACGATGACCTGCGACAGCCCCTCGGGCGCCGCACCGAAGCGCGCGCAGGCGCGCTCGAAGATGCGCTGGCAGGCCAGCGCGGTGAGCGGCGTCTTCTCCGACGGCTTCCACACCACCGGATCGCCGCAGACGATGGCGAGCGCGAAGTTCCACGACCACACGGCCACGGGGAAGTTGAAGGCGCTGATGACGCCGCACACGCCCAGCGGATGCCACGTCTCGCGCATCGAATGCCCCGGCCGTTCCGACGCGATGGTCAGGCCGTAGAGCTGGCGCGACAGGCCGACCGCGAAGTCGCAGATGTCGATCATCTCCTGCACCTCGCCATAGCCTTCCTGCAGCGACTTGCCGCACTCCAGCGTCACGAGGCGGCCCAGCGCCTGCTTCTCGGCGCGCAGTTCCTCGCCCAGCAGGCGGACCAGCTCGCCGCGCTTCGGGGCGGGCACCGAGCGCCACTCCAGGAACGCGGCGTGCGCCGCGGCGATCTTGGCGTCCACCGCGTCGGGCGTGTCGGACGCGACGCGCCCCAGCGGCCGACCGTCGATGGGCGAGTGGACGGCGATGTCGCCGTCGCGCAGCGCCGCGGGGTCGAGCAGGTGGGCGACGCCATGCTCTTCGAGGATCATCGGTGTGGTCTCCCTGGCCGCGCTGCGTTGGTGCGCGCGGCGTCTGGTTGTCGTTGTCCGAAAATATAGGGATGCGGTGGGCTGTGAAACCCTCTCCCCGCTGGGCAGAGGGATCAGCGCCGCCAGCCTTCCAGCACGCGCAGCGTGTCGGCCACCGCGCGGTCGAGGCGGTCGAGGCCGCCGTCCGCGTCGGTGGCGCCGCGCTCCACTGCCAGAAGGCCGAAGTTGCCGGCCAGCCCGCGCAGGGTGTGAACGGCGCGGCGCACGCCGGCGTCATCGCCCTGGTCGGCGGCGGCACGGGCGTGGGCGAGCTGGCTGGCGAGTTCGGCGCGCACGTTGTCCAGCATGGCGTCGAGATCCTCGTCCCCCAGGCTGGCGGCGATGGCGAGCAGGCGCGGTCGGTCGAGGCCGTCGTCTCCGGCGGGAGCAGGCGCGGGCGCGGCGGGCGGCGGGGCGTGGCTCTGGCCCAGCGCCACCAGCGGGATGACGGCCTTCAGCCGCTCCCAGTCGACCGGCTTGGTCAGCAGCTCGGTAAGGCCGGCGGTCATGTAGTGCTGACGGTTCTCGGGGGCCGCGTCGGCGGTCAGCGCCACCACCGGCACGGAACAGCGCGGCGGCGGCAGGGCGCGGATGCGGCGTGTCGCCTCGATGCCGTCCATCCCCGGCATCTGCATGTCCATGAGCACGAGGTCGAAGGCGCCGTCGGCCAGCGCCGCCACGGCGTCCTCGCCGTCGGGCACGGCGACCACCGCGTGGCCCATCCGCTCCAGCATGGCGGCGATCAGGTCGCGGCTGACCGGGTTGTCCTCGGCCAGCAGGATGCGATGGCCGGGGACCGGCGGCTCGGCCGCGTGCACGGGCGGGCGCGGCGACGGGGCCTGCGGCACCGGGCCGGCGGCCGTGACGAAACGCACCGTGAACCACACGGTGGTGCCGGTGCCGGGCGCGCTGGTCAGGCCGATCTCTCCGCCCATCGCCTCGACCAGCCGGCGGCAGATCGCCAGCCCCAGCCCGGTGCCGCCGTAGCGCCGGGCGATCGAGGTGTCGCCCTGTTCGAAGGGGCGGAACAGCATGGCCTGCATGCCGGCGTCCATGCCGATGCCGGTGTCCTGCACCTCGAAGCGCAGCAGCTCGCTGGCGCCGTCGCGGCGGTGAGCGGATATCCGAATCTCCACCCGCCCGCGTTCGGTGAACTTCAGCGCGTTGCCGACGAGGTTGGCGAGCACCTGGCGCAGCCGCGTCGGGTCGCCCACCACGCCCGGCGGCATGTCGGCGGGGATGGTGCGCTTGAGCAGGATGTCCTTCTCCGAGGCCTGGACGGAGAACAGGCGCACCACGTCGTCCATGACGTCCTGCACGCTGAAGCCGACCTCCTCCAGGTGCAGCCCGCCCGCTTCGATCTTCGAGAAGTCGAGGATGTCGTTGAGCAGGCGCAGCAGCGATCCGGCGGAACTGCGCAGCGTGCGCACCCACTCCGCCTGCCGGGCGGCCAGCGGCGTGGTCAGAAGCAAGTCGATCAGGCCCATGATGCCGGTCATCGGCGTGCGCAGCTCATGGCTCATCACCGCCAGGAAGCGTGACTTCGCCTCGTTGGCGGCTTCGGCCTTCTCGCGCAGGGTGTCGGCCTTGGCGCGCAGCGCCTCGGCCTCCTGGCGGGCGCGGTCGAGGTCGCGGGCGAGTTCGGCGAGTTCCGCCGCCTGCCGTTCCAGCGCGACGCGCCCGCGCTCCAGCTCCTCCTGGGTGCGCACCTCCTCGGTGATGTCGGTGCCCACCCCTCGATAGCCGGTGAAGGTGCCGTCGGCGGCGAAGACCGGCGTGCCGGCGATGCGGAAGATGCGGGTCTCGCCGTCGGTGCGGCGGTGCGTGTAGACGAAGTCGCGGAAGGGCCGGTGGTTCTCCAGGTCGTCCAGGTGCGCCTTCCAGAAGTCCGGATCCTCGGCGTTGGCGGAGATGTCCGTACGTGACTTGCCCAGCGCCTCCTCCGGCCGGGTGCCGGTGACGCGGGTCAGGCGTTCGGAGAAATAGGTGAAGCGCAGGTCCGGCCCCATCTCCCAGAACCAGTCGGACGCGGCGTTGGCGTAATCGCGGAACCGCTCCATGGCGGTCGCCAGTTCGCGCTCGGCGCGCTTGCGGTCGGTGATGTCCTGCAGCACGCCGAACACGGCGGTGACCCTGCCGTCCGGCCCGACCTCCACCTGGCTGCGGCAGGCGACGTCGCGCAGTTCGCCGTCGGCGCGGATGATGCGCAGCTCGTAGCCGTAGGGACGCCGGTCCCTGGCCGCCGCCTCCACGAACCGCACCACCGCCTCGCGGTCGTCGGGATGGTAGGTGGCGATGGTGTTCTCGCGCGTCGGCACGTGCGTCGCCGGGTCGAGGCCGCGGATGCGGAACATCTCCTCCGACCAGGTGAGCGTGCCGTCGGGCAGCGACAGGCGCCAGTGGCCGACGTGCGCCATCTGCTCGGCCAGCCGCAGCAGGCGGGAGCGCTCCTTGGCCTCCGCCTCGGATTGCCGGCGTTCGGTGATGTCGTTCATGATCCAGATTTCGCCGCGCTCGGAGGTGTAGGCGGAGAATTCGACGGCGCGCTCCTCGCCATCCTTGCGGCGCAGCCGCACCTCGCGCGGGGTCGGGAATCCAGCCGCCCGATCCGCCTCGTACAGCGCGTGCATCGCGGTCACGCGGTCGCCGAACAGGGCATTGCCCCACGCCTCGATGGTCGTCAACTCGTCGCGCCGGTAGCCGGTGATCGACTCGGCGGCGCGGTTCAACGTGAGGACGCCGTCCCCCACGTGCACCGCACCCATCGGCAGGTGGTCGACGAGGTGTGCCAGCCGCGCCTCCGCCCGGCGGACGGCCTGTTCGGCGTCCGGCTGGGGTTCGGGAGGGCTGGTGCCGCCGTGGGCCATGCTGCGCGAACCTTGTTCCATGCACTGATGGGTAAGAGGCTAACGCGAGTGGTCATACCGAAACCTTAACGCTATGGCGCATCGCGACGCTCCGCTTGCCGCCGGGGCGCGGCTGAGCGACACTCGTGCCCGGCGCGGCCCGGCAAGAGGCTGGCGGGGAGGCACGATGACGCAGAGCATGAGCGATCGCCTGTTGCGGCTGATCGGCGAGCGCACCGACGAGCTGGTCGAACTGACCCGCGACCTCATTCGCATTCCCACCGTCAACCCGCCCGGCGACGCCTACACCGACTGCGCCGAATTGATCGGCGAGCGGCTGCGCAAGCGCGGTTTCCAGGTGGAGTACGTGCGCGCCGAAGGCGTGCGCGGCGACAGCGACACGTATCCGCGCACCAACGTGATCGCCCGTATCGAGGGGCGCGGGCCCGGCAAGTGCGTGCACTTCAACGGCCACACCGACGTGGTGCCGGCCGGCAAGAACTGGACCGTCGATCCCTTCGGGGGCGAGGTGCGCGACGGCAAGGTTTATGGCCGGGGTGCCTGCGACATGAAGGGCGGCATCGCCGCCTCCATCATCGCGGTGGAGGCGATCCTGGCATCGGGCATCCCCTTCGACGGCGCGCTGGAGATCTCCGGCACGGTGGACGAGGAGTCGGGCGGCTACGGCGGCGTCGGCTACATGGCGCGGAAGGGCTATTTCTCGAAGCCCCGCGTCGACCACGTGATCATCCCCGAGCCGCTGAACGTCGACCGCGTGTGCATCGGCCACCGCGGCGTCTGGTGGGCGGAGATCGAGACCAAGGGCCGCGTCGCGCACGGCTCCATGCCCTTCCTCGGCAACTGCGCGGTGCGCCACATGGGCGCGGTGCTGCACCGGATCGAGCAGGAGCTGATCCCGCGTCTGGCGTCCAAGCGCACCTTGATGCCGGTGGTGCCGGAAGGGGCGCGGCAGTCCACCATCAACCTCAACTCCATCCACGGCGGCCAGCGCGAGGAGCGCGACGGCTGGCCCAGCCCCATGGTCCCCGATTCCTGCCGCATGGTCATCGACCGCCGCTACCTGATCGAGGAGGACCCGGAGGAGGTGAAGGGCGAGATCACCGCCATCCTGGAGGACCTGCGCCGCACGCGGCCCGGCTTCGATTATGAGATGCGCGAGGTGCTGGCCTTCCTGCCGACCATGACGGACGCCGACGCGCCGGTGGTGCGCGCGGTGGAGGCGGCGATCGAGGCGGTGCTGGGCCGCAAGGCGCAGCAGGTGGTGTCGCCCGGCACCTACGACCAGAAGCACATCGTGCGCATCGGCAACCTGCGGGACTGCATCGCCTACGGCCCCGGCATCCTCGACCTC
>DASPIO010000189.1:0-5441 GCA_035629155.1 Azospirillum sp. | reverse complement strand
CTCCTGCACGGTCTGGGTGGAGCGCACGACCTGGCTGTTGGGGTCGAAGCTGTTGCTGCGCACCACCTCGCGCTTGGTCTCCACGTCGGCGGCGACCTGGACGCGGACGTTGCCGCGGCCCAGCCGCGCGCTCAGCATCTGTTCCACGGCCCGCGCGATGCGCGTCTCGTGCGCCACGCGCAGCCCGTCGGTGCGCGCCGCCGCCACGCCGTCGCCGTCGTCCTCGCTCAGCAGCAGCTCGCCCGAGCCGTCGAGCACGGTCACGGCGCTCGGCTTCAGGTTGGGCACGGCGGCGGAGATCAGGTGGCGGATGGACAGCGCCTGCCGCCGCTCCATCACCATCCGCCCGCGCATGCGCACCACCACCGACGCGGTCGGCTTCGGTGCGGCGCGCGAGAACTCCTCGCGGTCGGGCAGCACGATGTGGACGCGCGCGGCCTCCACCCCGGCCAGCGTCTCGATGGTGCGGCCCAGTTCGCCCTCCATCGCGCGCAGGCGGTTCATGCGCTGCATGAAGCTGGTGATGCCCAGCGGCTTGTCGGTGTCGAACAGCTCGTACCCCACGCCGCCGCGCGACGGCAGGCCCTTCTCGGCCAGCAGCATGCGCAGCCGCGCGGCGTCCGCCTGCGGGACCTGCACCGCCGTGCCGTCGTAGCCGGCGGCGACGGGCACGCCCATCTCCTCCACCGCCTTGACGATGCGCCCCGCCTCGGCCGGGTCCAGGCCGGTGTAGAGCGTCGTCATATGCGGGCGCGACAGCACGACCGCCATCAGCGCAACCGCCAGGACAATGCCGACGCCCGTACCCGCCAAGGCGAGCAGGCGCCCGCGCCCAAGCATTCGCAAATTGTCGATGAGTCCGCCCACGGCACCCGTACCTTTAAAGTTTCCGAAAAGCGGGGCTCTTAATCTGCACCCCGGACGCCGACACAACCTACCGGCTCAGCTTTTAAGCGGAGTAAAAAGCCTGAGCACCGGCAGAACGGATGTCCATAAAACTTGATGATTTTGGCTGTTTGCTCAAATTTTGCGGATTTTGAAGGTGCGGCTTGCGATGAATACACGGGCTGACGACGCACGGGCGGACGTCGCGGGTTTGGCGGGCAAGCGCCCCATCCTCATCGTCGTGCTGCCGCTGGCCCGGCTGGCGCTGGGCGCGGCGGCGGTCTGCGGCGTCGCCGCGGCGGGCTTCGGCGGCTACTGGCTGGCCGTCGGGTCGGCGGGCATCGAGCGCCTGTTCGCCCCCGCCCCGACCACCGACAAGGCGGCGGCGACCATCGACCTGCCGGAGCTGATCGTCAACCTGCGCGCCGACACGCCGTCGCGCTTCCTGAAGATCGCCCTCACGCTCGCCGTGGCACCCGCCGACCGGGGGAAGGTGGAGCAGGCCATGCCCTACCTGAACAACGCCCTGCAGGACTTCCTGCGCAACATCGACCAGCACGACCTGCAGGGCTCCGCCGGCCTGTTCCGGCTGCGGACCGAGCTGCGCCGCCGCTTCAACCTGATCATCGGGCAGGACGCCGTCGCCGACGTGCTGCTGCGCGGCCTGCTCACGCAGTAGGCCCGCCCCGAAAACGAGAGGCACGTATGAGCGACCCGACCGCCCCCGCAGGCGCCGACGACGGAGTGGAGGCCCTCATGACCGACACCAAGGAACTGAGCCAGGAGGAGATCGACCGCCTCCTCGACTTCGAGATGCCGCAGGCCGAGGCCGGACAGCCCGGCGCCATCGAACGGCTGGTCAGCTCGACGACGGTCAACAAGGACCGCCTGCCGATGCTGGACGTGGTCTTCGACCGCATGGTCCGGCTGCTCAACACCTCGCTGCGGCAGTTCTCGTCCACCAGCGTCGAGGCGTCGCTGCTGCGCATGGACTGGCTGCGCTACAACGAGTTCCTCGACACCATCGAGCTGCCCGCCCTGATCGGCGTGGCGCGGGCGGAGCAGTGGGACAACCAGTTGCTGGTGTCGGTCGACAGCGCGCTGATCTACTGCATGATGGACGTCCTGCTGGGCGGCCGGCGCTCGCGGCCCGGCCGCGTGGACGGGCGCGCCTACACCTCGATCGAGCGCAAGATGACCGAGCGCCTGATCAAGGTGATCCTCCAGGACCTCAGCCAGTCCTTCGACCCGCTGGCGCAGGTGGACTTCACCTTCGACCGGCTGGAGGTGAACCCGCAGTTCGCCACCATCACCCGCGCCACCAACGCCATCATCCGCGTGCGCATCGCCATCGAGGTGGAGCGCCGCGTCGGCCACGCCGAGATCGTCATCCCCTACTCCACGCTGGAGCCGGTGCGCGGCAAGTTGGTGCAGATGTTCATGGGCGAGAAGTTCGGCCACGACACGGTGTGGGAAAACCACCTGAAGACCGAGCTGATGCGCACCAAGCTGGATCTCGTGGCCGTGCTGCACGAAACGCAGGTGCCGCTGGGCGAGGTGCTGAACTGGCAGAAGGGCACGTCCCTGAAGCTGCGCGTCGATCCCGACACGCCGGTCATGCTGCTGTCCAAGACCACGCCGCTGTTCGCCGGCCACATGGGCCAGCGCAACGACGCCATCGCCGTGAAGATCGACACCGACCTCGAGACCAAGCAGGAGCTGATCGATGGTCTCCTTTCTCATTGACGCCGTGCTGGCGGTGATGCTGGTCACCGCCACCGCCTTCCTGGTGATCGTCAACAAGCGCCTGAAGGTGCTGCGCTCCGGCCAGTCGGAGATCAACACGCTGATCACCACCTTCTCGCGCACCATCGACGAGACCGACGCCTCGGTGAAGCGCCTCGTCGGCGCCGCCACGGAAATCTCGGCCAAGCTCGCCGACGAGCTGGACCGCGCAAAGGTGGTGCAGGAGGACGTGGCGCTGATCCTCGGCTCGTGCGAGCGCGCCTCCAAGCGCATCGAGGAGTCGGTGCAGCACGCCCGCGCGCTGGTCCGCCGCCTGGACGAAGGACCGGCGCGCCCCCGCCCCATGCGCCCGGAACCCATGCGCCAGGAACCCATGCGCCAGGAACCGGCATCCCCGCCGCCGGTGGTGGCGACAGCGACGGCCCCCGCCCCGGCGGTCGAGGCCGAAGCCGAAGCCGAACCGCCGGAGCCCGCTCCGGCGGCGCCGGCGATGGCCGGTGAGGACGACGGCGGATTCCGCCCGATATCGCCCGGCGCCTTCTACGCGCGTCTGCGCACCATCGGCACGGGGGGCTGAGCCATGCCGCGCATCCTGCCCATCACGCTGGTGGCCGTGCTGATGGTCCTGCCGCTGAAGCTCGGCGCGCTGCTGGAAGGCCTCCCCGTGGTGGCCCAGCAGTTCGACCGCGAGTTCGGCAAGCACGAACGCCCCTGGGCGAAGGACCTCAACGCCGAGGCCGCCGCCGAACCGCCGAAGACCTCACCCCAGCCCGTCCCCGCCGCCCCGGCCCAAGCTCCAGCCCTGGCCCCGGCCGCGCCCGAGATCGCGCTCGCCACGCCGTCCTGCACCGACCCGGCGCTGCGCGCCGCCATCGTCGAGCAGAAGGCCGACATCGCCGCCCGCCTGCGCCAGGCCGGCGACACCGAGGCGGTGCTGGCCGCCACCGAGACGCGCGTCACCGCCCAGGTGCAGCGCCTGACCGAGGTGAAGCGCGAGGTGGAATCGCTGATGAAGCAGCGCTCCACCCTCCAGCAGGAGGACATCCGCCGCATGGTGGCGATCTACGAGGCGATGAAGCCGCGCGACGCCGCGCGGATCTTCAACGACCTGGAGACGGACATCGTCATCGACGTGCTGGACCGCATGCCCGAGCGCCGCTCCGCCCCCATCATCGCCGAGCTGGAGGACGCCAAGGCGCGCGAGGTGACCCGCATCGTCCTGCAACGCCGCGCCCTGCCCGGCGACCGCGCCACCCCCGGCGCCGGCCGCCCCCCGCTGACGAACTGATCCCCCATGCCCGCCCTGCCCGACGCCTTGAGCGTCCCCGCCGCCGCCCCGCGCCCCGCCGCCCCGCCGCCCCGCGACGACAGCACCGCCGACCGCCCCTTCGCCAGCCTGCTGGACGAAGCCGCCGAGCCCGACGACGAGGCGGACGCCGAAGCCAAGCCCCGCAAGAGCGGCGCCCCGGCCACCGCCGACGCCGCGCTCGCCGCCGTCCTCCCCTGGCTCGCCGAACCGCCGCCGGCGGCGCCCGTGCCGGCAGGCGTTGCGATCGAAGCCACGCCGGCCTCGTCCAACGCCGCGCCGGTGCCCGTCCTCCCCACGCCCGCACCGCCGGACGCCGGGATCATGGCGCCACCACCCACCCAAGCCGCCACCACACCGCCGGTCGCACCGCCCGGCGCCACGCCGCCGGCCGCCGCCGAAAACCCGCCCCCGGCCGAGGCACCGCCGCCCGCCGCCGCGGCACCCTCCGTCACCCAAGCGCCGCCGACCGCGCTACCATCCGCGGCCGTCGCCGAACCGCCGCGCCCTGCGCCAGCCGGCACCGCCGATCGCAAGGCCAGCGCCGATCCCGCCGCGCCGGCTCCCCGGGACGCCGCCGCACCCGCCCAATCGCCGGCGCCGAACCCGGCCGCCATATCCGGGAACGGCGCGTCCGGGAACGGTGCGGGCGGCAACCCGTCGGGCAACGGCCAGCCCGGCGGCAACCCGCCGCCCGCTCCGGAAACGGCTTCGGCCACTCCCTCCGGCACGATCGACGCCCCGCCGCCGCTGCCGCCCGCGCAGGCCGCCTCGCACTACGCCGCCACGGTGGCCGAGCACGCCGCCGCGCGCGCCCCGGCGCCGGCCGCGCAGGTGGCCGCCCCGCTCGTCCGCGGCGGCGGCGAGTTCCAGATCGACCTGTCGCCGGCAGACCTGGGCCACGTCCGCGTCGTCGCCGAGGTGACCGACGGCCGCATCGCGCTGTCCGTCCAGGCCGAGCACGCCGACACGCTGACCCTGCTGCGCCGCGACATCCATCAGTTGGAGCGCGCCCTGGCCGGTGCCGGCTTCGAGTTGGACGGCGCCAGCCTGCAGTTCTCGCTGCGCGGCGACGAGCAGCCGCGGGGCTTCGCCGATTCCAACCCCGGCGGCGGTGGCCGTCGCACCGCCTGGTTCGAGGAACCGGCCGCCGCCACCCCGCCCGAACGCGCCGCCGTCCTGATCGACGGCATCGTCGACGTGACCGTCTAGCCTCCGGGAACCGCCCGCATGACCACCACCACCGTGACCACCACCACCGCCCCCCGTACCGAGACCGCCACCGGCGACAAGAAGGCCACCGTCGACTACGAGGCTTTCCTCAAGCTGCTGACGGCGCAGCTGCGCAACCAGGACCCGCTGTCGCCCATGGACGCCAGCCAGTTCATGGCGCAACTCGCCCAGCTCTCCACCGTCGAGCAGGGGGTGAAGACCAACGACACGCTGAAGCAGGTGCTGGAGACGCTGAAGAACAGCGGCATGCGCATGGACATGGCCTACCTCG
>DASPIO010000188.1:0-5042 GCA_035629155.1 Azospirillum sp. | reverse complement strand
ACCTGCGCCGCAGCGTCGGCCGCTTCGCCGACGCCGACAACCGCGAGGGGCAGAGCGCGCCGCTGGCGCTCACCCAGCTCCTCACCGCCTATCACATGGTCAAGGCCGCCATGGGCGTGCACGCCATCTGACGAGAAGGACCAACATCCATGGACACCGCTCTCGCCTCCCACGACGCGCCGGTCGCCACGCCGACCACGGCGCCTCCTCACGGCGATATGGCGAACGCCATCCGCTTCCTGGCGGTCGACGCCATCGAGAAGGCCAAGTCGGGGCACCCCGGCATGCCGATGGGCATGGCCGACGTCGCCACCGTGCTGTTCACGCGCTTCCTGAAGTTCGACGCCTCCGCCCCGCACTGGGCCGACCGTGACCGCTTCGTGCTGTCGGCCGGTCACGGCTCCATGCTGCTGTACGCGCTGACCTACCTGACCGGCTACCCGGACATGGACGTGGAACAGCTCAAGCAGTTCCGCCAACTCGGCAGCAAGACCGCCGGCCACCCGGAATACGGCCACACGCTGGGTGTGGAGACCACCACCGGCCCGCTCGGCCAGGGACTCGCCAACGCCGTCGGCCTTGCGCTGGCCGAACGCATGATGGCTGCCCGCTACGGCGCCGACATTGTCGACCACCACACCTACGTCATCGCCGGCGACGGCTGCCTGATGGAGGGCCTGAGCCAGGAGGCGATCTCGCTGGCCGGGCACATGAAGCTCTCCAAGCTGATCGTGCTGTGGGACGACAACGCCATCACCATCGACGGCGCCACCTCCGTCTCCACCTCGGAAGACCAGCTCAAGCGCTTCGAGGCCGCCGGCTGGGCCGCCTGCCGCGTCGACGGCCACGATCCCGACGCCATCGCGAAGGCCATTGCCACCGCCCGCACGTCAGACCGGCCGTCGCTGATCGCCTGCCGCACGGTGATCGGCTTCGGCGCCCCCACCAAGGCGGGCAGCGAGAAGGTGCACGGCGCCCCGCTGGGTGTGGAGGAGACCGCCGGCGCCCGCGCCAAGCTCGGCTGGACCGCCGGCCCGTTCGAGGTGCCGCAGCCCATCTTGGACGCATGGCGCGCCGCCGGCCGCCGCGGCACCGCCGAACGCGCCCTCTGGCTCGACCGGCTCGGCCGGCTCGACCGCGGCCAGCGCGCCGAGTTCGAGCGGGTGCTCTCCGGCACCCTTCCGGAAGGCTGGGCCGACGTCGTCACCGCCTTCAAGCGCAAGGTCAGCGAAGCCGCACCCAAGGTCGCCACCCGCAAGGCGTCGCAGGATGTGCTGGAGGACCTGACCGTCGCCATCCCCGAACTCATCGGCGGCTCGGCCGACCTCACCCACTCCAACCTGACGCACACCAAGGTGACCAGGCCGGTCACCCCCGCCGACTTCTCCGGCCGCTACCTGCACTACGGCGTGCGTGAATTCGGCATGGCCGCGGCGATGAACGGACTGGCGCTGCACGGCGGGTTCGTGCCCTACGGCGGCACCTTCCTGGTGTTCTGCGACTACATGCGCAACGCCATCCGCATGGCGGCACTGATGGGCCTGCGCGTCGTCTACGTCCTCACCCACGACAGCATCGGCCTGGGCGAGGACGGCCCGACGCACCAGCCCATCGAGCACGTCGCCATGCTGCGCGCCACGCCGAACGTGCTGGTCTTCCGCCCGGCCGACGTGGTGGAGACGGCGGAGTGCTGGCAGCTCGCCCTTGAGAACGCCGACGGCCCCAGCGTTCTGGCGCTGTCGCGCCAGAACCTGCCCACGCTGCGCACCGCCCACACCGACGAGAACCGTTGCGCCAAAGGCGCCTATGTCCTGGCCGACGCGGACGGCGAACGCAAGGCGACGCTGCTCGCCACCGGATCGGAGGTCGAGATCGCCATGGCCGCCCGCGCCGCCCTGCAGGCCGAGGGTATCCCGACCGCCGTCGTCTCGATGCCGAGCTGGGAGCTGTTCGCCAAACAGGACGCCGACTACCGCCGTTCCGTGCTGCGCCCCGGTACCGTGCGCGTCGCCGTCGAGGCGCTGGGCACCTTCGGCTGGGAGCGCTGGGTGGGCGAGGACGGCGCCATCGTCGGCATGACCGGTTTCGGCGCCTCCGCCCCTGCCGAACAGCTCTACCGCACCTTCGACATCACGCCCGAGGCCGTCGCCGCCGCTGTGCGCGAGCGCCTCTGACACATCGCCTGGAGACCTGACCGATGGCCCTGATTTCGCTGCGCCAGCTTCTCGACCACGCCGCCGAGCACGGCTACGGGGTGCCCGCCTTCAACATCAACAACATGGAGCAGCTGCTGGCGATCATGAACGCCGCGAAGAAGACGGACAGCCCCGTCATTCTTCAGGCCAGCCGCGGTGCGCGCTCCTACGCCGGCGACCAGATTCTGCGCAAGCTGATCGAGGGTGCGGTGGAGATGTACCCGGACATCCCCGTGTGCATGCACCAGGACCACGGCAACGACGTCGACACCTGCCTGTCCGCCATCACCAACGGCTTCACCTCGGTCATGATGGACGGCTCCCTGATGGCCGACGCCAAGACCCCCGCCACCTACGACTACAACGTGACCGTCACCGAACGGGTGGCGTCGCTGGCCCACATGGTGGGCGTGTCGGTAGAGGGTGAGCTG
This sequence comes from Azospirillum sp., assembly GCA_035629155.1. Taxonomy (GTDB): domain Bacteria; phylum Pseudomonadota; class Alphaproteobacteria; order Azospirillales; family Azospirillaceae; genus Azospirillum. Next base: position 2,416 of record DASPIO010000188.1, on the reverse strand, counting down.
GGCTGCCTCGGTTCGCTGGAGACCGGCCACGGCGAGGCGGAGGACGGGCATGGCTTCGAGGGCAAGCTCGACCGCGCCGCCCTGCTCACCGATCCCGACCAGGCGGCGGAGTTCGTGAAGCTCACCAAGGTCGACGCGCTGGCCATCGCCATGGGCACCTCGCACGGCGCCTACAAGTTCAGCCGCAAGCCGACCGGCGACATCCTGGCCATGGACGTGGTGCGCCGCATCCACGAGAAGCTGCCGGACACGCACCTCGTCATGCACGGCTCCTCCTCCGTCCCGCAGGAGCTGCAGGACATCATCAACGAGTTCGGCGGCGAGATGCCGCAGACCTTCGGCGTGCCGGTGGAAGAGATCGTCGCAGGCATCAAGTACGGCGTGCGCAAGGTGAACATCGACACCGACTGCCGCATGGCGATGACCGGCCAGTTCCGCAAGATCGCCACGCAGAAGAAGGCGGAGTTCGACCCGCGCGCCTTCATGAAGCCGGCCATGGCCGCCATGCAGACGCTGTGCGAGCAGCGCTACGAGCAGTTCGGCACGGCCGGCAAGGCATCGAAGATCAAGCCCATCCCGCTGTCTGAGATGGCCAAGCGCTACCGTTCGGGCAGCCTGGACCCGAAGGTCCGCTGACCGACGTTTTGAGTTTCCGAGGCGTCCGTGGGGTGCCCCTGTGGGTGGGGGCGCTTCCCCCTTGCCCCCTCTCCCCCTCACCGGGGAGAGGGGGATTTTTCCGGGCGCCGGACCCGTCAAACATGCTCCGCCAATCGCACCGCGCGTGCGTCCAATAAGAACCGCGAGGATCGTATGGACCAATCTTCCCGCTACGCGAACCTGAACCTGCGCGAGGCCGACCTGATCGCCGGCGGCCGCCACGTGCTGTGCGCCTACATCATGAAACCGAAGGCCGGTTACGGCTTCGTCGAGACCGCCGCGCACTTCGCCGCCGAATCCTCGACCGGCACCAACGTCGAGGTGTGCACCACCGACGACTTCACGCGCGGCGTCGACGCCCTGGTCTACGAGGCCGACGAGGCCACCGGGCTGATGAAGATCGCCTACCCGATCGAGCTGTTCGACCGCAACATCACCGACGGTCGCGCCATGGTGGTGTCGTTCCTGACGCTGACCATCGGCAACAACCAGGGCATGGGCGACGTCGAATACGCCAAGATGCACGACTTCTACGTGCCGCCGGCGCTGCTCCGCCTGTTTGACGGCCCGGCGGTGAACATCGCCGAGATGTGGCGCGTGCTCGGCCGCCCGGTGGTCGACGGCGGCCCGGTCATCGGCACCATCATCAAGCCTAAGCTCGGCCTGCGCCCGAAGCCCTTCGCCGATGCCTGCCACGCCTTCTGGCTGGGCGGCGACTTCATCAAGAACGACGAGCCGCAGGGCAACCAGACCTTCGCGCCGATGCGCGAGGTGATCCCGCTGGTCGCCGACGCCATGAAGCGCGCCCAGGACGAGACCGGCGAGGCCAAGCTGTTCTCCGCCAACATCACCGCGGATGATCCGTGGGAAATGGTGGCGCGCGGCGAGTTCATCCTGAAGTGCTTCGGCGAGTTCGCCGATCACGTCGCCTTCCTGGTGGACGGCTACGTCGGTGGCCCCTCGGCGATCACCACTTGCCGGCGCCGCTTCCCGAACCAGTTTCTGCACTACCACCGCGCCGGCCACGGCGCCGTCACCTCGCCGCAGGCCAAGCGCGGCTACACCGCCTTCGTGCTGTCCAAGCTGGCCCGCCTTCAGGGCGCCAGCGGCATCCACATCGGCACCATGGGCTTCGGCAAGATGGAGGGCGAGAAGGGCGACCGCATCATCGCCGACATGATCGAACAGGATTCGGTGCAGGGCCCCTACTTCCACCAGGAATGGCTGGGCTACAAGGCGACGACGCCGATCATTTCCGGCGGTATGAACGCGCTGCGCCTGCCCGGCTTCTTCGCCAACCTGGGCCACGGCAACATCATCCAGACCTCCGGCGGCGGCGCCTTCGGCCACATCGACGGCCCCGTGGCGGGTGCCAAGTCGCTGCGCCAGGCGTATGACGCATGGAAGAGCGGAAGCGACGTCGTCGACTACGCCCGCGATCACCGCGAACTGGCGCGCGCCTTCGAGACGTTCCCGAACGACGCCGATGCCATCTATCCCGGCTGGCGGCAGAAGCTGCTGGCCACCGCCTGATGTTCCCCGCCTTGCCATGCCCGGGTCCAAAGCCCGGGCATGGCACTTCTTGAGACAAGCAGCAGGACCCTCCCGATGCGCACCATCAAGATCGCCCCGTCCATCCTGTCGGCCGATTTCGCCAAGCTGGGCGAGGAGGTGCGCGCCATCGACGCGGCGGGTGCCGACTACATCCACATCGACGTGATGGACGGCCACTTCGTGCCCAACATCACCATCGGCCCCG
>DASPIO010000187.1:0-5517 GCA_035629155.1 Azospirillum sp. | reverse complement strand
GCGCTGGCCGTGCGGCAGCGGATCGATGCCCCGCACCATCAGCTCGCGCCCGGCGAACCCATAGCCGAAAACGCGGATGCCGCGGTTGGAACAAATCGCGGAGAGGGTATCGAATTCCGGAATGTCGGCGTTCAGCACGGCGCCGCCGCCGGGCACGAGGACCCGGTCGAACAGCATCGCCTTGGCGGCGAGGTACGCCTCCATGCTGCCGTGATAGTCCAGGTGGTCGCGCGTCAGGTTGGTGAAGCCGGCGGCGGCGACGCGCACGCCGTCCAGGCGGAACTGGTCCAGCCCGTGGCTCGACGCCTCCATGGCCAGCCGGTCGATGCCGGCGTCCTTCACCTCGGCCAGCACCTGGTGCAGCGTCACCGGGTCGGGCGTGGTCATGGCGCCGTAGCGGTCCACGCCCGGCCCGACGATGCCGAGCGTGCCGAGGCTGGCCGCCTTCTCCCCCAGCTTGGCCCAGATCTGGCGGGCGAAGGTGACGGTGGAGGTCTTGCCGTTGGTCCCGGTCACCGCCACCACCGTGTCCGGCTGGCGGCCGAAGAACGTCGCCGCGGCCCGGGCGAAGACCAGACGCGGCTGCTCCGCCTCGACCAGCACGGCGCTGCCGTCGGGCAGCGTCGTTCCCTCGGGCGCCAGGACGGCCGCCGCGCCGCGCGCCAGCGCGTCGGCGACGAACGCGCGTCCGTCGACCGTGGAGCCGGGCAGGGCGGCGAACAGGAAGCCCGGGCGGACCGCGCGGGAATCCGCGGTCAGGCCCGTGACCTCCACGTCGCCGCGGGCGGCGGCCTCAGTTGCGGCCAGGAGTCGGGACAGAAGCAACGGCGCTCCCCCGTGGTGGAATGGTTCCGTTGGAGTTGATCTCGACGGCGCTGCGGATCTCCGGTGAATTCTCGTCGACCGGCTGCACGCCGAGCAGCGGGCCGATCTGCTTGATGACGCGGCCCACCGCCGGAGCGGCGACCCAGCCGCCGGTGGCGTAGCCGTAGGTCTTGGCCGTCGCCTTCGGCTCGTCGAGCATGACGTAGACGACGTACTTCGGGGCGTGCATCGGGAACGCGCCGAGGAACGAGGACATGCGCGCGTTGCGCGCGTAGCTGCGCCCCTTCTGCTTGTCCGCCGTGCCGGTCTTGCCGCCCACCACATAGCCGGGCACGTTGGCCGCCTTGGCCGTGCCCTCCGCCACGACGAGGCGGAACAGGCGCCGCATCGTCTCCGAGGTCTGCTGCGACATGACGCGTTCGCTGGGGATCTCCGCCCCCGGCTCCCGCTTCAACAGCGTGGGCGGGTGCATGACGCCGCCGTTGATGACGGACGCCGCCGCCGCCACCGTGTGCATCGGGCTGACCGAGATGCCGTGGCCGAAGGCGATGGTCATGGCGTTGATCTCGCGCCAGGGGTTAGGCACGAGGGGCCAGCCGTTCTCCGGCAGCTCCAGCGGGGTGGGACGCAGGAAGCCCATCTTCGCCATGAAGGCGCGCTGGGCCGGCACGCCGCCGGCCTGAAGCATCATGCGCACCGACCCGATGTTCGACGACACCTCGAAGATCTCCGCCGCCGACAGCGGCCGGTGCTCCGGGTGGAAGTCGCGGATGGTGAAGCGGCCGATGCTGATCGGGTGCACGGCGTCGAACATGTCGGTCGGTCGGACCTTGCCCGACTCCAGCGACAACGCCGTGTTGAAGATCTTGAACGTCGACCCCATTTCGTACACGCCCAGCGTGTTCCGGTTGAACAGGGTCTCGGCGTCCAGGCCGGTGGGATCGTGCGGATCGAAGTCCGGCAGCGACACCATCGCCAGCACCTCGCCGGTGTTGACGTCGAAGACCATGGCGGAGGCGCCGATGGCGCGGAACTCCTCCATCGCCGCCGCCACCTCCTTGCGCAGGATGTGCTGGAGTCGCAGGTCGAGCGACAGGCGGACCGGGCGCGGGTCGGTGGTCAGCCGCTTGTTGAAGGACTGCTCCATGCCGGCGAGGCCACGGTTGTCCACGCCGGTGTATCCGACCACGTGCGAGGTCAGCTTGGCCGCCGGGTAGAAGCGGCGCTCCTCGCGCTCGAAGTACACGCCGGGGATGCCCAGGCGGTGCACCTGCGCCTGCTGGCGCGGCGTCAGGTTGCGCTTGATCCAGACAAAGCGCTTGTCGCCCGACAGCTTCTCCTGAAGCTCCCTGTACTCCAGCTCCGGCAGGACGGAGACGAGCTTCCGCGCCGCCTCCTTCGGATCGATGACGATCTTCGGATCGGCGTACAGCGACGCGGTGGCCAGCGAGGTGGCCAGCAGGTTGCCGTTGCGGTCGGTGATGTCGGCGCGGCCGACCGGCGTGGCCGTGGCGTCGGCGGCGCGGTGGGCGCGCGGCTCCGTCGGGTCGCGCATCATGGTGGAGGCGACCAGCTTGCCGCTGATGGCGGTGAAGGCCAGCGTCACCACCGCTGCCGTGACCATCAGGCGGTTGCGGCTCTGCTCCATGGCGACCGACAGCGAACTGCGCGGCTTGGCGACCGGCGGTGCCGCGTAGGCGTGGCCGATCGGCTCGTACCCCTGGGGGCCGTCCGTCATCGGTTGCCTCCCAGCCGGGCGATCAGCACGCCCATGGAATCGGTGGGGATCGGGGCGGCGACCGGGGCCGGCTGCTTGGCCGGCGCGGCCTTGGCCGTGGCGGGCAGGCTCAGCGCCTTCGGCGCCATCTGCTGCGGCGTGGGCGCGGCAGGCGCCTTGGCGACGTTGCCGGCCGTGGCCTTGGCGGGAATGGCCTTGGCGGGAATGGCGGTGGCCGGCGCGCCGGTGGCGGACGCCGGGATGACGACGGCGGCCGGCGCGGTGGTCTTGGCCGGGGCGGGGGAGGTGGCCTTGGCGGGCGCCTGCTGCAGGCCGGCCATCGGCGGCAGCGGGGCGGCGTCGGGCGCCGGCGCCATGACGGGCGTCGGGCGCATGGGAATGACGTCGATCGACGCGACGAACTGGCGGGCGTCGGTCGGGCGCAGCGCGAGGTGCGTGCGCGCCAGCGTTTCCAGCCGCGTCGGGTCGTTGAGGTAGCTCCACTCGGCCCTCAGCACCTGGATCGCCTCCTGCTCGGCGACGATCTTGCGGTTGACCGAGGCGAGTTGCTCCTCCAGCTCCTGCACCTCGTAGCTGGTCTGGAAGAGGACGGCCCCGGCGGCGCCGGCCAGGCCGAGCCAGAACAGCGCGGATTTGCCTTTCATGCCGCCTCCTTTCCGGGGGCCGGGAACGCCGGCGCCGCGGTGCGTTCGGCCGCGCGCAGCCGGGCAGAGCGCGCGCGGGGGTTTGCCTGGGCCTCGGCCGCGCCGGGCGCGACGGGCTTCTTGTGGATCAGCCGGAAGGACGGGCGCCGGTCGGACCCGGCCACCGGCGGCGCATGCCGCGACGGGGCAGGGGGCGGCGACGACCGCTCCTTGAGGAACGCCTTGACCTCGCGGTCTTCGAGCGAATGGAAGGACACGACGGCGAGACGACCGCCGGGGGCCAGCAGGCGCTCCGCCGCGGACAGGCCGCGCTTCAGCTCGCCCAGCTCGTCGTTCACGTGGATGCGCAGGCCCTGGAAGGTGCGGGTGGCCGGGTCGATGCCGTCGCCGCTCTTCGGCACGACGGAGCGCACGATGTCGGCCAGTTGTCCGGTGCGGGTGATGGGCGCGTCCTTGCGGGCGGCGACGATGGCCTTCGCCACGCGGCGCGCCATGCGCTCTTCGCCGTAGTGGAAGAGGATGTCGGCCAATTCGGCTTCCGAGGCCCCGTTGACCACGTCGGCGGCGGTCGGCCCATGCCGTCCCATCCGCATGTCGAGCGGGCCGTCGAAGCGGAATGAGAAGCCGCGCTCCGGCTGGTCGATCTGCGGGGAGGAGACGCCGATATCCAGCGCCACGCCGTCCACGGCGCTCACGCCCTGCCCGTTCAGCAGCGCGTCCATGTCGCCGAAGCAGCCTTCCAGCACCTGGAGCCGGCCCGGATAGGCGGCGGCCAGTTCCCGGCCGCGCTCGATCGCCTCCGGGTCGCGGTCGATGCCCCACACGGTGCAGTCGGCGGCGTCCAGGATGGCGCGGCTGTAGCCGCCGCGGCCGAAGGTGCCGTCGACGTAGACGCCGCCGTCGCGCGGCGCCAGCGCCGCCACGACCTCGGCCAGCAGGACCGGGATGTGGGGAGTGGAAGCGGCGGGGGTCATGCGCCCTCCCCGCTTCGCGCCGCGGCCCCGCGCGAGGCCTTGGCGATGATCTGGCTGAGCGAGATGTCCTTGCGCACGACCTGGTCGCGCAGCGCCGCCTCGTGCGCGTTCAGCGCCTTCGGCTCCCAGATCTGGAAGGTCTTGCGGCGGCCGATGAACGAGGCCTCTTCGGTGATGCCGGCGAAGTCGGCGAGGGACTGGGGGAGCACGATGCGCCCTTCGCCGTCAAGCTGGACGGGGATCAGCTTGCCGAAGATGAAGGTCTCGATCATCTCGCGCTCGTCGGCGTCGAGATCCGGGGATTCCAGGCTTTCGGAGAGGACGTCGAGATAGTCCTGGTCGGCGCCTTCCAGCGCCTGGTGGTTGAGCGACGGCCAGAGATACACGGTGCCGGGCGCCGACGATTTGGCAAGCGACTGCCTGAACTGCGCCGGGATGGAGACGCGTCCCTTCCTGTCAACTTTGTTGACGTATGTGGACAGGAAAACGGCCATCCGTGCTTCCGAACCCCCCGCGCATCCTTCAAGGCTGCATGGTCTGCTGCCGCCCGATTGCCCCCGCCGAACCGCCCTGCCCTAACGCGGGCAAAAAGGACGGGATCCCCTGTGTATTGGGTTCTCATGGGATATCATGGGACGGGGTGGGCGTCAACGGCCCCAGTAATAATAGGATAGGCCTGTCAAGAGTTTTCGCAGAACGCGCTACTCCCTTCCAAGCATGTGGCTTGGAGTGGTGAATACCTACAACATTTAGCGGGGTTGAGAGGGCTGTGGATAACTTTGCCGGGGCGGGTTCGGCGTATGTTCCTAAAATGTACGCTTGATTCGTGCGAGTTAACACTAATGGCGTGCGAATCAGAACTGCCTGTTGGCCTGGGACCAAGGCGAATGCGGCATGGTGCGGGCATGGGATAGCATGGGATGGCGCGCACAGGGAAGGGGCCATGCGGTGTCATCCGGTGGCCACCGGTGGATCGGTCTGTGGATAAGTTTGTGGAAACGCCAGACGGCCTGTAAGCCGGGTTTTGTCCCCGGGGCGAACCCCGGTGGATGGCCATTCATCTGGGACGCCCGTTACCGGACGCCTCACGCAACCAACCCGGGCGACGGCGCGAAAACACGCCTGACCCACAGCGTCCCAAAGGACGCCGGATCCGGCCGCCCCTATTCGGTCTTGCTCCCGGTGGGGTTTACCTTGCCACCCCCGTTGCCGGGGGCGCGGTGCGCTCTTACCGCACCCTTTCACCCTTACCAGCGCCGAAACGCTGGCGGTTTGCTTTCTGTGGCACTTTCCCTGGGGTCGCCCCCGCCGGCCGTTAACCGGCACCGTGTTTCCG
>DASPIO010000186.1:0-16720 GCA_035629155.1 Azospirillum sp. | reverse complement strand
GCCTCGATGGAGGCGTTGACCGACAGGATGTTGGTCTTCACGGCGATCTGGGTGATCGCCTCGGTGATGCGGCCGATGCGGCGGGAGTTGTCGGCGATGGTCTGCGACACGGTCAGCAGGCGCGCCATGTCCGCCTTGCCCTTCTCGGCGAAACCGGCCGCCGCCTTCACCATGTCGGAAGCGTTGCGGGTGTTCTCCGTCACGTGCGCGATGGCGTGGGCGGACTGGCTCACCGCCGTGGCGACCTGGTCCAGGTCCTCCGTCTGCGACAGGGCACCGTCGGAGACCTGGGCCACGGCGACGCTGGCCTGTCCGGCGGCAACGGCCACCTGGGTCGCCTGCTCGCCGATCTCGCGGAAGGCGGCACCCGTCTCGTGCAGCAGCGCCACCATCTCGCCGTAAGCACCGCGGAAATCGATACCTTCGGGCGCAGGCTCCGCCGCCTCGCCGCGGGCGGCACCCGACAGGCGGTGCATTTCGGCGTGCAGGCCATGCAGAACGCGGATGACGTTGGCGATGGCGAGGCCGATGGCGCCCAACTCGTCCCGGCGGTCGGTGCCGGGCACACCGACGGTCACGTCGCCCTCCGACACACGCTGGATCGCCTGGGTGATCGCCGTGATCGGCCGCGTCAGCGCCCGCGCGATCAGCACCGAGAACACCACACCCAGCGCCAGGGCACCCAGCGCGCCCAATGTGATGAACAGGCTGGCGTCGGCGCGACCGGCCTCGCGCACCGCCATCTCGCGGGCGACGACGGCGCCCACGCGCTCGCTGGCCCCGGCGGCGGCGGCCTTCATGCCGTCGCGGATCTTCACCTGCCGCTCGCCGATGTCGGCGGCGATCAGGAACATCTGCTCCAGGTCCAGCACGATCGGTGTCAGCGCGTCGAGCTGCTTCAGCGTCTCCGGGTCCGTGGTCGCCTTGCGCACGTCGCCGTTCAGCGTCAGCAGCCGCTCCACCCCCTGGCCCAGGCGCTTGCGCCCGGCCTCGCTGCCATCGGCAAGGTATTGCCGCACGCCCAGCAGCGCCGCCTGCGCCTCGCGCACCATGCCGGCGGCGAACAGCCGCAGCGCCGTCGCCTGCTCGACCGCGGCGGCGGCGGCCCCGTCGCCGGCCTTGGCGGCGGGCAATGCCGCGGCTGCCCGCGCGGCCTGCGTGGCGGCCAGTGCGTCGGCGACGCGCTCCAGGTCGGATGCCCCCCTGTTCAGCGCCTCCAGGCTGCGGCGCTTGTCGGCCTCCAGCTTCACGTATTCCTCGAAAGCCTTGCGGTAGGCGTCGAGCGCCGCCAGCACCTCGCCAAGCGCCGCCCCGCCGTCGCCGAAGGAGGATTGCAGCCGGGCCGCACGCTCCCTCAAATCGTCGGTCAGGGCGCGCACGCGCTGCGCGGCGGCGGCGTTCCCTTCCTCGACGTAGCGGGCCTCTTCCAGGCGGGTGAACTTCAGCGCGTCGTCGAGCGCGCCGGTGCGGCTCGCCAGCTCGACCCGGCCGGCGTAGGTGTTCAGCCCGTTCCAGCCGATCACGGCGACCACCACGGTCAGCAGCAGAACGGCCGCGAAACCCAGCGCGATGCGCGTCCCGATCGGCATCCATCCACCTTTCGCACCACACGCCGCTCACCGGCGGCCGGCGCGACTGTAGCGAAATCAAAGGCGTTTTGCCACCGGGCGCCCGTACCGTTCGAAGCCGAAGCGATACATACCATTCAATGCGAATGGCGCTTCGCGCGTCCCACCGATCACGGCTATCATGAGGCTCCTACCGATCCGGAGACGCCCGCCCGCCATGACCGTTCCCCCGCATAGCGCGGACGACGGGGCCATCGCCGCCGCCGCCACCGTCTTCGCGCGGCGGCTGCTGGACGACGTGCGGCGCAAGAGCGGCATCCGCCACGACCGGCCGCTGGAGCGCAAGCTGTGCCGCATCCTGGCGTCCATGCCGCTGCCCGCGCTGGAGCGGTGGGTCGCCATTGTCGAGGCGGCACCGCCCGATTCCCCCGACTGGCTGAGCTTCATCGAGAACCTGACGATCCACGAGACCTACTTCTTCCGCGACATCCCGCACCACACCCACCTGCGCGCCGCCGTGCTGCCGGCCATCGTCGCCGCCAAGCGTGCGCGGGGCGAGCGCAGCTTGCGCCTGTGGAGTGCGGGCTGCGCCACGGGGGAGGAGGCCTATTCGCTGGCGATCGTCGCGCTGGAGGCGCTGGCCGACCTGGGCGAGGCGGAGCGCACCGGGCACGGCGTGGTCACCGCCTGGACGCTGGACGTCCTGGGCACGGACATCAGCCGGCTGGCGGTGGCGCAGGCGAAGAACGCGTGCTACGGCGACGACGGGCTCGGCCCCTTCCGCGACCTACCGCCCGAGTATGCCGGCTGGTTCGTGCCGCTGGAGGGGGCGGAGGCCGGCTATCGCCGCGTGCGCGCGGACGCGCGCCGGGCCGTGCGCTTCCGCCAGCACAACCTGATGCTCCCAGCACCGCCGGAGACCGGGTTCGATCTGGTGTCGTGCCGCAACGTGCTGATCTACTTCGACGACGACAGCCGGCGGGCGGCGCAGCGCCAGTTGACGGCCGGGCTTGCGCCGGGCGGCTGGCTGGTGCTGGGCACCACCGACAAGCCCGCCGTGCCGCAGCGCTTCGAGCGGCACCGGGGCGCGCGCGCCCTCGCCTACCGGCTGGCGGAGGCCGCATGACGGCGGGCCTTCTCACCTTCGAACGCGGTGGCGGCTGGTTCGCGGTGGCCGCCGCCGCAGTGGCCGAAGTGGCCAAGGCCGGCGCCGTCACCCGCCTGCCCTTCGCCCCGCCGCACGTGGACGGGGTGGCCGCCGTCGGCGGACGCCTCGTGCCGCTGGTCGACCCGGCCGGCTACCCGGCGCTGGGCCTGGATCGGCGGGCAGCGGGGGCGCTGTTCGTCGTGCTGCGCACGCCGCGCGGTGCCCTGGCTCTGCGCGCCGGGCGGACCGCCGGCACGGTGACGGACGCACCGTTGCAAGCGCCCACCCCGGAGACGGACGCGGCGGGCCTGCCGGTGACGGCGCGTTTCGCGCACGACGGCACCGACGTGCTGGTCATCGACCCGGCGCGCATCGAGATCGGCCCCGGCACGGCTTTCACCGATATGCCCGCCCGCGCCGTGCTGCTCGGCGACCCGCCGGAGGAGAGCGTCCGCCGCAGCGCCGCGTCCGTCCGCCTGCTGGTGGTCGAGTGCGGCGGGCGCCGGCTGGCGCTGGGGATGGACGGGCTGCTGATGGTCTTCGCCATCGCCGAGGTCCGGCCGCTGCCGCACGCGCCCACGGTGGTGCGCGGCATGACGCAGGCGCGCCGGCGGCCGGTCCTGCTGATCGATCCGCTGTCCGGGGAGGGCCGCGACGACGGCTATGCCGTCGCCTTCCGCACGGCGCGGGGACCGGTGGCCTTGCGGGTGGACGCCGTGCGCGGGGTCATGCGCGTCGCGCCCGACCGGATGACGACCGAAGCCGGTGCGCCCGGCGCGACAGTCGAGTACGATGGCGCCCGGATCGACGTGGGCAACGGGGCGCGGATGGTGAGCGAGCAACTCGACCGCATCGCCGGGCTGGTGCCGGCGACCGGCGGCCCGGCGGACGGGCTGGAGCCGCCGCGGCGGGTCTTCCGCCGGTTCCTGACCGTTTCGGTCGGTGACAGCACCTATGCGCTGGAGGTCGAACGGGTGCACCGCGTGGTCGAGTACAGCGGGCGCCAGCGCCTGCCCGGCGGCACCATCCGCTTCGACGGCATCACCGGCGTGGACGGCGCCATCCTGCCCGTCGTCGACCTTCGCCGCGTGCTGGTCCACACGCCGGAGGACAGGGGGGTCGCGGTCCTGGTGCCGGTCGGCGGCGGCACCGTCGCCGTCGTCGCCGACGCGATCCAGCGCATCCGCAAGGTGCCGGCCGACGAGGTGGACGCGATGGCGGACGCCACCACCGCCGCCGTCGTGCGGATCGACGGCCGCCTCATCCCGGTGCTGCGGCCCGAGGGGCTGGTGGCGGCGCACCGCGCGGGCAACGCCGCATGACGCAGCCCCGCATCCGCCTGCTGATCGTCGACGACTCCAACTTCGTGCGCATGGCGTTGCGCAAGATGCTGGAGCCAGCCGATGACATCGAGATCGTCGGCGAGGCGCGCAACGGCGCCGAGGCGTTGCGCCTGTCGCGCAAGCTGAAGCCGCACGTGGTCGCCATGGACCTGAACATGCCGATCATGGACGGCATCGAGGCCGTGCAGGCCATCGCGCGCGAGAAGGGGCCGCCCGCCATCATGGTATCCAACGAGACGTCGGAGGGGGCGGCGGCCACCATCCGGGCGCTGGAGACCGGGGCGGTGGATTTCGTGTGCAAGAACACCTCCTTCGTCACCTTCGACATGGCCTCCATCGAGCGACAGTTGACCGAGAAGGTGCGCCTCTGGGGCCGCTGGCGCATGGCCGAGCTGAAGGAGATCGCGCCCCCCGCCCTCACCCCCGCCCCCGCCCCCGCCCCCGCCGAGACGCCGGCCGGCAGGCAGGCCATGGCGCGCCGGCCCGACCTTGTCGTGGTGGGCGTCTCCACCGGCGGGCCGGTGACGCTGGTGGAACTGCTGGGTCTGCTCGGCCCCCTGCCCTGCCCGCTGGTGGTCGCGCAGCACATGCCGGCCACCTTCACCCGCGGCTTCGCCGTGTCGCTGAGCCGCACGCTGAGGCGTCCGGTGGAGGAAGGCGATAACGGCACGGTCCTGGAGCCCGGTACGATGACCATCCTGAAGGGCGGCGGCGATCTGGTGGCGCGCCGCGCCGGCACCGGCCGTTTCACGCTGCGCGCCGCGCCGCCGGAGGCGGAGGTCCACCACCCCTCCGCCAACCTGCTGTTCCGTTCGGCGGCAAGCGAGGCGCGCGCGCCGGTGGCGGTGATCCTCACCGGCATGGGCGACGATGGCACCGCCGGTGCGGCGGAGTTCGTCCGGCGCGGCCACCCGGTCCTGGTGCAGGACCCGGCATCCTGCGCCGTGGACGGCATGCCCACGGCGGCGATCCGCGCCGGCGTGGCGAGCGAGGTTCTTTCCATCGCGGCCATCGGCCGCAAGCTCAACGCGTGGTTCACCCTGTGACACGGGAAGTCTGGCCGATGGCGAAGCCAAGGATTCTGCTGATCGACGATTCGGTGCTGATGCGCACGATCATCGGCGACATCGTTCGCTCCGACGACGAGCTGGAACTGGTCGGCGCCGCCGAGAACGGGCGCACGGGCCTGGAGATGGTGAAGGGCCTGAAGCCCGACATCGTGCTCCTCGACATCGAGATGCCGGAGATGTCGGGGCTGGAGGTGATGGAGCACATGTCGCTGATGAGCCGCGCCAAGGTGATCATCATTTCCTCGGTGGCGCAGATCGGCTCGCCGGAGGCGAACGAGGCGCGCTCCCTGGGGGCGGTGGAGATCATCGCCAAGCCATCCGGGACCATGAGCCTCGACCTCGCGCACAAGAAGGGACACGACATCATCGTGGCGATCCGCCGCGCCGCCGGCCTGCCCCTGCCCGCGCGCCCCCGATGAGGCCCTGAGCGATGAGGCCCTGAGCAAGCCATGAGCGAACTCATCGAGACGCTCTGGCAGCAGTTCGCGCTGGAGGCGGGGGAGCATTTCGACGCCGCCGACCGCCTGCTGTCCGACGCCTCCGGCGGCACGCCGGAGCGCGAGCGCATCGCCGCCCTGTTCCGCTCCTTCCACTCGCTGAAGGGGGCGGCGCGCGCCATGGACATGTTCGGCATGGAGGCGCTGGCGCACCGGGCTGAGACGGTGCTGGGCCGCGTGCGCTCCGGCGCACTGGCCTTCTCCGAAGCGGTGGCCGAGCCGCTGCTGGAGGCGCTGGACGCGTTGCGCGTGCAATGCGAGATCGCCGTGCGCGAGCGGCGCGACAGCCCCCCGCCGGCCGCCATCCTCGCCCGCCTGGACGCACTTGGCATCCCAGACGCGCACGCCGCCGCCACACCGGCGGCCGAGCCGGCGCGGCCCGCCAAGCTGCACGACAACGACCGGCTGCTGGGCATCTTCGTCGAACACCTGCGCGACGGCATGGCGACGCTGACCCGCGCGCTGGACCTCGACACGCTCGACGAGGACGGCGTGCGCGCCGTGGACGACACCGCCGAACGGTTGGAAATCGCCTGCGAACGCCTGTCCCTGCTGCCGCTGGCCGACACCTTCCGGGGCCTGCGCGAGCATCTGGCGGCGCGCGACGCCGATGCCATCCTGGCCGATTTGCAGGCGGTGGCGCTGGCCAGCGCCCGCGTCGGCCGCCTGTCGGGGCGCGACGCCGGCACCGCCATCCTCGCCACGCTGCTGGCCGACCACAACGCCCAGGCGCTGGCGCGCGGCGCGGCGCGGGCGCTGCGGCTCATGGAGGCGCCGGAGACGGCCGGCGACGAGTTGGCCGACGTGCTGGACCGTGTCGGTTCCACGCTGGACATCGTCAAACTGCCGCGCCTCTCGGCGCTGGTGCGGCGGGTGGCCGACGTCGTGCGCCGCATGGACCCGGCCGGAAACGGGCGCTGGCCGGCCATTCTGGCCGACGCGCGCCAAGCCGTCGACTTCATCGCACTCCACGCCTGCACCGACCCGCCCACCGACATCGACGTCGACACGGCGATCAGGCTGGAATCCCTGCTGCGCGCCTTCGTGGAGACCGCGGAGACCGAGGAAGAGGAACCGCGTCCGTTCGATGGCGAGGAGCTGACCTCGCTGGGCCTCGACGCGCAGCTCCTGCGCTTCCTGTCGCCGGAGAGTGCGGCGCAGCTGCGCGCCGCCGTGAACGACCCGGCGACCCGCCTCTATGAGGTGACGGCGTTCTTGGAGAGCGACGCGGCCGTGGCCTCCGGCTTCGCGCGATGGCTGGGCACCGGCGCGCAGGCGATCACCAACTGGCCGGAGTTCATCGACGGCAAGACCTGGCTCAAGGTGCTCGTCGCCTCGCCCGAGGCGCCGGAGGCTCTGTGCACCGCCCTGTCGGCCATCGACCCCGGCGGTACCCTGCTGCGCCTGCGCCGCTGCACGCCGGGCGAAGTCGCCGTGGAAGCCCCGCCCGTCCCCGCCGCGCCCGAACCGGCGCCGCCTCCCCCCGCCCCGGCGCCCGCCCCGGCGCCCGCCCCGACACTCGAATGGCCACCCGCCGAGGCCCCCCGTCCCACGCCCACCCCCCAGCCGGCCGGCGGCGGCGTGCTTCGGGTGCCGGGCGAGGCCATCGACGGCTTCATGGCGCGCATCGATGGCATGGTCCTGCTCAGCGGCGACCTCAATGCCGTCGCCAACGACCTGCGCCTGGAGGAATCGCTCGGCGCGCTGGCCGCCCGGCTGGGCGTCGGCGATCCCGACCTGCGCGTGGTGCGGGAGTTGCTGGAGCGCCACCGGCGCGAGCTGCAGGACCTCGACGCGCAGTTCAGTCGCGCGGTGGACCGTCTGCGCGAGAGTGCGCTCGACCTGCGCGTGGTACCGATCGAGCGGCTGCTCGATCCGTTCCCGCGCGTGGTGCGCGAGCTTGCCCGCGCCCAGGGCAAGAAGATCCGCCTGACCATCGAAGGCGGCGACGTGCGCATCGACAAGAGCATGGTCGAGATGCTCCACGATCCGCTGCTGCATATGGTCCGCAACGCCGTCGACCACGGCATCGAGACACCGGGCGAACGCGAGGCGGCGGGCAAACCGGCGCAGGCGAATTTCACCGTGCGCGCCGTGCAGCGCTCGTCCCGCGTGCTGCTGGAGATCGCCGACGACGGACGCGGCATCGATGCGGACGCCGTGCGCGCCAAGGCCGTGTGCCAGGGTCTGGTGGGCGAGGAGGAGAGCCGCCGCCTGTCGCCCGCCGAGGTGCACGAATTCATCTTCGCGTCGGGCTTTTCCACCGCCGAGACCATCACCGAAACCTCCGGGCGCGGTGTGGGCATGGACGTGGTGCGCGACGCCGTCCTGCGCCTGGGCGGCAGCATCGCCATCGACACCCACCCTGGGAAGGGCACGGCCTTCACCATCGACCTGCCGCTGTCGGCGGCCATCGTGCGCACGTTGCTGGTGCAGGTGGAGGATCAGGTCCTGGCCATCCCCGACCGCTTCGTGGAGGAGGTGTGCGGTGTCGCCACGCGGGACTTCCACCGGGTCGCGGGCTGTTGGGGCGTGCTGCGCCGCAACCGCGTGCTGCCGGTGGTGCACCTCGCCGACGCGCTGGGCTACGCCGACGGAAAACGGCCGGCACCGGATGCGGCGGCGGAGCGGCAGATCGTCGTCCTCAAGCACGGCGATCGGTGCATCGGCGTGGAGATCGACCGCCTGCTGAAGCGCGGCGACCTGTTCGTGCGCGAAAGCCACCCCGGCTTGGCCGAGGTGCCGGGTGTCGGCGGCGTGTCACTGCTGAACGACGGGCGGATCGTGGTGATTCTCGACGGGCAGGAGCTGTTCCGCCTCGCCTGCGCCGCCCAGTTGCGCACCGCCGAAGGGGTGCTGCTGCCGTCGTGACGCGCCTGCCGTCGGGTTTGGTGCCGGCGAGAACCCAGCGTCGTCACCAGCCCCGGTGATGCCGCCCGTAAGGCCCGTACCCGCCGTGCTGATGCCCGCCGCGCCAATGGTTGTGGTGCCGGCCGTATCCGTGCCCGTAGCCGTAGGCGCGGGGCTGCTCGTAATAGCCGTAGTACGTCGGGCCCGGATGGTAGACGTGGGCGTAGCAGCCGGACAGGAGCGCCCCGGCGAACGCGAGAAGCACGATGTTGCGTACGGTCGTCATGGATGGCCTTCACCAGCCTGTTGCCGCGAGGCAGCGCCCCGCCATAGCAACGAACACCGGCCCGTGCGCTCTATTCCACAGGGGCCGAGCGCGGCAGGCGCAACACGAAGGCGGCACCCTCGCCGGGCCGGCTCTCGACGGTGAGCTGGCCGCCCAGTGTCTGGGTCGTCAGGTTGTAGGCGATGTGCAGGCCCAGGCCCACGCAGCCCAGGTGCCGGGCGGTGGTGTGGAAGGGATCGAAGACCTTCGCCTGCTCGTCCGCCGGGATGCCGCGGCCGTCGTCGGCGTGGCGCAGCACGATCCACTTGTCCTCCCCGGCGTCGACCGCGATGACGACGTGCCCGCGCTGCCCAGGCGGGAAGGCATGCTGGAGCGCGTTGCGCACGAGATGCGTCAGCACGCGCGCGAAGGCGCCGGGATAGCTTTCCAGCTGCAGCGCCTCGGGGCACGTCACGTGGATGCGGTGGCCGGAGGGGCCGATCTGCGTGTGCAGGCTGAGCAGCACGTCCTCGATGTAGTCCTTCAGGTAGAAGACGCGCCGCTCGTCACCGGTCTGGTCGGCGGCAACCTGCTTGAAGGTCTGCACCAACGCGGCCACCCGCTCGGTGTTGGTGACCAGAAGCTGGCTGGCCTCCGTCGCCATCTCCAGGTACGCCGCCAGCGTCGATTTGGTCACCGTGCCGTCACGGAACTGGCGCTTCAGATCGTCGGTGCGGCCGGAGAGGTGCGAGGCGGTGGTCAACACCACGCCCGCCGGCCCGTTGATCTCGTGCGCCACGCCAGCCACGAGTTGGCCGAGCGAGGCCATCTTCTCGGCCTGCACCAGGCTGTCCTGCGCGGCGCGCAATTCCTCCAGCGCCGCTTCCGCCGCTTCCTTCGCGGCGGTGAGGGCGGCGGCGGCGCGGGCGCGCTCGGTCATGTCCAGCATCACGCCGAACACGTGCGTCAGCCGCCCGTCCGCGTCGAAGCGCGGCGCGCATGAACTGGACACCGTGCGCACGTCGCCGGCCGGGTCGATCACCCGGTACTCGAAGTAGGCGCGGCGGGAGTTGCCGATGACACCTTCCAGCATGTTGCCGAAGCTCAGCCGGTCGTCCGGGTGCAGAAGCGCCATCAGGCCGTCGAAAGTCGGCGTGAAGCTCTGCGGATCCTGCCCGTGGATGTCGAACGCCTCGCGGTTCCACTCCAGCTCGCCGGTGCGGATCGCGTATTCCCAGAAGCCGAGGCGGCCGGTGCGGTGCGCCTCCTCCAGCCGTTCCTTGGCGGCGCGGAGCGCGGCTGCGGCCTCCGCCCGGTCGGTGGTGTCGAGCATGACGCCGAAGACCTGCGCCAGCCGCCCCTGCTCGTCGTAGCGCGGCGCGCAGGAGCTGGACACCGCGCGTACCCGCCCGTCGGCGGCGATGACCCGATATTCCACATAGACGCGCGACGGGTTGCCGATGACGCTTTCCAGCATGTTGCCGAAGCGCAGCCGGTCGTCCGGGTGCAGGATGCCCAGCAGCCCGTCGAAGGTGGGTTCGACGTCGGCCGGGTCGTGGCCGTAGATGGCGTAGGCCTCGTCGTTCAGCACCAGCCGGCCGGTGTGGATGCCGTATTCCCAATAGCCCAGACGCGCGGTGCGGTACGCCTCCTCCAGCGTCACGGTGGCCTCGGCCAGCCCACGCTCGGCCCGCTTGCGGTCGCTGACGTCGACGACGACGCCGATGGTGCCGGACAGGCCGGTCGCCGCGTCGGCGAACGGGTTGAGATGAACCAGCACGTCCAGCGCCACGCCGTCGCACCGGCGCAACCGCGCCTCGTGCACGGCCGGACCGGCGTCGGCGAACGGGTTGAGTTGGGCCAGCGCGTCCTCGTCCGGCGGTCCGCCGAACGTCTCCCGGAACGTGCGGTTGCAGCCCAGCCAGCGGCCGTCGGCACCGCGCACGAACACCGGCATGGGCATGGCGTCCAGCAGCACGCCGCCCAGGGACGACAGGTCGGCCGGCATGCCGCCAGACTGTCCCTTGTCCTTCGCCACCGGCACCCTCGATCCAGCCGTCCCTGCCGGAGGTGCCGTGGTGCACCCCTCGCCTTGCACCACTATGCCCGAACCGCCGGACCTGACAAGCGAAACGGGCGCACTACCGGCCGGCGCAACCCCAGATCAGCTTGCCGCTCCGCCGCCGAGCAGCTCCTCGCAACCGGCGACGACCGCCGCCAGGGAATCCACCACCGGCCGGGCACCGACCGCACGCGCGGCCGTGTTGGCCGCGTCCCACAGTGGGCGCTCGCCCAGCAGGCGGCGCAGCGCGCCGTCGACGGCCCCCGGCGTGCCGGGGGCGGAGAGCACGGACAGCGCCGCGCCGAATCCCTCCAGCCCGCGCCCGGTGATGGCGTGCTCCAGGTTCGCCGGCAGGACAAGCTGCGGCACCCCCGCCTGCAGCCCGGCGTAGGCGGTGGCGAGCCCGGCGTGGTGGATCAGCACCCGTGCCTTCGGCAGCAGCGCGCCCAGGTCCAGCGGCTTGCGGTGGATCGCCATGTTGGCCGGCGCGCGCTTCGCCACCGCTTCGGGCGGGGCGCCGCTGACGTAGGCGTGGCAGGGCACGCCGCTGCCGGCCACGGCGGCGAAGGCGTCGCGCAGGTGCGGATGGCTGGCCGGCAGGTAGAGCGCGATGGGCTGATCCGCGCGCGCCTCCACCGGCGGCCCGGCGGCGATGCGCGGTACGTTGAAGGGGGTGAAGGTCGCCTCGCGCCGGTGGACACCGTAGGGATCGAACTCCGGAATTGTGCAGACATAGGTCCGCGGTCCGGAGAACAGGTCGGCGAAGTGCCCCACCGCTGCCAGCCCGCGCCGCTTTCGCATGCGGTTGGCGAGGCCCAGCAGGTCGCGTTCGTGCGCCGCGCTCTCCCTCGGCACCGTGCGGACCCACGGGCGCAGCGGCGGCAGCGGGCGGCCGGGCGGCGGCACCGTGTAGCCGTTGCCCAGCACCACGCGCGCCACGTCCGCACCGGCGACCAGCGCCAGTGTCGGCGCGAAGTCGGCGACGACGAGGTCGGGCCGCGTCTCGGCCAGCACGGCGCTCCAGCGCTCGGCCGCCGCCGCCAGCGCGTCCTCGCGGTGGTAGCCGAACAGCCAGATGACGTCGGCGAAGCTGTGCGTGGGCACCTGGCGGGCGGTCCTGGCGTCGGCCACCTCCCACGACCAGCCTTCCAGCACGGGAACACCCGGCAGGCCGCGCGCCACCGTCGGCGCGGTGGTGGCGAGGCGCGGCACCGCCACGGTGATCGCATGCCCGGCCGCCGCCAGCCTCTGCCCAACCGCCGTCAGGCGGTTGAGGTGGCCGAGCCCGGCGCCGAACTCCCATGCAAGCAGAACCCGCGCCATGCCGAACCCCCGGTTGTCCTGCCCTGCTGATAGCCGGGCGGACCGGCCCCGGTCAATCCGGTCGGCGCATTCACCGGCCGCCGCTCTCCAGCGTCGACAAGTCCCCCTCCGGCAGGCCCAACTCACGCGCTTTCAGCAGGCGGCGCATGATCTTGCCGCTGCGGGTGTGTGGCAGGGCATCGGCGAACGCCACCTCGCGCGGCGCCAGAGCGGGACCAAGGCGGCGGCGGGCGTGCGCGATCAGCGCGGCGGCCAGCGCCGGTTCGGCCGCGTGGCCGGGCTTCAGCGCGACGAAGGCCTTCACCACCTCCCCCGCCACCGGGTCGGGACGGCCGATGACGCCGGCCTCGGCCACCGCCGGGTGTTCCAGCAGCACGCTTTCCACCTCGAACGGGCCGATCAGGTGGCCGGAGGACTTGATGATGTCGTCAGCCCGGCCGACGAACCAGAAGCGCCCCGCCGCGTCGCGCCGCGCCAGATCGCCACTCAGGTACCAGCCGCCGGCAAACGCGCGCGCCGTGCGCCCGGCGTCGCCCAGGTAGCCTTGGAACAGCGACGGCCAGGGCGGGCGCAGCGCCAGTTCGCCAACCGCGTCCGGCTCCGCCATCACCTCGACCCGGCCGGGCGTAGGGCGCAGGATGGCCGCCCCGATCCCCGGCACGGGGTGGCCCAGCGCGCCGGGAACGGCGTCCGGCCCGGTGTTGGCGAGCATGATCGCCCCCGTCTCCGTCTGCCACCACGTGTCGCGGAACGGCTGGCCAAGCACCGAGGCGCCCCAGGCGACCGCCTCCGGGTTCAGCGGTTCGCCGACGCTGGCGCAGACGCGCAGGGCCGACAGGTCGTGCCGGCGCGGCAGCTCGTCCCCCACGCGCATCAGCATGCGGATGGCGGTGGGCGTGGTGTACCAGACGGCGACGCGTTCCTCGGCCAGCACGGCGTACCAGCGCGCCGGGTCGAAGTCGCCCTCGTCCGCCACCAGCGTGGCGCCGCAGGCCAGCGGGGCGAGCACGCCGTACACGGTGCCCGTCACCCACCCCGGATCGGCCGTGCACCAGTAGGTGTCCGCCGCCCGCAGGTCCAGCGCGTGGCGCGCCGTGGCGAGTTGCGCCACCAGCGCCCCATGGCCGTGCACCGCCCCCTTGGGCGCGCCGGTCGTGCCGCTGGTGAAGTGCAGCAGCGCCGGGTCGTCCGGCCCGGTTGGCGCGCACGCCGCCTCCGGGTCGGCCTCCGCCATCAGCGCGGCCAAGCCCCGCGCCCCCGGCGGCGGGTCGTCGATGGTGATGACGTCGAGGTGCGCCGGCACGCCGTCCAGGCCATCCCGCCCTTCGGCCAGCCCCTTGCGTCCGCACAGCACCGCCGTGGTCACCAGCACCCGCGCGTGGCCGAGCATCAGGCGGCGGCGCAACGGCTCCGGCCCGAAGGCCGCGAACAGCGGCGCCACGACACAGCCGGCCTTCAGCGCCCCCAGCATGACGGCGTACAGCGCCGGTACGCGCGGCAGCAGGGTGAACACCACCTCCCCCCGCCGCACGCCCAGCCGGCGCAGGGCGTCGGCGACACGGCTGCCGTCGGCCGCCAGTTCCGCGTAGGTGAGCGTGCGGGTGGAGCCGTCGCGCCCGCGCCAACGCAGCGCCACGCGCCCGCCGTTCCCGGCCGCGACGTGCCGGTCCACCGCGGCCCAGCCCATGTTGAACCCGCCGTCCGGCGTGGTCCCCAGTTCCTCGCGCGCCGCTGCCCACATGTCCATGGCCGCGTCCATCGGCACCGTCAGAACACCAGCCGGACGTGCGCCACGCCGGGATCGTCCGCCGTGGTGGCGCGGGTGAAGCCCAACACCTCGCACAGCTTCAGCATGCCGCGATTCTCGAACAGCACCTCGCCGTACACCTCGCGCAGGCCCCGTGCGCGGGCGTGGTCGATCAGGCGGCGCATCAGCACGGGGCCGAGGCCGAGGCCGGCCATGTCGTGCGCCAGCATGATGGCGAACTCCGCCCGCTCCCCCGCCGCGTCGCACGACAGGTGCGCCACCCCGTGCAGCGCCGCGTGGCCGGGCACGCCGGGGTCGGCGACCGCAAGCCCCATCTCGCGGTCGTAGTCGATCTGCGTCATGCGGGCGGCGGTGGTGTGCGACAGTTCCGCTTTCGGGGCGAAGAAGCGCAGGCGGATCTCGTCCACCGTCAGGCGGTGGAACAGGTCCTTCAACGCCGGCTCGTCCTCCGGCCGTACCGGGCGCAGCAGGAAGGCGCGGCCGTCCGGCAGGGCGAAGGGGTATTCCAGGTCCTTCGGGTACGGCCGGATCGCCGGCGGCACGCACCGCCCGCCCAGGCGCACCGCCGCCCCGCCGGGGCCGAGCGTCAGCGCCGTGATCGCCGCATGGTCGCTCACCAGCTGCGCCAGCTTGACCAGCGGCAGGGTCAGCGCCTCGCGCCGCGCCGCCGACAGGCCCGGCACCCGGTCCAGCGCGTCACGCGCCAGCTTGAGGTCGAGCGGCGGCAGGACGGCCACTGGCCCCACCGTCAGCACCGGCCCGAACAGCGAATCCTCGCGCATGCGGATGGTGAGGTCGTCGTCCACCGCCCCGGCGATGCCGTAGGACGCCAGCAGCGCCTGCGCCTCGCCACCCGTCAATTCGGCGCGCGCCGCGCCGTCGGCGAGGATTCGGGCCGCGGTCGCCGTATCGGGCACGAAGTCCTCCGACACCGACGGCGGCGTGGCGGTGAGCAGCTCCTGATTCCGGCGGAAGCGCACGATGTGCAGGAAGGCGCGCACGGCGCGGTCCGGCGTCTCGAAGACCGGCGCGTGGTGCAGCGCCAGCTCGCCCGCCGCCCGCTCCGCGTCGCGCTCGCCCAGCCAGCTCGTCAGCACGCCAACGCGCGCGCCCGGCATGGCGCCGGCCACCGCGTGCGCCACGTCGCCAGCCGACGCCAGCGCGGTCGGCGCGTGCAGCAGCAGCACGGCGTCCACGCCGCTGTCGGCTTGCAGCCGCTTCAGCGCCGCCGCGAAAGCCGGCCCGGCCGCCCCCTCGCCCAAGTCCAGCGGGTTGGCGTCATGCGCCGGCTGGGCCAAACGCCCCGCTCCTTCCAAACGCCCGTCCAGCAGCGCGTCGGCGGCCAATCGGCCGATGCCGCGGCCGTTGGCGACGATGGCCAGCCGGTCGCCGCGGATCGGCGTGGCGACGGCCAGCGTCTCCAGTGCGTCGAACAGTTCCTCCAGATCGCGCACGCGCAGCAGGCCGGCGCGGCGGAAGGCGGCGTCGAAAATGGCATCGGGTGTGACGTCGTGCGTCGCCTCCGCCTCGCCGTGGCGGCCGGTGCGCAGGACGATCACCGGCTTGAGGCGCGCCGCCGCGCGCGCCGCCGACATGAAGCGCCGCGCCTCCGTCAGCCCGTCCAGGACGAGCAGGATCGCCTGGCACTCGGCCTGCCCGGCCAGATAGTCCAGCATGTCGGCGAAGCCGACGTCGGCCACCTCGCCCAGCGTCACCACATGCGAGAATCCCACGTCCCGCCGCGCCGCCCAGTCGGCCACGGCGCTCGCCAGCGTGCCGGACTGGCTGACCAGCGCCACCCGCCCGGCCTGCGGCGGCCGGTGGAAGGCGCCGGCGACCAGCCGCCGTCCCGGCACGGCCAAGCCGAGGCTGGCCGGCCCGACGAGGCGGATGCGGTGCTTGGTGGCAATGCCGGCGAGGTCGGCGCACAGGTGCGCGTCCGCCGGGTGCGGGCTGATCAGCACGGCGGCGCGCGCGCCACGCGCGCCGGCCTCCTCCGCCAGGGCCGGCAGCCGCTCCGGTGAGGCGACGATGACGCACAACTCCGGCACACTCGCCAGATCGGACAGCGCCGGCACGGCGCCGGGCCCGGTGCCGACGCGCAGCAGCACCCCGGCCGTCGAGGCCAGGTTGCGCGCCACCGCGTGCGCCAGCGGCCCGTCCTCCGGCGCCACCAGCGCCACCGCCTTGGGCCGGAACACGGCGTCGAGTTCGCTCACCGACATGGCGCCTTTTTCCCCCTTCCCGCTGCGGCCTTCGGGATCCTTGCCTTTTGCCGGGTGCCCGGCCACGTTTGGGGGCCATGATGCACCCCGGACGGGCCGGGGGGAAGCGGAGGATCCCATGGAGACCGGCGCGCAACGCCGCAGCGAGATCGACACCGTCATCATCGACGCACTGAGTGCCGTGGCGCCGGAGGCCGACCTGGGCGCGCTGGACCCGACGGTGCCGTTCCGCGACCAGATCGAGATCGACTCGGTCGATTTCCTGAACTTCGTGCTGGGGATCGAGCGGCGCCTGGGCATCCGCGTGCCCGAGCTGGACTACCCGCAGTTCTCCACCCTGGACGGCTGCCGCGCCTACCTCGCCCGCGCGGCCGCCAACTGACCACAGGTCTTTTTCCGGCCGGGCGAATGGTGCTATGACGGCGCCGTCTCGCAGTCTGGAGAGTGTGTCATGCGTGCGGTCAAGATCGCCCCGTCCATCCTGTCGGCCGATTTCGCCAAGCTGGGCGAGGAGGTGCGCGCCATCGACGCGGCGGGTGCCGACTACATCCACATCGACGTGATGGACGGCCACTTCGTGCCCAACATCACCATCGGCCCCG
>DASPIO010000185.1:0-5255 GCA_035629155.1 Azospirillum sp. | reverse complement strand
CGCCGCCGCAGGCCGGCTTCGTACGCCGCCCAATTCGTCACCTTGAAGCGCATCTTCGGAATGTGATGGCGGCGGGTGTCGTTGTGCTTGTTCGGCATGCCGGGAGGGACCAATCCAGGGGAACACGGAGAGGCGCCCTTCCACATCATGACCCAGCACCGGCAAACCCGCGCCTCGGTGCACCAACACCCAAATCCCTGAAAAGCATCGTTGAACAAGATCACCGGCGGCTTGGCCGGATGTGGGTAACTGAAAGACTCGCTGAATGCTTACCCTCCGGCTGACAACGGGGCAAACGGATGTGGAATTCGGTGAACTCCCTTTCCACCGAGGACACCGTCATGCCTCCGTTATGCGCGCCGATGATGTCGTAGCTGAGCGACAGGCCGAGCCCGGTGCCCTCGCCGGCGCGCTTGGTGGTGAAGAACGGCTCGAAGATCCGCCCGAGGATGGCCGGGGGGATGCCGACGCCGTTGTCCCGCACGGTGATGTCGACGGCGTCGGGCGTGCCATGCGTCGTCACTGTCACACGCGGTGCGTAGGTGCCCGGCGGCAGCCCGTCCCGCCGCTGCCGCACGGCGGCGAAGCTGTTGGAGAGCAGGTTGATGAGCACGCGCACGATGTCGCTGGCGACCATTTCCGCCTGCCCGGCGTCGGGGTCGAAGGCGCGCGTCACCGGGGCCGCCGGGCCGGCGAGCGCGCCGGAGGACGCCAGTTCCATGGCTTCGGCGGCCATGGCGTTGACGTCGGTCATCTCCCATCTGCCGGGGGCGGTGCGGGCGTGCAGCAGCATGGAGGAGACGATGCCGGCGGCGCGCTGGCCGTGGTGGCGGATGCGGTCGAGCGTCACCGCCAGCTGGTCGGCGGCCTCGCGCACCTCGTCCGCCGCACCCGCCCAGCCGCCTTCCGGCGGAGCGGTGTCCATGGCGCCTCGCAGGTCGTCGAGGAATCCCTGCGCGACTTCGGAGAAGTTGTTGATGAAGTTCAGGGGGTTCCGCAGCTCGTGCGAGATCCCCGCCGTCAGCCGGCCGAGCGACGCCATCGTCGCCGCCTGCACCAGTTCCTTCTGTGCTTCCCGCAGGCGGCCCAGCGCCTCTTCCGCCTGCTGCTTGGCGGCGGTGATGCTCCGTTCGGCCTGCTTGCGCTCCGTGATGTCCGTGCAGGTCCGGACGACACCGCCGCCCTCGATCGGCGTGGCGTGGATTTCCAGCTCCCGGCCGTCGGGGAGCGCAGCCTCGATCACGTCCGTGCACCCCGGTTCGCTGCGCGCGGTGAAGGCCGCGGCGAGGTCGGTCATGCCCCGCGTTTCGAGGTGGCCCGCGAAGGCTGCTGAATCCGCCCCCGTTTTCAGGAGATGCGGCGGCAGGTCCAGCATGCGCGCGAAGCGGGCGTTCCAGGATATCAGCCGCCCTTCGGCGTCGTTCATGCTGATGCCCTGGGCCATGTTGTCGAAAGTGGCGCGCAGGATGAGGCGTTCCCGCGCCAACCGCCGCTCGCTGGCATGCAGGTCTTCCAGCGGGGCGATGATGCCGCGGGCCAACACGACGGAGACGGCGCCGCCTAGCACGACGGCAAAGGTGACCAGAACCAGTGTGAAGCGCAGGGCCACGCTGGTGTCATCCTCCGCCTGCCCGGTGATCGCCCGCAGGTCGGCCGATGTTTCCCGGCTCATCTGTTCGACGTCGGAGCGGATGCTCCGTTCCAAGGTCTGAAGCATGTTGTCACGCAGCCATTCCGCCTGCTTGCGTCCGTCGATGATGGCGGCGAACGTCGCGCGGAACGTGGCCAGTTGCTCCTCCATGACCGTGAGGGCGGCGTGCTCCGGAAGGTCTTTCAGGTCGTGGTCGAGCGCCTGGAGCGGCCGGTTCAGGTTGAACAGGTTGACGAACACCTGGTCGCGCGCGCCCAGGTCGTTGAGGAAGCGAAAACGCAGCGAGGCGCTGATGGCATCGTGCAACTGTTCCAGCGCCACACCCGCGTTCAGGGCGGCCTGCCCGACGTTCAGGCGCTGCGTGACCAGGATGATGCGGCGCAGGGCCCGCGTCATGGTTGCCGCCGAGGGCTCCAACTCGTCGTTCATGAGCGAGTCCACGCGCCGGTGTACCGCGACCATCTGCGCGAACTGGCTGCGATACCGCTCGAAGGAGCGGATGATGGAATCCAGGCGCTCGCGCCTGAGATCCGAGACCTGCGGCGACGCCTGCCCGGCCACCGCGACGACGGCGTCGATGCGGGCGAGGACAGTGTCGGCGCCCTGGCCCGTGTAGGTGAAGCCGTGCACCAGCCGGTCCACTTCCAGGGTGCCGGCCTGGATGTCCTTGGCGAGCGTCGCGATTTGGGCCGTCGAGCCGTAGGCCAGCAGACGATCGTAGGAGAGGGCAAGGCCGTGGTAGGCATAGAAGGCCAGCGCGATGAGCGCCCCCAGGATGATGGCGTAGCTCGCGTGGATCCGCCGGCTGAGCGAAGAGCGGCTAGGGGAGCGCCCGTCACCTCCCATGGTCGCCATCACGGGCATCCGGCGCCGGATGGTCCGGCAGGGGCCGCATGCGGAAGCGGGGGCCGGATATCGAGCTTCGTCTGATTCCAACAGTATCGCGACATCGGCGCCTCTGAGAAACGCGCTCGGAAAGCCGGAGAGTAGGGGCGATCAAAGACGCATCCGCCAATCATGATCCATGCAAAATATCGGTAGAAGCGGTTACGCAAGATCGCGTTCTCGAATATTTTTCCGTCCCGCCGGTTGCCTCAAAGTGCGGAGCGGAGTCGTTGAGGCTATGCGAAAACCTGACTCGCAGCGGCGAACCCAGCTTTGGCGAAGGCTGTGTCGACGATGGCGAGTTTGGCGGCTTGCGCCTGCGCATACTCGCGGCGGAAGCCCAGCGAAATCCACAGCGGCGACCGGCCACGCCGGCCCATCCACCCGAGGCTGCCGAGCGCTTCCGCCGCGGCGATCTTGCGCCCGGTGTGGGTGCGCGACAGTGCCAGATTGCTCGCCAGAGCCGTCACGGAGGTGATGTCGGTGGGCATCCGCTCGACAGGGTCGAGACCGGCCATGCCGACGATCATCCGTTCCATCAGCACTCCCCCCTCGTCGGCCCAGGTGAACAGCGAATAGGTCGGCCCCGGGTCGCGGACCGCCGGGGAGGCCAGCAGCCCATCGGCGACCAGCGGCTGCATCCGGGCCAGCCCGGCGAAGCCTTCAGCGGCAAAGCGCTGGCTCCGGGAATTCCCGTCGAGCGCATCCAGCGTGGACAGATGCAGCAGGTGCCAGTGCATCAGCAACCGCACCGCACCCTCGGCCGGGACCACGACGCGCGGCTGGGCCACCCCATCCGCGGCAGCCGCCCGGACAATGCCGTACTTGAGCGCCTCGTTGAAAAAGGCGGCCGCCGTGTTGCGGCTGGCCAGCGCGTGCTTCTGCACGGCGTCGAGAAAGGCCCCGTAGGCAACCCCGTCCGGGCTCTGTCCGGTAAGTCCACGGAAATAACAGGCCAGTCCGGCATGCCCCATCAACCAGCGCTGCTGCGTCGCGAACGGCGCGGCGAGGCGCGGTTCCGCCGCATGGGCGTCCAGCAGCCGGCGCGCCTGCGCCTGGATCACCGCCTCGAAGCGCGGATGGGCCAGCAAAGTCTCTGCCCGGCTCTCACAGGGCATCCCTGTACTCCATGCCGTATCTCTCCCGTCGGTGAGGGATACGGCATTTTCCGTTGCTTGTACGCAATATCCTTCAGCCCGGCGCCAGCCAATTCCCGCATGAGCCGGCCAAGGCGTCCTCGGTGTTTGGCCCCGCACCATCATTTGCGGCGAGCTGTTTGCTGCAGGCTGCGACGTCCTGGCATCGTTCCGGTGTTCCGTGAAAGCCCGAGCGGCTCCAGATCTTCCGGCAGTGACCATTTTTGAAATCAGCGCCTTCGGCGGCTCGACGAGGCTTGCGCCGGCTTGCCAAGGATGTTCTATATTCGAGATGAAACCGCCGAGTGCATTTTCAACAATTATTAGCCGCATAACCGGTTTCGGCTTGACGTTTAACTTATACACGATGGAAAAATTTTAACATTCGCAGGTGGTCGCATCGGGGGATATTTTAATCTGTTGGCGCACAGGCGGTTTCCTGTGGTATCGCAAGAAGAGCCTACCATTCTTTTCAAGGGCGACGTCGATGGGGAGCGCTCTCATTGTGACCTGTACGTTCATGCCGGCAGCAAACGCCATGGCGGCGGCCGATGCGGGATCGCACGCGTCCAAGCTCCCAAAGGCCGCCCCGATGGCACCATTCGGCCATGCCGAGAGGGTGTGCAGTGCCTGAGACCATAGCAATGCCTAAGACCATACTGGTCGTCGACGACGAATCCGATGTCGAAATCCTTCTGCGCCAGCGCTTCCGTCATGCGATCCGCGAGGGGGAATTTCGCTTCCTCTTCGCCTTCAATGGCGAAGAAGCGATCGAGGTGCTGCGTCGGGAGCCGGGCATTGCGCTGATGCTGGCCGACATCAACATGCCGGATATCGATGGCCTGACGCTGCTTGGGCGCATGCCGGAGATCGCGCCGCACGTCCACACCATCATCGTGTCCGCTTACGGCGACATGGGGAACATTCGGACCGCGATGAACCTCGGCGCCTACGATTTCCTCATCAAGCCGGTCGACATGGGTGATCTCGAAACCACCATCCGACGGCTGCTCGCCATATCCCCGGCAGCGCGTGAGAACGCGGGGGGCGGGCCGGAAGGCATGAGGAAGCCGGGCGTCGACGACACGCTCCGGCAAGCCGGGACGCTGCTCGACCAGGGACCGGTGGGCGTGGTGGTCGCCGATCTGGCCGACCGCATCCGTTACGTCAACCACCGCGTAACGGCATGGACCGGCCTCCCGCCGAACCAGCTCGTCGGTGCCCGGATCGCTTCCCTTTTCGCGCAAGCCATCGACCTCGACGCCGTGGTGCCCGGCACCCGCGTGGACCTCGACGTGCGGCCCGGGGGCGCGGCGGTGACGCTAACCGTCGGCGCCGCCGAGTGGCTTGGAGAGCCGGCCAGGGTGCTTTGGCTGTACGACACCGATCACGAACGGCGGAAAGCCGCGTGAGCACCGACGAACGGTGGAGGGCATCAATAGGGTGTTGGTGCAGCGAGGTGTGCGCGGACGCACCGAATCCCGCCCCGTCCTTCGCTCAGGCGCTGCGGACGGAGTTCGGGCGGGCTTGATCGATCATCCGATTCAGGATGGTGACACCGATGGCGACTTCGGCCTGCTGGC
>DASPIO010000184.1:0-13594 GCA_035629155.1 Azospirillum sp. | reverse complement strand
CGGCCCGACCATCAGCCCGTTCAACGCCTGGGTCCTGCTGAAGGGGCTGGAGACGCTGGAACTGCGCGTCGGCGCCCAGGGTGCCGCCGCCGCCACGGTGGCCGAGTACCTGGAGGGGCACCCGAAGATCGCCCGCGCGCTGTACCCGACGCTGGCCAGCCACCCGCAGCACGATCTGGCGCGCCGGCAGATGACCGGCGGCGGCACCATGGTGTCGTTCGAGATCAAGGGCGGCAAGGACGAGGCGTTCCGCGTGATGAACGCGCTGGACATGGTGTTGATCTCCAACAACCTGGGCGACGCCAAGAGTCTGATCACGCATCCCTGGACCACCACGCACGGCCGCATCCCGGAGGACGAGAAGCGGCGCGCCGGCATCACGCCGAGCCTGATCCGCCTGTCGGTCGGGCTGGAGGACCCGCAGGACGTGATCGACGACCTGGAACGCGCGCTCCAGGCGGTCTAGAACAAGGAACCCTGCGGCGGCCGTCCCGTTGTCCGTTGGTTTTCCGCATTGCAACAAGGACAGGACATGACGGCTCGCAAGGCCCGCCGCAGACACGCCGCCATCTCGCCGATGGCGGTCGTGGGAACACTGATGCGCACGGCGGAACAGCACGGCGAGCTGGGTCTGGCCGCCGCGCGCACCATCGGCTATCGCACCGCGCTGATGGCCGGCGCGCTGCAGGACCCGACCAAGCTGACCAACCCCGAGTTCGTGCTGATGGGCACGGAGAAGGTGGAGGCCGCGGCCAAGGCGGTGCACGCCTTCTCGATGGGCATGGCCGACCTGCAGGACGCCTGGGTCAGCCTGTGCACGCTGCCGGTGCGCACCATGTCGGCCGTGTTCTCCGGCGGCTTCGACTGGCAGCGGGCGCCGATGGAGGTGTGGTCCCTGAACGCCCGCATCGTCGAGGACACGGTGGTTGCCAGCATGCGCTTCGCGCAGTCGGCCGCCAGCCTTGCCGGCGCCGGCCTCGCCCCCATCCACCGCACGGCCAGCGCCAACGCCCGCCGCCTGGAACGCCGCCACGGCCGGGCGTAGCCTGCACTCCCTTGCCCCGTGCGCCTTGCGGTGAAAGCGACTATAGTCGTGCGTTCCGCCGCCAAGGTTCGAAAGCATGCTGTCCCCCCGCGATACCGCCGCCGCCGCCACGACCTCCACGCCGGACATCCCCAACAAGCGCGCCATCATCTCGCGCCGCAAGCTGGTGGGGGAGCTGGAGGCGCTGGTCGACGCGCACGGCACCGGCGACGCGCTGCGCCCGCACCTGATCGCCTGCCTGCGCGCGGCGCTCAACGCCGGCCGAGCCGAGGTGCGCGCCCGCTTCGAGGCCGGCGCCACCGGCGAGGAGTGCGTGCAGCAGAACTGCTACCTGGCCGACCGGCTGATCGTCTCGCTGGCCGATTTCACGATCCTGCACATCTTCCCCAGTGCCAGCCCGACCACCGGCGAACAGTTCGACATCGCCGCCACCGGCGGCTACGGCCGCGGCGAGCTGGCGCCGTCGTCCGACATCGACCTCCTGTTCCTGCTGCCCTACAAGCGCACGCCGCGCGTCGAGCAGGTGGTCGAGTACATGCTCTACGTCCTGTGGGACCTGGGCATCAAGGTGGGCCACGCGGTGCGCAGCGTGGACGAGTGCATCCGGCAGTCCAAGGCCGACATCACCATCCGCACCGCCGTGCTGGAGTCGCGCTACCTGTGGGGTCCGCGCGCGCTGTTCCAGGAGTTGAAGAAGCGCTTCGACAAGGACGTGGTGGCCGGCACCGGCCCGCAGTTCGTCGAGGCCAAGCTGGCCGAGCGCGACAACCGCCACCTGAAGCTGGGCGACAGCCGCTATGTGCTGGAACCCAACCTGAAGGACGGCAAGGGTGGCCTGCGCGACCTGCAGACGCTGTTCTGGATCGCCAAGTACCTCTACCGCGTCGACGAGGTGGCGGAACTGGTCGCCAAAGGCGTGCTGCTGCCCGAGGAGGCGCAGCGCTTCGCCAAGGCGCAGAACTTCCTGTGGACGGCGCGCTGCCACCTGCACTACCTGACGGGGCGCATGGAGGACCGCCTGACCTTCGACGTGCAGTCGGAGATCGGGGCGCGCATGGGCTACACGGAACACGCCGGCACCAAGGGCGTCGAGCGGTTCATGAAGCACTACTTCCTGGTCGCCAAGGACGTGGGCGACCTGACGCGCATCTTCTGCGCGGCGCTGGAGGCCGAATCGAAGCGGCCGCCGAAGTTCAACATCATGCGGCTGGCCGCGCTCGCGCGGCGCAAGGACATCGAGGGCTTCATCGTCGACGGCGAGCGCCTGAACGTCCGCCACGACAAGCAGTTCAAGGAGCAGCCGATCGACATGATCCGGCTGTTCCACGTCGCCCAGCAGAACGACATCGACATCCACCCGAACGCGCTGAAGGCGATCACCCGCTCGCTGTCGGCGCTGGGGTCCAAGGTGCGCAACGATCCGGAGGCCAACCGGCTGTTCCTGGAGATGCTGACCGGCCCCAAGGACCCGGAGATCACGCTGCGCCGGATGAACGAGGCGGGCGTGCTGGGCCGCTTCCTGCCCGATTTCGGGCGCGTCGTGGCGCAGATGCAATACGACATGTATCACGTGTACACGGTGGACGAGCACACGCTGTTCGCCATCGGCATCCTGCACAAGATCGAGACCGGCGAGCTGAAGGACGAGCTGCCGCTGAGCACCGAGGTGATCCACAAGGTCGTCTCCAAGCGCGCGCTGTACGTCTCGGTCCTGCTGCACGACATCGCCAAGGGCCGGGGCGGCGACCATTCGGTGCTGGGTGCGCGCGTGGCGGAGAAGCTGTGCCCGCGCCTGGGCCTGACGGCGGAGGAAACGGAGACGGTGGCGTGGCTGGTGCGCTGGCACCTCGCCATGTCGCAGGTGGCGTTCAAGCGCGATCTGGAGGACGACAAGACGGTGCGCGACTTCGTGGCGCTGGTGCAGTCGCTGGAGCGGTTGCGCCTGCTGCTGGTCCTGACCGTGGCCGACATCCGCGCCGTCGGCCCGCAGCGCTGGAACAACTGGAAGGCCACGCTGCTACGCGAGCTGTTCAACCGGTCGGAAGAGCTGATGTCCGGCGGCCTGACCACCGAGGGCCGCGGGCGGCGCATCACCATCGCCCAGGAAGCCCTGCGGGACGAGCTGAAGGCCGACTTCACGCCGGCCGAGTTCGACGCGCACCTCTCGCTGGGCTATCCCGCCTACTGGCTGGCCTTCGACACGGAGACGCTGGCGCACCACGCCCGCCTCGTGCGCGACGCCGAGCGGGAGGAGCGCGGGCTGACCGTCGACACCCGCATCGACCGCGGGCGCGCCATCACCGAGGTGACGATCTACACCACCGACCACCACGGGCTGTTCTCGCGCCTCGCCGGGGCGCTGGCCGCCTGCGGCGCCGACATCGTGGACGCCAAGATCTTCACCATGACCAACGGCATGGCGCTGGACGTCTTCTCGGTGCAGGACGCGGTGGCCGGCGGCGCCTTCGAAGGCGGCGACAAGATCGCGCGCCTCGCGGTGACCATCGAGCAGGTGCTGGGCGGCCAGCTCAAGACCCTGCGCGAGCTGGGCAACCGCCGCACGACGCTGACCAGCCGCACGCGGGTCTTCCACGTGCCGCCGCGCGTGCTGATCGACAACAACGCCTCCACCACCCACACGGTGATCGAGGTGAACGGCCGCGACCGGCCGGGACTGCTGTACGACCTGACGCGCGCCCTGTCGAACGTCGCCTTGCAGATTTCGTCGGCGAAGATCTCCACCTACGGCGAGAAGGCGATCGACGTCTTCTACGTCAAGGACGTCTTCGGGCTGAAGGTGTCGCACGAGGGCAAGCTGGCGCAGATCCGCGAACGGCTGCTGCACGCGCTGGCCGACCCGGCCGGCGAACCGCCCGCCCCCCGTGACAAGCACGCCCCCCGCCGGCGGCGCACGGTGGACGCGGCGGATTGAGGCGCGTCGCCCTCCGCCCTCACTCCGCCGGTTCCTGCACCGGCAGCACGCCGTCGGCGAAGGTGTAGCCGTCCATGCGCGGGGTGATGCGCAGGCCGCGCCGGGTGGCCCAGACGTTGATGGAGTGGAACAGCGGCACCACGGCCACCTCGCCGATGGCGATCCCCGCCGCCTCCCTGAGCAGCGCCTCGCGGACACCCTCGTCCACGGTGCGCAAGGCCTTGTCGATCAGCGCGTCGACCTGCGGGTTGGAATACTGGCCGCGGTTGGACACGCCGGCCCCGGTCACCGGATCGCGGGTGGTGACCAGCCAGTGCATCATGTTGGACGCCTCGCCCGTGTCGGCGTTGAGCCCGGCGAAGAAAGCGCTGAACTCCATGCGCGAGGCGCGGGGAAAGAAGTCGGCCGCCGGCAGCGCCTCCACCCGCGTGACGATGCCGACCTGCGACAGCATCAGCGCCATGCTCTTGGCCAGCGCGGCGTCGTTGACGTAGCGGTTGTTGGGCGCGTGCAGGGTGAGCGCGAAGCCGTTCGGCCAGCCGGCCTCCGCCAGCAGGTGCTCCGCCCCCTTGGGGTCGTAGGGCTCGGGATGCAGGTCCGGGTGGTGGCCCGACAGCCCCTCGGGCACGAACTGGCCAGCGGGGATCGCCTGCCCCTCCATGCCCGCGATCACCAGGTTGACGCGGTTGATCGCCTTGGAGATGGCGCGGCGCACGCGCGCGTCGCGCAGCGGGTTGCGGTCCAGCGGCTTGCCGGCGCGGTCGGTGACGAAGGGCGAACGCTCGCGCCCGCTGTCCAGCATCAGGTAGAACAGCCGCAGCGAGGGCCGGCTGAACAGATGGATTTGGCTGTCGACGCCCAGGCGCGACACATCGGACGGCGGCACCTGCTCGATCACGTCGAGCGTGCCGGTCAGCAGTGCCGCGATGCGCTGGGCGCTCTTCGGGACGATGCGGATCTCCACGCCTTCCCAATTCGGCCGCCCGGCCCAGTAGACGGTGCTGGCCGCCAGTTCGATGCGGTCGCCCTTGCTCCAGCGAACGAAGCGGAACGGGCCGCTGCCGATCATCGCCGCCCCGGCGTCGAAGTCGGCGCGCGACGCGGCCTCGAAGCGGGCGGGAATGATGGCGAGCGCCCGCAGCTTGTTGGGCAGGACCGAGTCCGGGCGGGTCGTGCGGACACGGAACGTCCGCTCGTCGATCACCGTCAGCTCAGCCACCGTGGTCAGGTTGACCGAGAAGGGCAGCGGACTGTCGGTGATGCGGCCGGCCCGGCGCAGACTGGCCACGGCGTCCTCCGCCGTGACCGGGCGCCCGTCGTGGAACGTGGCGCCGGAGCGCAGGCGGAACTCCCACGTCAGCGGGTCCAGCGCGCGCCACTCCTCCGCCAGGCCGGGGCGCGGGCGCTGGCGGTCGTCGGTGTCGATCAGCGCGTCGAAGACGTGCATCGCCACCGTGTTGTTGGGCCCAAGGATGTGGTGGTGCGGATCGAGCGTCGTCACGTCACCGCCCAACCCGATGGTCAGGCGCGCGGCCGCCGCCGGCAGGGTGGCGAGCAGGGCCACCGCCAGCAGCACACCCCCGGCCATCCGCCGGACCATACCGCGCTTCGACGCCACGCCCGTTCCTCCGTCGCTGGACCCGCCCATCGTCAGTTCGATACATTAACAAAGTATTGGACGCGAGTCGCAATCCAGGCGAAGGTTGGTCATACCAGAAGCGTCGCACGGCAGCCGTGCGGTGCGGCACCCTTGATGCCTGAACCACGCACCGTTCCCGCCACTTTCAGTTGGATCCGGCCGGCGATGATCTTCGACACGCTTCTCGATCAGTTTCTTGTGGCCGCCTCCATCGCGGCGCCCGGGGTGATGTCGTTTCACATGCTGCGCGCCGAGCAGCGGCCGCGCGCGCTGGCGGCCGGCGGCGGCATGCTCTTTTCCGTGCTGTGGGCGGGCGTGGTGGCCCTGATCGTCACCGTCGCCACGGACACGGCGATACCGGGGCCGCTGTGGGCGGCGCTGCTGACCGGGCTGATGCTGGTGGAGGCGTTCCTGGCGCCGGCCGACCGAACGGCCTGACGGGCCGGACGCGCGATCAGTAGAACAGGATGTTGGTCACGGCGATGCGGACCCGGCCGTCCGCGTCGGGCGGCAGCGCGCCCAACCGGATGTGCGCCCGCCGATGCCCGCCGGCGAGGTCGTTCAGCGCGCCGGCCCCGCGCTCCGCGTGCAGGCGGCGCAGCGGATGACTGGCCACCGGCAGCGCGTAGGACGCGTCGGACGCGTCGACGAACCGGCAGACCACGCCCCGCGGCCCGTCATCGAAGCTCATCTGGGCACCGGCCCGCACCTCCACGGCACCCAGCGACGGGCAGTCGTCCCCCGCCATCACATGATAGCCATCGCACTGCGGGTGCCCGTCGCGCAGCGCGGCCCCGAACAGGGCGGCCACCGACGGCGATTCGCTGGGGCGCAGGGCGGCCAGCAGCGGGTAGCGCCCCAGCGTGCCGACCAGTTCCGGCACCACGGCCACCGCCACGTCCTCGCGGGCGAAGGGCAAACCGCGCTCGCCCGCCGGCTCCGCCGTTTTCAGGCGAACGACGTTCCCCATCTCGAACAGGTGCGGGCCGGCCAGTTCCTCCGTCCACACGGCGCCGGAAGCCGCCAGACGCGGGCGCAGCAGGCGCCGCTCCTCCGCGCACCAGCCCGCCACGCAGATCTCACCGGGAAGATCGGCCACGTCAGTGATGATGAGGCTTATTACTTTCACACCTAAGCTTCTCGCAAGATGTCGCCTTCAGGACTCCATCGTACGACATTCGAAGCCTTTCGCCAATATTAGCACTTTACATATTATGGTATGAACAGGAAGGCATAGGACCGGCACCGGTGGCGCCAAGGGGGGACCGCGGGCGGCGGGAAACCCACGCCGACGGAGCGATCAGCGGCCCGGCGCCGGCCCGAGAAGCGCGCGGATGGTCTCGATCACGGCGTCCGGGGCGAACGGCTTGCGCAGGACGACCAGCCGTCCCGGCTCCGCCACCGGGAGGCTTTCGCTGTAGCCGGTCATCACCACGATGGGCAGTTCCGGGCGCTGCGCGCGGATGCGACCAATCAGCGCAATGCCGTCCAGGCGCGGCATGCGCAGATCGGTGAGCAGCAGGTCGGCGGGGTCGCGCTGCTCGGCCTCCAGGGCCTCCAGGCCGTTGTGCGTCACCGTAACCCGGTAGCCGGCCTCCTCAAGGATGTCGGCCAGGGTGGTCGCGACGAGGATTTCGTCGTCGGCCACGATCACATGCACATGCGCAGACACGATAAGTCACCCAGTGACACAAACGTCATATCGGTACGTAACCCATCCCACCCGCAAAAGCCACCATCCACTTTTCATAAGTCTTTGCGCCCGAGACGCCGCGATTGGGCAGGCGATCATTTCCACCAACCGCCGGCCGTATCACGCGCGTGATACGAAAACTGCCGCCGGCGGACTAGGTCGCGGGCTTTCCAAGGCAATCGTTCAGGGCGCCGATCAGTTCGCGCATGGTGAAGGGCTTGGCGAGCACCGCGTCGGCGCCCATGGTGCGCGCGACCTCCAGCAGGTCGACGTTGTTGACGCGCGCCCCGCCGGAAATGGCGATCACCTTCACGCCAGGGGTGAGCTGGCGAAGCTGGATGATGGTCTCGATGCCTTCCTGGCCGGGCATCAGGATGTCGGTGAGGACGATGTCGGCGGGATGCGCGGCCTGCATGGCCACGCCCTTGCGGCCGTCGCTGGCCTCCGTCACCTCGTAGCCGGCGACTTCCAGCATCTGGCACAGCGTCAGCCGCACCATGTCCTCGTCGTCAATCACCAGAACCTTGGTCATGAACCGGCCCCACAATCCGCGTGGCGTGATAGGCACGGCAAGGCGGCCGCGGAGTCAAGCCGTTTTCCCGTGACGTCTGCCCTCAGGCGTTCACCGCTTCGGCCTCCGCGCCCTCCGCCGGCTCGGGGTCGAGAAGCGGCAGGTGGATGACGAAGCGGGTGCCCTGCCCCGGCGCGCTCTCCACCGCGACGGCGCCGTCGTGCGCGGTGACGATGCTGTGCACCACGGCCAGTCCGATGCCGGTTCCCTCGCCCACCGGCTTGGTGGTGAAGAAGGGCTCGAAGACGCGGGCGCGCGTCTCCTCGCTCATGCCCGCCCCGGTGTCGCGAACGCTGAGCCGGGCGTAGCGGCGGCCGGCGTCCAGGGTCGCGGGCAGCTCGCCGTCCGCCGGCCCCAGCGTGATGGTCAGCTCGCCCCCCTTGGGCATCATGGCGTAGGCGGCGTTGCTGGTGAGGTTGAGGAGGATCTGCTGCACCTCGCCGTCCTCGCAGGCGGTCCACAGCTCGTCCTCGGCGATGTCCTCGCGCACCACGACGGGGGCGGGGATCACCGTGCGGATGATGCGCAGCGCCTCGTTCACCGCACGGCGCAACGGCCACGCCGCACCGCTCTGCGGGCTGTAGCGGCTGAAGGTGAGGATGCGGCGGACCAGTTGGCGCGCCCGGTCGGCCGCGTCCATGGCGATCTCCAGGTTGCGCCGGGGCCGCGAGCCGTCGGGCAACTGCATCATGGTCAGCTCGACCAGCCCGATGATGGGGACCAGCATGTTGTTGAACTCGTGCGCCATGCCTCCGGCGAGCTGGCCCACCGCCTCCATGCGCTGCGACATCTCCAGCGCCTTCTCGGTGGTGCGCTGACGCTCGGCCGCGCGCTTGCGCTCGGTCGCGTCGAAGGCCAGCCCGTCCCACACGATCTCTCCGCTCGACCGGCGGCGCGGCTGCGACACGCTGTGCAGCCAGCGGGTCTCCCCGTCGGTGGTGACGCCACGGAACTCGATGTCGGCGGTGCTCATCGTGCGCGCCGACTCGGCCAGGCAGGCGCGGACCCGCTCGCGGTCGTCGGGGTGGATGAACTGCTTGAACCGTTCCGGATTGTCGGCCAGCGTGGCGGGGTCCAGGCCGAAGAGGGTGCGGACGCCCTCGCTGACGTATTCGTAGCAGACGGTCCCGTCGGTGCGCAGAACGCGGCGGAACACCAGCCCCGGCAGGTTCCGCACCAGCGCGCGGAAGCGCTCCTCCGAGTCGAGAAGGGCGGATTCGGTGCGGCGGCGCTCCGTGACGTCCTCGATCAGGCTCATCAGGCCGATGACGCGGCCGGCGTCGTCGCGCACCGGCACGGCCGACACCAGCAGGTCCGCCAGCCGGCCGTCCTTGCGCCGCCGCACCACCTCCAGCTCCCGCAGGGTCTGGCCACGCATCACCAGCTCGACCAGCCGGGCGCGGACCGCTTCATCATCCTCCGGCACGAAGGGGATCGGGCCGCCCAGCACCTCGTCGGCGCGCCAGCCGAAGATCTGCTCGGCCGCCCCTTCCCACAGCAGCACCTTGCCGCGCTGGTCGATCACCACGACGGCGAGCGGGATGGCGCGCAGCAGCGCGCGGTTCAGCGCGTTGATCTCCTTCAGCGCGGCCTCGGTCAGCTTCAGCGCGGTGATGTCCGTGCGCAGGCTGACGATGCCGCCGTCGCTGGTGCGCCGTTCGCTGACCAACAGCCAGCGGCCGTCCGCCAGCCGCCGCTCGCACGGGATCGAGGGGTCGCGGTGGTGGGCGAGCTGGAGGGCGACCCACTCGTCCACGTCCATCCCGCCCAGGTCGTAATGGCCGCGCGCCACGCCGGCGCGCAGCACCTCCTCGAACCGGACGCCGGGCACGATCAGGTCGGCCATCGGCGCGTACAGCTCGCGCAGGCGGCGGTTCCACAGCACGATGCGGTCGTCGCGGTCGAACAGCACGAAGCCTTCGGAGATGCTGTCGATGGCGTCCAGCAGGCGGTTCGACGCCAGCTCCGCCTGGGCGCGCAGCGACGTCAGCTCCGACAGGTCGCTGGCAATGGCGACGTAACCGATCGGCAACCCGTCGCGGTCGTGCAGGCGGGTCACCGTCACCAGCGCCGGGAGCCGGCTGCCGTCGCGACGGTACCAGGTCCACTCCCGCTGCGCCATGCGGCTGCCCTCCACCGGCGCCACCAGCGCCTCGAAACCGAACGCCTCCCGCCCCTGCGCGGCGCCGAGTCCGGCGGCGCGGCGCGCCACCTCGTCCGGGTCGTGGAAGACGAGCGGCGTGGCCTTGCCCACCAGCTCGTCACGCCGGTAGCCCAGCGCGCGCTCCGTCGCCGGGTTGAGGTCGAGGATGGTGCCGTCCACGGCGGTGGCGATCATCATGTGCTCGGCGCCCAGAAAGATGGCGCGCTCCAGCACCTGCAGGCGCTCGCGCTCGGCAACCTCGGCGGCCAGCGCGCGGTCGGCCTCGGCCAGCATGCGGGTGCGCTGCTCGACGCGCTCCTCCAGCCGCGCGTTGGCGGTTTGCAGGTTGCGGAACAGCACCTCGTAGGGGGCGGCCAGCGCGTGCGCCACCACCGCGCGGTAAAGCACGTAGAAGCCCGCCGCCTTCAGCAGGTGCCCGACGACGTGGATGGTTTCAAGGAACGTCGCGTAGAAACAGAACGCCACCTCCGCCCCGGCGGTCAGCGCCAGATAGAGGACGACCGTGCGCACCACCGGCTCCCCGATCACCGCGCGCCGCCGCCAGACCAGGACGAGGCTGGCCAGCTTCACCGCCACGAACGCCAGCTCGGCGGCGATCTTGAACGGCGTCAGCCCGCTGCCCGGCCGGTAGGCGTCCGGAAAGGCGCCGAAACCGAGGATGGCGGCGATCAGCCCCACCGTCAGCGCCATGAAGGCGAGGATCGCGCCCTGCCCGTCCAGGCGTTTCGGCGCGCTGAGCACCGCCGCAAGCATGGCCCCCGTCTCCACCCCGCGCGCCGCCAGCCAGAGCTGGCTGGTGGCATTGCCGCCGTCGTCGGGGAACACGCCCAGGCCCGGCATGGTCAGCGCGTGCAGCGTGTCGAGGATGCCGACGAACAGGCACGCCACGCCGAGCAGGCCGAGGAAGCTGTTGTCGGAGAAGCGCCGGGCGTTCCAGGCCACGGCGAAGGCGGCGAACATGATGGCCACCGCGAACATCTCGACCAGCGTGTGGAACGCCAGCCCGCCCTGCCCCGCCGCCAGCACGACGGCAAGGCCCACGGCGGCGAGCGGCAGGGTGAGATACGGCGCAACGGTGCGAAGGTCGAAGCGGAAGGGCATGGGTGCGGCCGGCCGGTCAGTCAGGGTACCGCCCCCATGCTAGGCGCTTCGTGCAAGGGATGCGAGAGTATGGAAGGATCTATGCCCGCACTCCTTGCTCCATCCGCGGCCTTCCCAAAACCGGTGGCGCCGGGCTATAGCGGGCGGCATGAGTTTCGCGCGATCCGTCGCCACCGTGGGCGGCCTGACCATGCTGAGCCGGCTGGCCGGCTTCGCCCGCGACATCCTGACGGCCGCCGTGCTGGGCGCCGGGCCGGTGGCCGACGCCTTCTTCGTGGCGCTGAAGCTGCCCAACTTCTTCCGCCGCCTGTTCGCCGAGGGCGCCTTCAGCGTCGCCTTCGTGCCGCTGTTCGCCACCCGTCTGCAGCAGGAGGGCCGCGCCGCCGCGCTCGCCTTCGCGGGGGAGGCGCTGGCGGTGCTGCTCACCGTGCTCGTCCCCTTCACCGCCGTGGCGGTGTGGAGCATGCCCTGGCTGATGCACGCGCTGGCCCCCGGCTTCGCCGACGAGCCGGCGAAGTTCGACCTGGCCGTCGCCATGGCGCGGCTGACCTTCCCCTACCTGATGCTGGTGTCGCTGGTGGCGCTGCTGGGCGGCGTGCTGAACGCCTTCGACCGCTTCGGCCCCTTCGCCGCCGCCCCCATCGCCTTCAACCTGACGCTGATCGCGGCCCTGCTGCTGGCACCCCGCCTGGGGCTGGAGCCGGGGATGGCCATGGCGGCGGCGGTGACGCTGTCGGGTGTCGCGCAACTGGTGTGGATGGCCTGGGCCTGCCGGGCGGCGGGGCTGACCGTGCGCCTGCCGCGCCCGCGCCTGACGCCCGCCGTGCGGCGGCTGTTCCGGCTGGTGGCGCCGGGCGCGGTGGGGGCCGGCGTCATGCAGATCAACCTGTTCGTCAACGTGGTGCTGGCCTCGCTGCTGCCCAGCGGGGCGGTGTCGTACCTATACTACGCCGACCGTCTGAACCAGCTTCCGCTGGGCGTCATCGGCATCGCCATCGGCACGGCGCTGCTGCCGGTGCTGGCCCGCCACGTCGCCGACGGCGACGACGAGGCCATCCGCCACGACGTCAGCCGGGCGCTGGAGTTCAGCCTGCTGCTGGGCCTGCCGGCGGCGACGGCGCTGGTGGTGGCCGGGCACCCCATCGTCGCCGTGCTGTTCGAGCGCGGCGCCTTCGGCGCGGCGGAGACCGCCGCCAC
This sequence comes from Azospirillum sp., assembly GCA_035629155.1. Classification (GTDB taxonomy): domain Bacteria; phylum Pseudomonadota; class Alphaproteobacteria; order Azospirillales; family Azospirillaceae; genus Azospirillum. The sequence goes on along the minus strand of DASPIO010000184.1, from coordinate 1,252 downwards.
CGCCTGGACGCTGGCCGCCTACGCCGTCGGCATCCCCGCCTTCGTGGTGGCGAAGGTGCTGAGCGCCGCCTTCTTCGCCCGCCAGGACACCGCCACGCCGGTGCGCGTGGCGGTCATCGTCACGCTGGCCAACGCCGGGCTGGGCGTGGCGCTGCTGCCGTGGCTGGCGCAGGCGGGGATCGCGCTGGCGACCGGGCTGACGGCGTGGCTGAACCTGGGGCTGCTGGCGCGCGCGCTGAACCGGCGCGGACATCTGGAGCTGGACGCCCGCGTGCGCCGCCGCGCGCCGCGCATCGTGCTGGCCGCCGCCGGCATGGGGGCGGCGCTCGCCGCCGGGGCGGCGGCTCTGGCGCCCTGGCTGGCGGACGGCGCCACGGCGGTGCGCTTCGGCGCGCTGGCGCTGCTGGTGAGCGGCGGCGGGGTGGTGTTCTTCGTCCTGGCGCACGCCCTGGGCGGCGCGGATCTGGCCGACCTGAAGGCGTTCGTGCGGCGGGAACGGATGGCGTGATCCAGCGGGCGTCTTGACCCGGCCGGGTGCGAGCGTCCATAAAACCGGCCTTCCCGGCGTTATCAAGCTCAGCGAGAGGGGCCACCCGTGAACCGCATCTTCTCCGGCATGCAGCCGACCCGCCAATTGCACCTCGGCAATTACCTGGGCGCGCTGCGCAACTGGGTGGCCCTGCAGAACGAGTACGAGTGCATCTTCTGCGTCGTCGACCTGCACGCGCTAACCATCGACCAGGAGCCGGACGTCCTGCGGAACAACATCCGCGAGGTCACGGCCGCCTACATCGCCGCCGGCATCGACCCGGACAAGAACATCCTGTTCAACCAGTCCTTCGTGTCGCAGCACTCGGAGCTGGCCTGGATCCTGTCCTGCCACACGCCGCTGGGCTGGCTGAACCGCATGACGCAGTTCAAGGAAAAAGCCGGCAAGCAGCGCGACATGGCCAACCTCGGCCTTTACTCCTACCCCGTGCTGATGGCCGCCGACATCCTGCTGTACAAGGCCACGCACGTGCCGGTGGGCGAGGACCAGAAGCAGCACCTGGAGCTGTCGCGCGACATCGCCGGCGCTTTCAACCGCCGCTACGGCGTCGAGTACTTCCCGCTGCCCGAGCCGCAGATCCTGGGCGAGGCGACGCGCGTCATGAGCCTGCGCGACGGCACCAAGAAGATGAGCAAGTCGGACGAGTCCGAGTACAGCCGCATCAACATGACGGACGACGCCGACACCATCGCCCAGAAGATC
>DASPIO010000183.1:0-47831 GCA_035629155.1 Azospirillum sp. | reverse complement strand
CCTGTTCGCCGTGCCGATGCAGGAGATCGTGCGCCTGCACGCCTCCTCCGGCACCACGGGGCGGCCGACGGTGGTGGGCTACACCCAGAACGACATCGACATGTGGGCGAACCTCGTCGCCCGCTCCATCCGCGCGGCCGGAGGGCGGCGTGGCGACAAGGTGCACGTCGCCTATGGCTACGGCCTGTTCACCGGCGGCCTGGGCGCCCACTATGGCGCCGAGCGGCTGGGCTGCACGGTCATCCCCATGTCGGGCGGGCAGACGGAGAAGCAGGTCCAGCTCATCCGTGACTTCCAGCCCGACATCATCATGGTGACGCCGTCCTACATCCTGAACATCGCCGACGAGATGGAGCGGCAGGGGCTGCGCACCTGGGAGACGTCCTTGCGCATCGGCATCTTCGGCGCCGAGCCCTGGACCAACGCCATGCGCGAGGAGATCGAGCGCAAGTTCGGCATCGACGCGGTGGACATCTATGGCCTGTCGGAGATCATGGGACCCGGCGTCGCCAACGAGTGCGTCGAGACCAAGGACGGCCCGGTCATCTGGGAGGACCACTTCTATCCGGAGATCATCAACCCGGAGACGGGCGAGGTGCTGCCGGACGGCGAGTACGGCGAGCTGGTGTTCACCACGCTCACCAAGGAAGGCCTGCCGATGATCCGCTACCGCACGCGCGATCTGACGCGGCTCTTGCCGCCGACCGCGCGCAGCATGCGGCGCATCGACAAGATCACCGGCCGCTCCGACGACATGATGATCATCCGCGGCGTCAACGTCTTCCCCACGCAGATCGAGGAGATCATCTGCAAGGACCCGACGCTGGCCCCGCACTACGAGCTGATCCTCACCCGCGACGGGCACCTGGACAAGCTGGCCGTGCGCGTGGAGACTGCGCCGACCAACCATGGCGCCGAGCCGGCGGTGCAGGCCAAGACGCTGCAGCACCACATCAAATCCTACATCGGCATCTCGACCAAGGTGGAGATCTGCGAGCCGGGCACCATCGAACGCTCCGTCGGCAAGGCGAAGCGGGTGCGCGACCTGCGGCCGAAGTGACCCGATGCTCCCTCCCCCGCCGGAGGCAGGGGAGGGGCTTTACGACACCCGTTCGGCCAGCAGCACGAGCGCGATGTCGGGCAGCATGAGGGGCAGGCGCAGGCCGTAGGCGGCCAGTTGCGTGCCGGTGAAGGTCAGTCCTTCGCGGGCGCGGGGCAGGGCGGCGGCGATGCCGTCGGGCACGCCTTCGGGCACGCTGATCCGGTAGACGGCCTGCGGGTCGAGGCCGGGCAGGCGGAGGTGCAGCGGCTGCACCTTCGTCGCCAATCGCGCCACCAGGAACAGCGCCTGTCCGCCGTCCGGCGCCACCACGCCGTGGCCGGCGGCTTCCACCCCGTCGAGGTCCAGCCGCACCGGGCGGCCGCCGTGCAGCAGGGCGCGGTGGCGCTTGTGCAGCGCGATCCAGCCGGACAGCTCGACCAGTTCCTCCTCCGACAGGCCGCGGATGTCCCATTCCACGCCCATGGCGCCGAACAGCGCCACGGCGCAGCGGAAGGACAGGTCGTTGCGCCGGCCGGTGACGGTGCAGCGCTCCCGCCCCACGTGGCTGCCCATCACCTCGGGTGGGAAGAACAGCGAGAAGCCGCGCTGGATGGCGAGGCGGTCGTGCGCGTCGTTGCTGTCGCTGGGCCACACGCGCTCCGTGCGCGCCAGGATGCCCCAGTCGGCCCGCCCGCCGCCGGACGCGCAGGTCTCGATTTCCACATGCGGGTGCTTGGCGCGCAGCCGTTCAAGCAAGCCGTAGAGGGCCAGCACGTGGCGCCGCCACGCCGGCTCGCCGCCGCTGGCCGCCGGGGCGGCGTCGCGGTTCATGTCCCACTTCAGGTAGCCGATGAAGCCGGGGGCCAGCAGCGCGTCGAGCCGCGCGAAGACGTGCTCCGCCACCTCCGCACGGCCGAGGTCGAGGAGGTATTGGCGCTTGGGTGCCGGCTCGCGGGCACCGGGCAGGCCGAGGATCCAGTCGGGGTGGGCGCGGAACAGGTCGCTGTCGGGGTTGACGTGTTCGGGCTCCACCCACAGCCCGAACTGCATGCCCTTGGCCTGTACGGCTTCGGCCAGCGGGCGCAGACCGTCCGGGTGCTTGGCCTCGTCCGGCCACCAGTCACCCAGGCCCGCCGTATGGCCGTTGCGGCCGTGGAACCAGCCGTCGTCCAGCACGAAGCGCTCCACGCCGATGCGCGCCGCGCGCTCCACGAGGTCGAGCAGCGCGGCGCGGTCGTGATTGAAGTAGACCGCCTCCCAACTGTTGAAGTGCACCGGGCGGGGGGCGAGGCGGCGGGGCAGGATGCGGGTGCGGACGTGCGCGTGGGTGCGCGCCATCAACCCGTCCAGCCCGTCGGTGGCGAAGACGGCGTAGGCGGGCGGGCTGCGGTAGGTCTCGCCGGGCGCCAGGACTGCTTCGCCGGGGTGCAGCAGTTCGCCCAACTGGACGACGCGGGTGCCGTCGGGCAGGCCATCCACCAGCACGCGGTGGTTGCCGCTCCAGCCCAGGTGGAAGCCGTACACGCCGCCGTGCCGGTTGCCGAAGCCACGGGGGCCGAGGATCAGCGCGGGGAAGCTGTCGTGCGAGGTGCGGCCGCGGCGGTTCTCGCGAACCAGGGCGCCGGTGCCGAGATCCACGCGGCGCTCCTGGAACTCCCGCACGTAGGTGCCTTCGAAGACCAGCGCCTCGTCCAGAAAGCCGGGCAGGGGCAGGCAGAGGGCCGCGCACCAGTCCAGGCGATAGGATTCGGTCGCGCGGTTGGTCACCTCCGTTACGGCCGCCCAGACGCCGGTCTCGGCATCGAGCGTCAGGGCGATGGTGACGGCGAGCGTGCCGTCCTCGCTCTCCTGCGCGATGCGGACGGCGCCGGGGCCTTCGGTAACGTCGGACACGACGAGGCGCGGCGCCCAGCCGCCGTGCGCGTGGCGGCCGGACAGAGCGGGCTGGCCCCAGTAGCCCCAGCCGGCCACCGGTAGCAACGGCGGCATCCCCGGCCCGTCCAGCCCCGCCCCCGGCAGCGTGGCGGCGAGACCGCCCAGCGCGTCCGCATCGCCGGGCGGGGCGGGGCCCCAGTAGAGCAGGCGCGCCGTGGTGCCGACGCCGAGTGCCACGCTGACCCCGCCACCCGTCAGGTGGACGATCCGCTCCGCCATGCCGCACCCCTCCGTCCGCGTTCGCGGGCGGAGTGTGCCCCAGGTGCGGCGCGGTGCGAAGCGTTAGATCGCCGGGGTGTGGCGCTCGACGGCCGGGTGGGACTGCGGCTGTTCCTCGTGGTCCACATAGTTCTGGTGCCCGCCGTGGCCGATGGCGTGGCCGTCTTCCATCATCGCCTTGAACGGGCAGTGGCCGCTCATGCCGCGGGCGACCAGGGCGGCGCCGGCAAGGCCCATGAGGGCGCCCGACAGGCCGGCGCGGTTGACGCCGGCGGCGGCCACGATCAGCCCAAAGCCGGACGAGGCCACGCGCTCCATCGTCGACATGTTTTGCTCGCCGCCGAACACCTGGTCGTAGGTGTCGCGGATCATGGTCTCCACGCTCATCGCACATCCCCTCCGTCGGTTGCGTCTTTCGCAAACCGCCCGATACCGCCGGAGGTTCCGGCGGGCGGGGCGCATCTCCTATGGGTGGCGGGTTTTGGTTAATCATGAATTAACCATGTTTGGCGAAGATGCGAATGTTCGGATCTGGCGGCGCAGCGGCGTACGCGAACCCGACTTTGCGCGGCACGGACGACGCTTCTGATGACCTTGCTCACCCGGCTGTTTCTTCTCGTCGGCATCACGCTCCTCCCGGCCGTCGCCATCCAGGCCTACAACGAGCTGGACCTGCGCCGCACGCGCATGGACGAGGTGACCGCGACCACCGGGCGGCACGTCGAGCTGATGGCGGACGAACTGGCGCGCATCGTCGACGGCGGGCGCCAGTTCGTGGTGGCGCTGTCGCAGGTGGAATCGGTGCGCAAGCTGGACTCGACACGCTGCAACGATCTCGTCGAACGGCTTAAGATCCAGTTCCCGCAGTACGCCCTGATCGACGTCATGGACGCCACCGGCCAGGGCATGTGCGCCGGAGCGCCCGGAACCCGCAACAACGTCTCCGACCGGGCGTGGTTCCAGCGAGCGGTGCGCAACGACGGATTCGCCGTCGGTGACTACGTGTTCGGCAAGCAGAGCCGGCGGCGCAGTCTGCACGTGGCCTACCCGGTGCACGACGACTTCGGCCGGCTGGTGGGCGTGGTGGGTGCGGCGCTCGACCTCGACTGGCTCAACCGCTACATGGCCGAGAAGCCGCTGCCGCCCGGTATGGCGCTGCTGATCGCCGACCGCAACGGCACGCTGCTGGCCCGCCAGCCGGAGGCGACGGAGACGGTCGGCACCCCGATGCCGGCGGAATTCATGCCGCTGCTCGCCAGCCGCGAAGTCGGCACGCTCGATACCAGCGCGATGGACGGCGTGCGCCGCATCGTCAGCTATGTCGGGTTGAAGGGCGGGGCCCAGGGGCTGTTCATCGCCGTTGGGCTCGACCGCGAGCTGGCCTTTGCCGACGTCACCAAGGCGACGTGGCGCGGCGTGCTGCTGATCGCCGCCGGGCTGGTGCTGGCCATGGTGTCGGCGTGGCTGGGCGCGCGGCTGCTGCTGCGCCCGGTGCGGGCGCTGGAAACCGCGGTGGCGCGCTGGACACAGGGTGACCTGTCGGCCCGCGCCCGGCTGCGGGGCGGGCGGGACGAGCTGTCGGCGCTGGGTCACGCCTTCGACGCCATGGCCGACGCGGTGCAGGACCAGGCGGCCCTGCGCGAACAGGCGCACGCCGCCGCGCGCAAGCGGGCGGAGGTGCTGGACTGCACCAACGACAGCGTGCTGGAGGTCGGCCGCGACTGGCGCATCGCCTTCATGAACGAGCGCGCCCGCACGCTGCTGGGTGGCGGGCGGGACTTCGTCGGCGTGGATCTGTGGGAGGCGTTCCCCGGCGCCGTCGGCACCGCCTTCGAGGAGAACGCCCGGCGCGTCATGGAGGGCGGCGGGGCGGCCGAGTTCGAGGCGTTTTCCACGACGCATGGCCGCTGGTATTCGGTGCGCGCCTTCCCCTCGCGCGAGGGGTTCGCCGCTTACCTCCACGACGTCACCGACCGCCACAACGCCGGGGAGGCGCTGCGCGCCGCCAAGGAGGAGGCGGAACGCGCCAACCTCGCCAAGTCCAAGTTCCTGGCCGCCGCCAGCCACGACCTGCGCCAGCCGATCCAGTCGCTGTTCTTCTTCTCCGCCGCGCTGGCGCGCCATATCCATGACCAGAACGGGCGGGAGATGCTGACCATGCTCGACCGCGGGATCGACACGCTGAAGGGCCTGCTGGACAGCCTGCTCGACGTCTCGCGCCTCGACGCGGGCGTGATCGTGCCGACGGTGGAGGACGTGGCGCTGGGTCCGTTGCTGGACCACATCGGCGCTTCCTACACGCCGGTGGCGGAGAGCAAGGGGCTGTCCTTCGCGGTCGTCCAGTCCGGCGAGGCGACAGTGCGCAGCGACGCCACGCTGCTGGGCCGCATGGTGCGCAACCTCGTCGAGAACGCCGTGCGCTACACCGAACGTGGCGGCGTGCGGCTGGAGTGCGTGGTGGAGGCCGGGCAGGCGCGGATCACCGTACGCGACAGCGGCATCGGCATCCCGGTCGAGCATTTGGAGACCATCTTCCAGGAGTTCCACCAGGTCGCCAACCCCGAGCGCGACCGTGGCCAGGGCCTGGGTCTGGGGCTGGCGATCGTGAAGCGGCTGTCGCGGCTGCTGGGCCATCCGGTGGAGGTGCGCTCGGCGCCGGGGCGGGGATCGATGTTCACCGTCACCGTGCCGCTCGCCGCGGCGGCGGCGCAACCGGTCCCCAGCACGGCCGCCGAGGCGCCAGCACCGGCCGCTGCGGGGCTGTTCGTGGTGCTGGTCGACGACGACGCCATCGTCCTTCTGGGATTGCAGGCGATGTTCCGCGAATGGGGCTGCGAGGTGCTGATCGCCGGCTCGGCCGAGCAGGCGCTGGACCGGCTGCGGAGCAAGGGGCGCACACCGGACCTCATCGTCGCCGACTATCGCCTGCGCGCCGGCCGGGTGGGGACGGAGGCCATCCTGGCGATCCGCGAACAGGTGGGGGAGGTGGTGCCGGCGGTGCTGCTGACCGGCGAGACCGGGCCGGAGTGCCAGCAGGATGCCGCGGCGCATGGGCTGGGCATCGCTCACAAGCCGGTTACCCCGCGCCAGCTCCAGGGCGAACTGGAGCGGCAGTTGAGGGCGGCGGCGTAGCCTCTACGCCTCCAGCACCGTCTCCACTTCGGGCATGTCGGGGAGGCGGTTGGCGAGCTTTTCGGTGCAGCGGATCTCGACGATTCCGAAAGCGCCGTGCGGGATGATGCGGTCCAGCTCGCCGGCCATGCCGTTGTCGGACACGAAGCGCTTCAGCCGGTCGATCATCACGTCGCGTTCCGACCGGCCGCGCAGGCCGGAGGTGATTCGCGCGAAGTGGAGCTTGTAGGTCTTGAACAGCGCGCGCGCCATGTTCACTCCGGCGCGCGGTCGGCGGCGGCTTCGGCGGCCTTGGTCTCGGATTCGATGAGGTCGAGGATGCGCTTCAGCGCCGGGCCGCTCAGCGGTGAGTCGAGCGTCAGCTCGCGCGCCCACTTGTGCAGGCGGCCGATGTGGCGGCGCTTGGCGACGTGGTCGTCGTCGCCGGCGCGGAACGGCTCCACCCACGGGCCCTTGTAGAAGCCACCCTTGTAGTGGAACTGGCGCTTGCCGTCGGCGCGCCACTGGCTGCCGTCCGACAGCTCCATGCCCTTGCCATTGGCGAGGAAGCGCGTGACCGTGGCAAGGCTCTGCGGCCCGCCCTGGCTGGTGTGGATCGTGACCTTGTCGCCGATCTTGAAGTCGCTCATGGTCCCGGGGCATTCGTAGGTTGGGTTGAGCGTCAGCGAAAACCCAACAGCGTTTTTGCGGCGCGGAACGTTGGGTTTTCGCTGACGCTCAACCCAACCTACGGCATCGCGCCTGCAGGTGAACAATGAGAATATTTTCAGAATGGGGGAATGGTGCTGCCAGAGAGGATTGAACTCTCGACCTCTCCCTTACCAAGGGAGTGCTCTACCACTGAGCTACGGCAGCCCGTCCGCTGGGGTGGCGCGGTTTATACGACAAGGTTTCCGACCACGCAAGCCCTTTATGCTGGGAACGTTTTCTTATGGGTTATCCCTGCGCGCCGGCCTGCACCGCGCCCGCGGCTTCGCCCTCTTCGGTGCGGTAGCCGGGCACGATGGTGGCGAGCAGGGACAGCACCCGCTCCTCGTCCCCCGCACGGGCGGCGGCCTCCAGATCGGCGGCGGCGCGGTTGATAAGGGCGTAGTCGATGATGCCGGGCGACGCCAGGAAGACGCCGTCGGCCTCCGTGCGCGTCGGCGCCTCGGCGGCGGAAAGGATCTCCTCGAACAGCTTCTCGCCGGGGCGCAGGCCGGTGAACTCGATGCCGATGTCCACCTCCGGCCGGAAGCCGGCGAGGCGGATCATCTGGCGGGCGAGGTCGACGATCTTCACCGGCTCGCCCATGTCGAGCACCAGGACCTTGCCGCGCTCCTCGGCGCGGTCGACGCCGTGGGCGGAGGCCTGGAGCACCAGTTCCACCGCTTCGCGCACCGTCATGAAATAACGGCGCATGTCCGGATGCGTGACGGTCAGCGGCCCGCCCCTGGCGAGCTGGCGCTGGAACAGCGGCACCACCGAGCCCGACGAGCCCAGCACGTTGCCGAAGCGCACGGTCATGAAGCGGGTGGGCGACTCGCCGGGTGCGGCCGGCGGCAGCACGTCTAGCGCCTGGCAATAGCACTCGGCAAAGCGCTTGGTGGCGCCCATGGCGCTGGTCGGGCGGATCGCCTTGTCGGTGGAGATCAGTACCATGGCGAGGCTGCCGCTTGCCCGCGCCGCGTCGGCCACGTTGCGGGTGCCGATGACGTTGGTCAGCGCGCCTTCCGGCGGGTTCATCTCGACCAGCGGCACGTGCTTGAGGGCCGCGGCGTGAAAGACCAGGGCCGGGCGGTGCTGCTGGAACAGGCGCTGCACGCGGTCGCGGTCGCGCACGTCGGCCAGCACGGTGTGCAGCGTCAGCGCCGGGTGGCGGCCGCGGATCTCCATGTCGATGGTGTAGAGGTTGAACTCCCCCGCATCGACGAGGACCAGCGATTCGGGGGCGAGCGCCGCGATCTGGCGGACCAGCTCCGACCCGATGGTGCCGCCGGCGCCAGTGACCAGCACGCGCCGGCCGGTGACAAGGCCGGTGATGGCGCCACCGTTCAGCACGGCCTGCGGACGGCCCAGCAGGTCCTCGATGGCGATCGGGCGAACCTCGATCTTGCCTTCGTCGAGGGCCGATTTGAACTCGGTCAGGCTGGGCAGGCGGGACAGCGTGAGGCCCAACTGCTCGGCCTGATCGAGGAGATCGCGCACGGGGGCACCCGCCAACTCCGTCTGTTCCTTGGTCAGGATCAGGCGTTGCGGGCGCACGCCACGCCGCTCCAGGCGGCGCACCACCTCGGCCATGTCCTCGGGCGCACCCAGGACCGGGACGCCGCGCACGGACTGGCCGATGCGGCGGTTCTTGTCGTCCAGCAGGCCGACGACGCGGTACATGGAGTGGTTGTTGGTCTGCGAGCGGATGAACAGCTCGGCCGCGTCGCCCACGCCCAGCAGCAGCACGGGGATCTGCGGGGCGGACGTGGCGTCCTCCAGGCCCAGGCGGCGGTCCTTCAGCAGGCGGTAGGCGAAGCGCGGGCCGCCCAGCAGCACCAGTTGCACGAACCACATGATGAGCGGCACGGAGCGTGGCAGCGCGTCCAGCCGGGTCAGCAGGAACATCGCCAGCACGAAGGTCAGCACCGCCACCGTGACGGCGCGGATGAGCTGCGCCAGGTCGGGGATGGAGGCGTAGCGCCAGATGCCGCGGTAGAGACCGAGCTGGCGGTACACCACCGCCGCAATCGCCATCATGATCGGCGCGCCCAGCGCCAGCGCGGTGGCGTACTGGTCGAACGTCTGCATGCCGACGCGCAGGTACAGCGCCACCACGAAGGCGACGCCGGTCATCACCAGATCGTGCACGTAGACGAGAAACGCCCGTGGGGACGGGATGCGCATCAGGAAACCTTGCGTATTAAGACCTTGCGAATCTTTGGCCGCCGCCAGCTTTGAACCATTCGGCGGTGGCGCGCAAGCCGGACGCGGCCGGGTGGGGCGGCGACCAGCCCAGCGTTTCCCGGATGCCACGGTCGTCCAGCTCCAGCGACCCGGCGACGCGGTCGAACGCCGCCATGCGCCCGGTGAGCGTCGCGCCGAGCTTCAGGAGGGCGGCGGGGAAGGGGAACAAGCGCGGGGTCACGCCGAGGCCGGCGCTGAAGGCGCGGATGAGGTCGGCGGTGGACAGCGCTGCGCCGTCGCTCAGGACGAAGGTGCGGCCGGCCGCCGCCGGGTGGACGAGGCAGAGGGCGATGGCGTCGGCGAGGTTGCCGACGTGGATCAGGCTGCGCCGGTTGCGCACGGAGGCCAGCGGCAGCGGCACGCGGCGTTCGCACAGCGTCAGGAGCGTGCGCAGGTTGCCGGCCACGCCGGGGCCGTAGACCAGCGGCGGGCGCAGGATGACGGGGTCGAGATTGCCGATTCCGGCCAGCGCGCGCTCGGCCTCCAGCTTGGAGACGCCGTAGGGGGAGTGCGGGTCGGGCGGGGTGGAATCGCCGATGGGCTCCGGCCGGCTCTCGTCGGTGACGGCCTTGATGGAGCTGAGATAGACGAAGCGCCTCACGCCGCGCGCCGCCGCCATTTCGGCGAGGCGGCGGGTGCCGGCGGTGTTGACGGCGCGGAACGCGGCCAGCGGGTCGGCCGCCGTGTCCGTCATCACGTGCACGCGCGCGGCGAGGTGGACGACGGCGTCGACGCCGTCGAGCGCGGCGCTCCAGTCGGTGTCCGGGCCGATGTCGCCGACGACGACGGGCTCCGCACCGGGGACCTGCGTGCCCGCGCGGCGGATGGCGGCGCGGACGGTGTGGCCGCGCTCCACGAGCACCGGGACCAGGGTGCGGCCGACGAAGCCGGTGGCGCCGGTGACGAGAATGCGCATCGTCACGCCGCCACCCGCTTGGCCCGCGCGAGATTCGCCAGCAGCAGCAGCACGACCGCCGCCCCCGCCGGCACCGTGGTCCAGCCGAGGTGCAGCGACGCCGTGGCCAGCGCCACCAGGGCGGCGTTGGCCGCCAGCACGGCGCGGACGACCTGGGCGTGGGTGCGGCCGCGCTGCGTGGCCTTCTGGTAGAAATGCTCGCGGTGCGCCTGCCAGACCTTCTTCCCCTCGGCCGCGCGGCGCAGCAGGGTGATGGTGGCGTCGGCCAGGAAGTACAGCGGCACGAGCAGCGCCGCCGCCCAATGGCCCTGCGTCGCGACACTCAGCAGCAGCCAACCCAGCAGGTAGCCGAGCGGCACGCTGCCGACGTCGCCCATGAAGACCTTGGCCGGATGCCAGTTCCAGCTCAGGAAACCCAGCGCCGCACCCGCTGCCGCGAGCCCATAGAGGCCGAGCGCCGGGTCGTGTCCGGCCAGCGTCACGACCAGCGCCATGCCGGCGCCGATGGTGGCGGCCTCGCTGCCGGCCAGGCCGTCGATGCCGTCCATGAAGTTGAAGAGGTTGACGAACCACAGCCAGGCGAAGCCGGCCAGCGTGCGGTCGAGCCACCAGGGGAGCCAGCCCTGCAGCACATGCGCGTCGGCGGGCAGGGCGGCCAGCCCGATGACGACGGCGGCGGCCTGCGTCAGGAAGCGCGGGCCGGCGCCCAGGCCGCGGCGGTCGTCGATCCACGAGATCGCCATCAGCGCGGAGGCTGCGGCCAGCACCGGCAGCACCCGCGCCGGGGCGCCGGATGCGAGACCGATCAGCGCCCAGGCCGGCAGCACCGTGAGCATCACGCCCCAGCCGCCGCCGCGCGGCGTGGGGATGGTGTGGCTGGAGCGGTCGTTCGGATGGTCGAGGATGGCGCGATGCCGCAGATAGGCCAGCACGCGCCCGACCAGCAGCCAGGAGGCAACCGTTGTCAGGGCGAGGACGAGGAGGGCGTTCATGGCGTCCTCGGCTGCGGCAGGGGGACGGCGCCCGGTCGGGTGGCTTCCAGCAGCGTGCGGTACAGCTCCACCGTCCTTGCGCCCACCTTGTCGGCCGCCATGTCGCTTTCGACGAGGCGGCGGCTGGCGGCGGCGAAGCGGTGGCGCAGCGCGGCGTCGCGCGCCAGGCTGCCGATCGCATCGGCCAGCGCGGCGGCGTCGTCCACCGGGACCAAAAGGGCGTTGTCGCCGGCGCGCGCCACCTCGCGGCAGCCGGGAACGTCGGTGGCCACAATGGCGCGGCCGCAGCTCGCGGCTTCCAGCAGGCTCTTGGGCAGGCCCTCGCGGCGCGACGGCAGCACGGCGATGTGGGCGCGCGCCCACACCGTGCGCACGTCGGTGACGTGGCCGGCCAGCTCGACTCCGGGCAGGTCCTTCCAGCGCTCCAGCTCGGCCGGCTGGATGGTCGTGGGGTTCTCCGGGTCCGGCGTGCCGGCGAGCAGCAGGCCGACGTCCAGCCCCTGCGCGCGCAGCATGCGATGTGCCTCGACCAGCGGGCGCACGCCCTTGTCCTCCAGCAGGCGGCCGACGTAGCCGGCGACGACGGGCGGCGGCGGTTCCGGCAGCACGGCGAAGTGGGCGGTGTCGACGCCGGAGCCGCGGATCACCCACACGCGGTCGGCCGAGACGAGGCCGAGACGGACGAGGTGGTCGCGGTCATCGGCGTTCTGCAGCACCAGCAGGCTGTTGCGGCGCTTGAGGATCGTGCGGAGCGCCGTGCGCGCCACGGCGCCCGCGACCTTCGATTTCAGCCCGCCCTTGCCGAGGAAGGCGGAGCCGAGGCCGGTCAGCGCGTTGACCACCGCCGGCACGCCGGCCGTCATGGCCGCCAGCCCGCCGAGCACGACCGGCTTCAAGGACACGTGGTGCACGACGTCCGGCCGCTCGCGGCGGTAGAGAGCGGCGATCTCGGCCACCGCGCCCAGCGCCTCGCCGGGGTGGACGCTGCGCCGGCGCCAGTTCAGCGGCAGGACGCGGAAGCCTTCGGTGGCAATGCGCTCGGCGTGCTTGTCCACGCGGGTCGCCACCGCCACGTCGAACCCGGCGTCGCGCGCCGCGCGCGCCATCGGCAGGCGATGCGACCAGAAATACCAGTCCTCGGTGACGAGGTAGAGGAGCTTCGGGCGCCTGGACCCGGCTGAGCCCCCCTCACGAGAGACCATGGTACTCCTTGTACCACTGCACGAAGCGGGGCAGCCCGACCTCGATGGGAGTCTTCGGCTCGAAGCCCAACTCGCGGCGGCTGGCCTCGATGTCGGCGTAGGTGGCGGGCACGTCGCCGGGCTGCATCGGCTCCATGTGCATCACCGCTTTCCGGCCCAGCGCCTCCTCGATGATAGCGATGTAGCGCATCAGCTCCTCGGTGTTGTTGTTGCCGAGGTTGAAGACGCGGTGCCGCACGCCCGATTCGTCCGGCGGCGCCGGATGGTCCAGGGCGGCCAGCACGCCGGCCACGATGTCGTCGATGTAGGTGAAGTCGCGCCGCATGTTGCCGCCGTTGAACACGCGGATCGGCCGGCCGTGCACGATGGCGTCGGTGAACAGGTAGGCGGCCATGTCCGGCCGTCCCCACGGCCCATACACCGTGAAGAAGCGCAGCCCCGTCGCCGGAACGCGGTGCAGGTGGGCGTAGCAGTAGCTGAGCATCTCCGCCGCCTTCTTGGTGGCGGCGTAGACGGACACCGGCGTGTCCACCCGGTCGTCGACGGAGAACGGCAGCTTGGTGTTGTTGCCGTATACGGAGGACGAGCTGGCGTAGACGAAGTGCTGCAGGTTCGGCATGCGCCGCGCCGCTTCCAGCAGCACGACCTGCCCCATCACGTTGGTGTCGACGTAGGTGTAGGGGTTCTCGATCGAATAGCGCACGCCGGCTTGGGCGGCGAGGTGCACGACCCCCGTCACCTCTTTCAGCGCGTCGCCCATCTCCTCGATCAGCTTTCGGTCGGCGATGTCGCCCTTGATGAAATGGAAGTGCGGGTTGGTGGTGAGCCGGGCAAGGCGCGCCTGCTTCAGCGCGATGGCGTAGTAGCTGTTCAGGTTGTCGATGCCGAGCACTTCCTCGCCGCGCTCCAGCAGCGCCAGGGCGACGTGCGAGCCGATGAAGCCGGCGGCGCCGGTGACCAGAATCGTCATGTCCATCCATCCTTGCCGGCGCGTCAGCCGGAGCATCGTGGGCCGGGCCTGCCGGGTGGCCGTGCGCCACCCACCCGCGCCGTCTTATGCCCGACCCGCGCCGCCGACGCCAGAGTGCAAACGCCGCGTGGCACGCGGAAGGGTCGTGCCGGCGCCGCCGGAGGCGTCTGCGTGCATGTTGCTGTGCATTATTCGCGCGGCGGGGGCGTGGATGCGGTGTTGCCGGCTGACAGGTATTTCCCGCCATGATAGAGTATGCCGCAATGCAGCGCGCCAAAATCTTGGGGAAATTATCGTCATGAACAACTATGGATGGGCTCGTTCCGTCGCCTTTGCCGCTGTGTATCTGGCCGGCGTCCTGGGGGCGGCGCCACAAGCCCGGGCGGAGATCGCCGAACTGAAGGCGAAGAAGATCACGCTGTCGATCGATCGCAAGGATATCTCGGTGTCCGGCATTTCGTCGGGTGCCGCCATGGCGCACCAGCTCCACGTCGCGCGCTCGGCCGACCTGGTGGGGGTGGGCATGGTCGCCGGCCCGCCGTTCCGCTGCGCCGATTATCTCAAGGGGAATCCGGCCTATCCGGTGACCAGCGAGATCACCGCCGTTGGGCTGTGCACCGCGTATTATGAGAAGCTGGGCATGCCGCTGGGCCCGATCGCCGCGCTGCCGATCGAGACCAAGCGCCTGATGGAGTTGGCCAGGGACGCTTTCGACCGCAAGAAGGTCGATGCGCAGGCCAACCTGTGCGGCGACCGCGTGTACCTGATCTCCGGCGGAAAGGACGACACGGTGCCGGCCAAGGTCAGCGACGCGACCAAGGCGCTGTACGGCGAGCTGATGGCGAGCTGCCCGGCCGGCCAGACGGCGGAGACCAACCTGAAGGCGGTGACGGTGGACGGCATGCCGCACACCATGCCGACCGACAGCCGCCCGAATGGGCGCAACTGCTTCGCCGGCGCGCCGTACATTGCCGACTGCGATGTGCCGGGCGCGCAGGACATCCTGTCGTTCCTGCACCCGGCCAAGGCCGCCGCCCCGCAGGCCAACCGCCCGGCCGACCCGGCCAACCTGATCGCCTTCAGCCAGACGAACGTGATCGGCGCCACCAACCCGCAGGGCATGATGCACAAGACCGGCTACGTCTACGTGCCGGAAAGCTGCAAGGCCGGCGCCGCCTGCTCGCTGCACATCGCGCTGCACGGCTGCCACCAGAACGAGGACATGATCAACAAGGAGAGCAAGGACCCGTCGCGCAAGTACCTGTTCGCGCTCGATGCCGGCTACAACGACTTCGCCGAGCGCAACGGCATCGTCGTGCTCTACCCGCAGGCGGCGGCCAGCGGCATGACCGGCGGCAACCCGAACGGCTGCTGGGATTGGTGGGGCTACAACGGCGTCGACTACTGGCAGAAGGACGCCCGCCAGATCCGCAACATCTGGAAGATCGTCGAGGCGCTGTCGAAGAAGTAAGGTGACGTTGGGCCGTGCTTGACAGTGCGGGCGGCAAGCCGATCTACTGCCCTGCCGTTTTCCCGGTAAGACAGGCTCGGATCCCATGGCGCCCAACAAGAAGAACCCGCTCGGCCTCAACGCGCTGCAGCTCAAGACGCTGACGCTGCTCCAGGAGATCGCCCGGGTGGAAAACAGCCCGGTCGAGGAGGAGGAGGGGGCCTTCCTGGTCACCCGCCTGCCGCACGCGCACGGCGACCATTTCCACCTCGGCCATTACGTGGTGGCGGGGCGCGACGCCACCGGGCTGCAGAACCAGGCGGTGTGGGTGGCGCTGGGGCGCAAGGGGCTGGTCCGCCAGGACCCGCAGGGTGCCGTGATCACCCCGGCCGGCATGGGGTACGACACCGGCCTGCGCGAGGCGATCCTGCACGGCTCCGACCACTAAGCGGACGGTACCCCGACGTGTGCGGCTTCTGCGGTTTCGTCGCTCCCTCCTCCAGCCGGACGCCGGTCGGGCTGGAGGTGACCGTGCGCCGGATGAACGCGACGATCACCCACCGCGGCCCCGACGGCGACGGCGTGTGGGTGGACGAAGCGGCCGGCGTGGCGCTGGCGCACCGCCGCCTCGCCATTGTCGATCTGTCGCCGTTGGGCCGCCAGCCGATGGAATCGGCCGACGGCCGCTGGATCATCGCCTTCAACGGCGAGATCTACAATTTCCAGGACCTGCGCGCGGAGCTTGAGGCCAGGGGCCACGCCTTCCGCGGCCATTCCGACACCGAGGTGCTGGTCGAGGCCTGCGCCGCCTGGGGCGTCGCGGCAACGGCCCGGCGCCTGATCGGCATCTTCGCCTTTGCCCTGTGGGACCGGCAGCAGCGTGCGCTGCACCTCGTTCGTGACCAAGTGGGCATCAAGCCGCTGTACTGGGCGCGCATGGGCGGCACGCTGCTGTTCGGCTCGCAGCCCAAGGCGCTGCGCGCGCACCCGGCGTTTCGCGCCGAGGTCGACCGCGACGCGCTGTCGGCCTATTTCCGCTTCGCCTACGTGCCGGCGCCGCACAGCATCTACCAAGGCGTGCGCAAGCAGGAACCGGGCACGATCCTGACCTTCCGCGGCGCGGGGGAGCCGGAGCGCGCCGTCTACTGGGACCTGGGCGCGGTGGTGCGCGGCGGCATCGCCGACCGGCTGGAACTGTCCGACAGGGAGGCCACCGACCGGCTGGAAGCGCTGCTGATGGACGCCGTCGGCCGGCAGATGGTGGCCGACGTGCCGCTGGGCGCCTTCCTGTCCGGCGGCATCGATTCCTCCACCGTCGTGGCGCTGATGCAGGCGCAGAGCGAGCGGCCGGTGCGCAGCTTCACCATCGGCTTCAAGGAGGCCGGCTTCGACGAGGCGGCCGACGCGCGCGCCGTGGCGAAGCACCTGGGCACCGACCACACCGAACTGACGGTCGAGCCACACCACGCGCTGGCCGTCATCCCGCGCCTCGCCGAATGGTACGACGAGCCGTTCGCCGACTCCTCGCAGATTCCGACCTTCCTGGTGTCGGAGATGACGCGCCGCTCGGTCACCGTCGCGCTGTCGGGCGACGGCGGGGACGAGCTGTTCGCCGGCTACAACCGCTATTTCCTGGGCGCGAAGCTCTGGCGGATGCTGGGGCCGCTGCCGGCGGGTCTGCGCGGGGCGGCGGCGGGGCTGATCCGCGCCGTGCCACCGGGGCGCTGGGACGCGCTGTTCGGGCTGCTGCCGGTGCGCGGGCTGCCGCGCCTGCCCGGCGACAAGCTGCACAAGCTGGCCGCCGTGCTGGCCGCCGCCGGCCCGGACGACCTCTACCGCGACCTCGTCAGTCAGTGGAAGGAGCCGGACGCCCTGGTGTTGGGCGGGCGCGAGCCGCACGGGGCGGTGTGGGACGACGCGCGCGGCGTGGCCGACTTCGTCGAACGCATGCAGTACCTGGACGCCGCCACCTACCTGCCCGACGATATCCTGGCCAAGGTGGACCGCGCCAGCATGGCCGTGGCGCTGGAGGCGCGGGTGCCGCTGCTCGACCACCGGGTGGTGGAACTGGCGTGGCGCCTGCCTCCGCGCCAGAAGATCCGCGACGGCAAGGGCAAGTGGCTGCTGCGGCAGGTGCTGTACCGCCACGTGCCGCCGGGCTTGGTGGAGCGGCCGAAGATGGGCTTCGGCGTGCCGATCGATTCCTGGCTGCGCGGTCCCTTGCGCGACTGGGCCGAGGACCTGCTGGACGAGTGCACGCTGCGCGAGGACGGGCTGCTCGATGCCGCCCAGGTGCGCCGCCTGTGGTCGGAGCACCTGTCGGGCGGGCGCAACTGGCAGTATCGGCTGTGGTGCGTGCTGATGTTCCAGGCGTGGCGGAAGCACTGGCAGAAGGCGCCGGAAGCCGCTCCCCTTCCGGCGGACGCGGCATGACGGACGAGGTGAAAGCGCCGAAGCCGAAGGGCGGCAACCGCCAGGACCGCCTGGCGGAGCGGCTGCGCGAGAACTTGCGCAAGCGCAAGGAGCAGGCGCGCGCGCGGGAGAAGGCGGAAAAGGGCGAGGCGGAGACGACGTAGGTTGGGTTGTTGGATTATCCTTTTGCCCAGAACCGGCCGACAGCGCCCCGTGTTTCAATGGCGTCGTGCTTTATTCTGCGGCACGAGGCTTTGCCATGCGGCTTCTGGTGCTCTTTCTGCTCATTTTTGCCGTGTTCGGCACCTCACCCGGCGTACGGGCCGAGCCGCTGCCGGGGAGCTGGAAGGCCGGTGAGTGGAGCCGCGAGGACAAGGCGCTGACGCTCAATCTCGGCGCCGCGACGCTGGCGCTGGGCTGGGGGGCGTGGTCGTGGGACTGGGGCACGGCCGGTCCGCGATTCCAGGACGAGGGCTGGTTCGGCCGCGAGACCGGGGAGGGCGGGGCCGACAAGCTGGGTCATGCTTGGTCGGCCTACGCGCTGAGTCACCTGTTCGCCAACCGCTACGAGGCGTGGGGGTACGGACGCCGCGAGGCGGCGCGCTACGGTGCCCTGTCGGGCGTGGGGCTGATGGGGCTGGTGGAGGTCGGCGACGCCTTCAGCGACGATTACGGCTTTTCCTACCAGGACATGCTCTTCAACGCGGTGGGCGCGGCGCTGGGCTACGTGCTGTGGGAGTATCCGGAGATCCACCGCAAGATCGACTTCCGCGTCGAATACAACCCGTTCCGCCGCGGCGACTACCAGGCCGACGTCTTCACCGACTACAACCGGCTGAAGTATCTCATCGCCGTGAAGGCCGACGGATTCGACGCCGTGCGGGATCCGCTGCTGAAGCACCTGGAGTTCCACGTCGGCTTCTACGCCCGCAACTACGCCGACCACGGTGGCCCCGGATCGGCCGACCTGCGCGAGCAGCACCTCTACGTGGGCATCGGCCTGAACCTGACGCGGCTGCTGGCTCCGCACCTGAACACGGGTGGGGTGCTGCACTACCTCCAGCCGCCCTACACCTATGTGCCGGCGAGCCGGCGCGTGGACCGGTGAGGGGGCGGGCGCCGAACGTCGAGAGTCATTCTTGTTTCTGCTTGGCCGTATCAGACCCAATACAGCGGATAGTGCCGCTCGCCGGAGAGATTGTTGACGAGGACGGCAGCGACGACCAGCAGGCCCGCCCCTACCAGCATGGGCGCTACCAGGAACAGCCAGCCCGGCGCCGCCATCATGACGAGCAGCGGCACGGCGCCGGCCGGCGGGTGCACGGTGCGGGTGAACTGCATGGCGCCGATCGCCAGCCCCACGGCCACCGCCATGTCCCACGCGTGCGCGCCCGACAGGTCCAGGACCAGCAGGCCGACCAGGGTTGACACGAGATAGCCGCCGATGATGCTGCGCGGTTGGGCGAGGTGGCTGTCGGGCACCGCGAAGGCAAGCACGCAGGTGGCCCCGAAGGGCGCAACGAGCAGCGGGACGTCGGCGTAAAGCGCCAATGCCAGCACGCTGCCGATTCCCGCCGTGCCGCCCAGCGAGGACCACAGGATGTGCCGCATCGACGGCCGCGCGGGGGCCCGGCCACGGCCGCGCATCTTGATAAGGTATCGCCGCACCAGACCCCTCTCCCATGCGTTATGGTCTTATTTGCCAACGAGTATAAGCAATGCCTAATTTTCAGGCAACGGCGCCTAAGATCTAGGCCACTCGTCAGCCGCCCGATCGGGCAGGGGCCGGTGGCGCGGCGTTCACTCCGCCGGGCCGGTGTAGGCGAGGATGCCGTGGTGCTCGTAAAAGGCGCGCAGGGCCGGGTCGTGCAGCAGCGGCCCGTGCACCTGGAAGACGTCGACGCCGCTGTAGCTGTTGCCTTCAATCACGATCGGCCCTTCCGGGCCGACGGCGATGTCCCAGCCGACGTAGCGCAGGAAGGGCAGGTGAACGAAGGCGCCCAGCGTGCAGGCCAGGACCTCGCCCCACAGCGGGACCGTGCGGCCGGTGATGCGCAGGCCGGTGTCGGGGTGCACGTCGACCGGCTCCACATGGCCGCTGGGCAGCCGGCGCACGCCACGGCCGACCACGCCGGAGGGCGGATCGATGGGGAAAGACAGGCCGCCGCGCGAAAAGTTGTCGATCACGCCCGACGCCCGCGTTCCCACCCGCAGCGCCGCGGCGCCCACGAAGGGCTTTCCGCTGCGCGGATCCCGCAGGACCAGGACGCGCAGCGTGTTGGTCGTGCCGGGGAAAAGGGCAGCCATTTCCGGGTGCTGGACGGCGCCGAGCGTGACGACATAGTCGTGCCCGCTGCGGCGCAGGCGGTCCAGGAAGTCCGCTCCACCGAAGCGCTGGCCGTCGACGGTGACGGCGCCGCCGCCAACGGTCGCACGGATCAGTCCGCGTCCCATCGCGCCCAGGGCCGGTTTGGCGTAGATCGCGGCCGGGACGTCCCCGTTCAGCAGCGTGTTCCAGGATTGGGCCAGCACGGTGACCGTGCCATCGTACAGTGCCGCCAGCATCTCCGGCTGGCGGGCGGTCGTCTGCAGGGTCTTGTAGAGCACGAACTTGTCGTCCAGCACGAGGCCGTGCCGGCCGTTGATGTTGCGCGTCATACGACGCTGCACGTCGCTGAGGAAGCCGTCGAAGCCGCGCGTCTCCATGGACAGCAGCCGCCACTTGTCGGCCAGAAAGCCGCGCCGCCACAGCGCCGCGCGGATGGACGGGTCGAGGTCCGGCTGCAAGCGTTCGTTCTTCGCGCGCAGCTGCCGGGTGGCTGCCTGGTGCAGGGCGTCCTGGTCGGCGAAGGGCGGGCGGCGGTCTCGGCCGGTGAGCGTCACGAGCCCGGTCTCCAGAAAAGGCGGGAATGGCTGCCAAGCTACAGGAGCGGGGCCGCCAAAGGAAAGGGCGGGCATTGATCCCATTTCGTTCCCTTGTGCCTCCGGTCACGCTCGGCTAGAAACCGTTGTTCACGACATTCTGCACGGGGAGTTGGGGCCGATGGGCATCATGCCGGATAGCTGGATCCGCGAAATGGCCGAGACCAAGGGCATGATCGAGCCCTTCGTCGACCGCCAGGAACGCGCCGGCGTCATTTCGTACGGCCTCAGCTCCTATGGCTACGACGCGCGCGTGGCCGACGAATTCAAGATCTTCACCAACGTCGACAACGCCATCGTCGATCCCAAGGCGTTCTCCGACAACAGCTTCGTCGACCGCAAGACGGACGTCTGCATCATCCCGCCGAACAGCTTCGCGCTGGCACGGACGGTGGAATACTTCCGCGTGCCGCGCGACGTGCTGGTCATCTGCCTGGGCAAGAGCACCTACGCGCGCTGCGGCCTCATCGTCAACGTGACGCCGCTGGAGCCCGAGTGGGAAGGCCACGTGACGCTGGAGATCTCGAACACGACGCCCCTGCCGGCCAAGGTCTACGCCAACGAGGGCCTCTGCCAGTTCCTGTTCCTCAAGGGGGACACGATCTGCGAGACCTCGTACGCCGACAAGTCCGGCAAGTACATGGGCCAAAAGGGAGTGACGCTGCCGCGGCTGTAACGGCCGCGCGACCAAGGGAGCCCATCCGCCACCCCGGCATCACCATACAAAGCACGACATCATGGACAAGATCCGCATCCGCGGCGGCAAACCCCTGCGCGGCAGCATCGTGGTCGGCGGCGCCAAGAACGCCGCCCTGCCGCTCATGACCGCCAGCCTGCTGACCGACGGCACGCTGACGCTCACCAACCTGCCGATCCTCGCGGACATCAACACGCTGTGCAACCTGCTGCTCCAGCACGGCGTGGCCATCCACATGAACGGCGCTGGCGGCGAGTGCGCCGGGCGCGCGGTGGATTTCACGGCGAAGGACATCACCAACACCACCGCGCCGTACGACCTGGTGCGCAAGATGCGCGCCTCCGTGCTGGTGCTGGGGCCACTGGTGGCGCGCTGCGGCGAGGCCAAGGTATCGCTGCCCGGCGGCTGCGCCATCGGCGCCCGCCCGGTCGACCTGCACATCAGGGGCCTCGAACTGATGGGTGCGCAGATCGAGATCACCGGCGGCTACATCGTCGCCAAGGCGCCCAAGGGGCTGCACGGCGCCGAGATCGTCTTCCCCAAGGTGTCCGTTGGGGCCACCGAGAACCTGCTGATGGCCGCCACGCTGGCCAGGGGCGAGACGGTGCTGGTCAACGCCGCGCGCGAGCCGGAGGTGACGGACCTTGCCCACTGCCTCGTCGCCATGGGGGCGAAGATCAGCGGCATCGGAACTGACACGCTGCGCATCCAGGGCGTCGACCGGCTGCACGGCGCGCGCCACATGGTGGTGCCCGACCGCATCGAGACGGGCACCTACGCCATGGCCGCCGCCATCACCGGCGGCGAGCTGGACATCCTCAACACCCGCCTGGACCTGATCAGCGCCGCCGCAAAGGTGCTGGCCCAGGCCGGCGTGGAGTTCACGGAGATCGACAACGGCGTCCGCGTGTCGCGCGCCAACGGTGCGCTGCACGGCATCGACGTGATGACCGAGCCGTTCCCCGGCTTCCCCACCGACCTTCAGGCCCAGATGATGGCGCTGATGTGCACGGCGGGGGGTGCAGCCATGATCACCGAGACCATATTTGAGAACAGGTTCATGCACGCGCCGGAATTGATGCGCATGGGCGCGCGTATCACCGTGCACGGCGCCTCGGCGCTGGTGCGCGGGGTCGAGCGGCTGACCGGCGCGCCGGTCATGGCGACCGACCTGCGCGCGTCCGTGTCGCTGGTGCTGGCCGGCCTGGCGGCCGAAGGGGAGACGACCGTCAACCGCGTCTACCACCTCGACCGCGGCTACGAACGGCTGGAGGAGAAGCTGGCGGCCTGCGGCGCGGACATCGAGCGGGTGCGTGAGCGCGACGACGACTAGGAACGGACCCGAGGAACCATGAGCACGCCGATCCGCTTGCGCGCCGAGGACGAGGAGGATCTGAAGGTCATTTCGGCCTGCCTGCAGGATGCCGTCGTGCCGATCGGCGAGATGTGCTTCCTGCCGGCCGACAAGCGCTTCGTGCTGGTGGTCAACCGCTTCAAGTGGGAGACCTGCGACACGCCGCGCGACGACGGTTTCACCGCCGACGACGACGCGCAGTTCCCCTATGAGCGCACCCACTGCGGCGTGCGCTTCGAAGGGGTGACGGCGGTGAAGGCCCGCGGCCTCGACCTCAAGGACCGCGGCCAGATCCTGGAGCTGTTGAGCCTGGAACCGGTGGAGGGCGGTGTCGCCCTGCACTTTGCCGGCGGCGGCTGCATCCGCCTGGATGGGCCGCGCTGGCACTGCATGGTGGAAGACCTGGGCGATCCCTGGCCCACCACCTGCAAGCCGTGCCATCCCATCGACGAGGGCGCCGAGGGCTGAGCCGGCGGCGCCCGGTTTGCCTGTGGGCGGGAGCGGTGGTGCACCCCGGTTCGTGACACGCGCGATTGCGTCGCGTCGTCATCTGTTGTCGGGGTATGGACACGTTGGCGGATCATTGGCCGACCACCGAGGCGGAGGCGCGCGCCGTGCAGGAGCGGCTGCGTGGCCGGGTGGTCACGCACGACGATTTCGGCACGTTGCGCCGGCTGGCGGCGGTGGACGCGCATTTCGGCGGGGGCGACCGCGTCACCTGGGCGGCGGTGGCGGAGGTGGATCCGGACACGCTGGAACTCACGCGCTCCGTTCTGCTGTGCGCGCCGACCCGCTTTCCCTATGTGCCGGGCTTGCTGTCCTTCCGCGAGGTGCCGGCCATGGCGGCGGCGCTGGCGCTGCTGCCGGAGCCGCCGGACCTCGTGCTGGTCGACGGGCAGGGGCTGGCGCATCCCCGGCGCTTCGGACTGGCCTGCCACCTGGGCGTCGTCACCGGCCTGCCTACCATCGGCGTCGCCAAGTCGCGCCTCGTCGGCCGGTACGAGGAGCCGGGCCGGGAACGCGGCGCGTCCTCGCCCATGTTCCATCGCCGCGAGCTGGTGGGCGTGGCGTTGCGCACGCGCGACGGCACCAACCCGCTGTTCGTCTCCACCGGCCATCGCGTGAGTCTGGCGACTGCGGTGGACCTGGTGCTGCGCGTCACGCGCAAGTGGCGGCTGCCCGAACCCATCCGGCTGGCCGACGCGCTGTCGCGCATGCATGGCTGACGCGAGCTTGACGGCACGCCCATGCGATGCCAGATCGGCGTCAGGCATTCCGATGAGGCATGACGGGCGATGGACGAGGCGGAAAACCCCTGCGTGGGCATCTGTGTGATCGGCGAGGACGGCCGCTGCGAAGGCTGTGGACGCACGGAAGCCGAGATCTACGGCGAATCGGCCGAACCGGCGGAGCCGAACACGTAGTTACCGCCGGGCCAGCGCCCCGTCGGGCATGCGGCCGTAATCGAAGGGGCCCAGCGCGCGCAGTTGCGCGGGTGCCACGGGAAGGACCAGCGCGCTCTGCGCCGGGCCAAGCGTGGCATCGCGCCAGGGATAGGCGTAGGGACCGTTCGGGTCGTTCCGGGGGGCCACGACGGCAGCGACAATGGCGCCCGGCGTGTCGAAGATGATGTCGTCAACCGTGCCGAAATGGCGCATGCCCGCCACGTGCACCGGCCGGCCGAGCAGCGCCTGCACCCGCCAGCCGCCCGGCCCGATCGTGTCCGGCGTGTCGGCGCGGGCGAGCGCCGTGGCCTCCTCGGCGGTGATCGGCAGGGTGACAGTGTCGGGCTCCGGACCCGGTGCGGCGTCGCGCCAGGGCACCGTGAACAGCGCCGGGCCGATGTCCAGCATGCCGCTCGCCTCGATCGCGAGTGCGCGCAGCCGGCCGTCGGCGTCGACCAGCAGGTCCTTGACCTCCCCCAGTTCCTCGCCGTTGGCACCGAAGACCACCGCATCGATCAGGCCGGAAGCGCGCCAGCCGCTGTAGGCGGCGCGGTAGTCCCAGTCGTCCAGCGTCACCGTGTCGGCGGCGGTGTGGATCGGGTGTGCCGGCAGGGCGGACGGCGAGGCTGCGGACAGCACGAACGCCGCGGCGGCGATGCCGGCGGCGAGAATTCGGACGGGGTTCACGGCGGCCTCCTCGGTGTTCCCGTGCGGCTGCGATGCCCGGGTAACGAGGAGCGGGAAGCGGGAGTTCCGGCGCTACTCCGGCTGCCCGCCGTGCAGCCGGCGCAGGTCGTCGAGCGTGACGGATGCCAGGTCCGGGAAGATCGCGCTGGCACCGGTGAAGTCGTCGCCGTCGGTGTAGACGCTTTCGCTCACCACCACGGGGATGCCGGCGGCGCGGGCGGCGCGCACGCCGTTGGTCGAGTCCTCCAATGCCAGGCAGGCCGTCGCGGGCAGGCCGAGGCGGTCCAGCGTCACGCGGTAGACCTGCGGGTCGGGCTTCTTGCGCGGCGCGTCCTCGGCGCATGCGAGAGTGGCGAACCAGCCGTGCCCGGCGCCGCCGGTGGCGCCGTCCATCAGCGCCAGCACGTTTGCGCGCGTGGTCGTCGTGGCGACGGCGAGCGTCAGGCCGGCGGCCCGCGCCTCGCCGATCAGGCGCTCCACGCCGGGGCGCAGCGGCACGCCGCCGGCGGCAACGGTGGTGGTGTACAGCTCCGTCTTGCGGCGGTGCAGGGACGCGACGAGGTTGTCGAGGCCGGCGGTATCGCGGGCGGGGTCGTGCCGTGCGACGAAGGCGCGGATGCGCTCCTTGCCGCCGGACACGCGCAACAGCTCGCGGTAGAGCGCGCGGTCCCACGACCAGGGCAGGCCGAATTCGGCGAAGGTGCGGTTGAAGGCGTCGCGGTGCGCCTCCTCGGTTTCGGCCAGTGTTCCGTCGACGTCGAAGATCAGCGCGCGCAGCACCATTCGCCCTCCCTCATGCACGGGGAAAGCTAGCGGACAAGGCGCATGGGCGGAACGCCCGTTCGGGTGGGGCGCCTCCCCCGCGACCGGGCGGGGGAGGCCGGCGCGTCAGGCGCTCAAGAGCGGCGACAGGCCGTTCTGGATGGCCCACACCGCCGCCTGGGTGCGATTTTGGGCGTTGATCTTTCGCATCACGTTCTTGAAGTGCATTTTCACCGTGGATTCGGTGATGTGCAGGTTGCGGGCGATGGCCTTGTTGGATTGGCCGGCCAGCAGGCAGCGCAGGATCTGCACCTCGCGCTTGGACAGCTCGTTGCTGGGGGTGGGGGCGACGCGGGGCTGTTGCGGACGCTCGTTCGCGGTGGCGATGAGCAGGCTGGCGACGTGCGTGGGGTACACCACCTCGCCCAGCATCACGAGGTGCAGGGACCGCAGCAGGGATTCGCTGGACATCCCCTTGTTGAGATAGGCGTCGGCCCCGGCCTTCAGCGCCAGCGAGAGCGAGCGGTCGGCCATGGCATCGGCCAGCACCGCGATGCGGGCGCCGGAGGTGGCACGCAGGCGCTTTAGGCTTGCCAGCTCCTCGGCCGAGCCTTCCTGAAGGGCCATGACGATGAGGTCGGGGTCCGCACCCTGTTCGAGCGCGGCGTGCGCGTCGTGCGCGTTCGCCGCATGCTGGCAGATGCGGAACGGACCGCTGCTGATCAGCGTCCCGAGTGCGGCGGAAAACAGCCTGTCGTGGTCGACAAGCATTACGTTCCAGTTAGACATTGATGCTCCTCCGCAATGCTACCCTCGCGCGAAGATATTGTTGCGCACCATCCGGACAAGCAATGGCAAATTGGATAAAAAGCGTCATGCAATGTCAGGAAAATGCGGGCTTTACGTTTGCTGCGCTTGTGCTTTATACGGTTGTCGTGACGGCATAGCAAGAAGCATTGGTTGAGATTGACGATTTAGTGGTATGTGCAATGATGGTGATGCGTTTGTTTGTTGCTGTGGTTTTCATTTGTAGTGGTTAATTCTGGGCGACATCGGGAAAAGGCGCTGCTTGGGCGTGGCATTAGTCTGCTCGTCAGGAACCAGGCGCCGCGACAAAGGTGACGATACGATGGAAGTGCAAGTGCGTTCGGGACGCGACGAAGCGGCCGTGCGGAACAAGACCCAGAAGTTCCTCGTGGTCGATGATCACCCGCTGGTTCGCCACGGCTTCGCGCTGTCGGTCGGCGAGATCCATCCCGATGCGGAGGTGGTGGAGGCCGGATCGCTGGGCGAGGCGCTGGAGGTGGTGGAGCGCAGCAACGGCCTCACGCTGGTGCTCTTCGACCTCAACATGGGCGATCGCGCCGGGCGTGACGGGGTGCGCCGCATGGTGGAGGCGCTGGGCGATACGCCGCTCCTGGTGATCTCCGGTTCGGACGAGGTGTCCGACATCATCGACAGCGTGCGCATGGGGGCCAAGGGCTACATCCTCAAGACCAGCTCGACCGAGGTGCTGGAGCACGCCATCAAACTGGCGTTGACGGGGGAGACGTTCCTGCCGCTGCCGCGCGCCGTGCTGGCCGGCAACGTCGCCAGCGAGCCGCAGCGGCAGACCGGGCAGATCCTCGACCGGCTGACGGACCGCCAGCGCGACGTCTTCCAGCTCCTGCTGGCCGGCCATTCCAACAAGGAGATCGCCCGCGAGCTGGGCGTGCTGGAAGGCACGGTCAAGGTGCACGTGCGCGCCATCATGCAGAAGCTGGGCGTGCGCAACCGCACCCAGGTCGCCGTCGTGGCGGCGCGCAGCGGCTGCTTCCCTGAAGAGGTGTGAACCGCTAACCTTTCCGAACGACGGTCGAAAGCGACGGCCGAACATAACGGAGGGCGGCATGGGCGGCGCGGCGGATGCGGCGGCGGCGGTTCGCGAGGACAGGCTGTGGCAAAGGTTGATGGACATGGCGGCGGTCGGCGCCCGGCCGGACGGCGGCGTGGACCGGCCGGCGCTGTCCATGGAAGACGCGGCGGCGCGCAGCCTGCTGGCGTCCTGGGCGCGGGAGCAGGGCTTCACCGTGTCCACCGACCCCATCGGCAACCTGTTCGTCCGCCGTGCCGGCCGCGAGGCCGGGGCGCCGCCGGTGCTGACCGGCTCCCACCTCGACACCCAGCCGATGGGCGGCAAGTTCGACGGGGCCTACGGAGTCATGGCCGGGTTCGAGGCGCTGCAGGCGATGAACGACGCCGACATCGAGACGCGCCGTCCGGTCGAACTGGTGGCCTGGACCAACGAGGAGGGCTCGCGCTTCCAGCCCGGCTGCATGGGCTCGCAGGTGTTCGCCGGGGCGCTGTCGCTGGAAAAGGCCCTCGGCGCGGTGGATCGCGGCGGCACCACGGCGCGCGAGGCGCTGGCCGCCGTGCTGGCGAGCGAGCCGGAGATGGCGGTGCGCGACGCCGGGCTGCCGGTGCATGCCTACGTCGAGGCCCACATCGAGCAGGGGCCTGTGCTGGAGGAGGCCGGGCTGCACTTGGGCGTGG
The DNA here is from genome assembly GCA_035629155.1 of Azospirillum sp. Taxonomy (GTDB): domain Bacteria; phylum Pseudomonadota; class Alphaproteobacteria; order Azospirillales; family Azospirillaceae; genus Azospirillum. The sequence continues at coordinate 20,228 of DASPIO010000183.1, read as the reverse complement.
TCACCGGCATCCAGGGCTACCGCTGGTTCGCCATCGAGGTGCTGGGCGCGGCGGCGCACGCCGGCACGACGCCGCGGGCGCGCCGGCGCGACGCCTTCATGGCGGCGCATTCCATGGTCGGCGCGCTGCGCGCGATCATGGAGGACGCAGAGGACGTCGCGCGCTTCACCATCGGCCGGTTCGAGGTGGAGCCAGGGTCGCCCAACACGGTGCCGTCGCGCGTCTTCTTCACCATCGACCTGCGGCATCCGGAGCAGGGGCCGCTGACCCGCCTGGGCGACGCGGTCGAGCCGCTGTGCCGGCAGCACGCCGGGGCCTGCGAGGTGCGGGTGACGGAGACCTTCACAGCCGCCCCGCTGGTGTTCGACGCCCGCGTGCTCGACCGATTGCGCGCCGCCGCCGGACGGCAGGGCGTACCGTTTCGCGAGCTGCCTTCGGGGGCGGGGCACGACGCGGCGTTCGTCGCCAAGCTGGCGCCCGCCGGGATGCTGTTCGTGCCGTGCGGGGGCGGCGTCAGCCACCACCCGGACGAGAGCGCAACCCCCGCCGACCTTGCCACCGGGGCACGGGTTCTGGCCGAGGCGCTGGCGGAGCTGGCGAACCGATGACCGGGGTCAGGGCGCGGGCCACCCGCATCCACAGCGTCGCCATGCCGATCGACACGAAGAAGCCGACCGCCGCCGTGCCGTAGATCATCGCCCCCGTCGAGAACAGGACCAGCAGCGGCAGGCTGAAGACGACGTACAGGATCGTCTCGGCAAGGCCGTCGACGTACTCCATGTACTCCGGGGCGCGTTCGACAACGGTGGTGGCGGTGAACAGCAGGTAGAACAGGCCGGCGGTGCGGCTGCCGACGGTGGCGGCGTGGCGCTGGCGCAGCGGCAGTTCATGCAGGGGGCGGCGCGGCCAGGACAGCGCCGCCGCGACCAGTGCGCACAGCCCCGCCTCGGTGCTGGAGCCTGGATCGGCCCGCAGCGTGAGGAACGCGGTGAACGCGCCATGGAGAGCCCAGGCGGACAGCGCGACACTGACCACGTAGCCCAGCGCTGCCCTGAAGTCCTTCATCCCCACCGGCCGGCCTGTTGCCTGGAATGAATATTGGGCATGCGAATGATCCGGGCCACTACAAAAATCCGATGCCTACCTCTTTTGTGGTGGGGTGCTCAGCCAGGAGTGTAGGGCTGTGCTCTGGACGGATTGCCGTGTTGCCCGGCAATACGGGTCGTCGCATGATTTGCCCCGGGAACGCCGCACAACAGGGGAGGAATTCACATGCCGAACCGTCAGATCCGGGAGATCATCCGCAACCAGCGTGTCCATACCGTGGCCCCGTCGGCGTCGGTGCGCACGGCGGCGCACATGATGCGGGAGTACAGGATCGGCGCGTTGATGGTGGTGGAGTCGGGGCGGCTGACCGGCATCTTCACCGAGCGCGACGCCCTGTTCCGCGTGCTCGCCGCCGGACTGGATCCCGACCGCACCATGGTGGGGGAGGTGATGACCGACGATCCGGCGACCATCGAGCCGGAGCGCCCGATCATGCACGCGCTGCACCTGATGCACGACGGCGGTTTTCGCCACCTTCCGGTGGTATCCAAGGGCCGGCCCGTCGGCATGATGTCCATCCGCGACGCCGTGGGCGCCGAACTCACCCGCTTCGAGCAGGAAGTGCACGACAAGGAAGCCATCGCCGAGATCCTGGGGTAGGGGGCTCAGACCTCTGAACCCTTGCTCCGGGCGTGTTGCCCTCCCACACTGAGGAAAACGGGGTGGAGGGCGCATGTCTGGCGCGGTGCGGTTCGTGCTTGGCGGACGGGTGGTCGAGGTGCGGGGGGCGGAACCCACGACCACCGTCCTGCAATGGCTGCGCGCCAACGGGCGGCCCGGCAGCAAGGAAGGCTGCGCCGAGGGCGACTGCGGTGCGTGCACCGTGGTGCTGGGCGAGCTGGAGGAGGCGCAGGATGGCACGCCGCGTGTACGCTACCGCGCGGTGAACGCCTGCATCCTGTTCCTGCCGATGATCGACGGCAAGCTGCTGTTGACCGTCGAGGACATCGCGGATGAGGACGGCGCTTTGCACCCGGTGCAGCGCGCCCTGGTGGAGGAGCACGGGTCACAGTGCGGGTTCTGCACGCCGGGCTTCGTGATGGCGCTGTTCGCGCTGCTGCATTCCGGCGCGGAGCTTGACGACGAATCCATTCACGACGGGCTGGCGGGGAACCTGTGCCGCTGTACCGGCTACCGGCCGATCCTGGACGCCGCGCGGCGCCTGCGCACGACGGATGCGGAAGACCGCTTCGCCCGCGCCGATGCCGGCATCGTGGCGTTGCTGACCTCCGTCCGGCGCGATGCGCCGCTGGCCATTTCGGCCGGTGGCAACGGTTTCCAGGCACCGCGAACGCTGGGTGAGCTGACCGCCGCGCTGGAGCGCCATCCCGACGCGACACTGGTCGCCGGCGGCACCGACGTCGGGCTGTGGGTGACCAAGCAGCACAAGGCGCTGCCGACGCTCATCCACCTGGGCGCGGTGGCGGAGCTGCACACCATCGTGGAGGCGGAGGGGCACCTGGACGTCGGCGCGGCGGTGACTTATGCCGACCTGCTGCCGGTGCTGGAGCGGCGCTTGCCGTCCTTCGCGACGCTGGTGCGGCGGATCGGCGCGGCGCAGGTGCGCAACCTCGGCACGCTCGGCGGCAACATCGCAAACGGCTCCCCCATCGGCGACAGCATGCCGGCGTTGCTGGCGCTGGGCGCCGTGCTGGTGCTGAACCGCGGCGGGACGCGGCGGGAGGTGCCGCTCGACGCCTTCTATCTCGACTACCGAAGGACCGAACTGAAGCGCGGCGAGTTCGTCGAGCGTATCCGCATCCCGTTGCCGGCGCCGGGGCAGGTCTTCGCGACCTGGAAGGTGTCGAAGCGGCGCGACCAGGACATCTCCGCCGTTTGCGCGGCCTTCCTGCTGACGCTGGACGGCGGCACGGTGGCGGGATTCCGCACCGGCTACGGCGGCATGGCGGCTACGCCGACGCGGGCGCGGACGCTGGAGACGGCGCTGTTGGGCGAGCCGTGGAGCATCGGCACGGTGACCGCGGCGGCGGCGGCGCTGGAGCACGACTTTCAGCCGATCGGCGATTTCCGCGCGTCGGACCGCTACCGCGCGCTGGTGGCACGCAACCTGCTGATCCGCTTCTTCCTGCACAGTGTGGGCGAGGACGCGTACGCCCTGGAGACAGCGCATGGCTGACGGCACGAACCACGGCGTACGACCGGTGCAGGGTGGCGTACACACGGCCCAGGCGCACGACAGCGCGCTGCGCCATGTCACGGGTGCAGCCCCGTACGTTGATGATCTGCCGGAGCTGCCGGGCACGCTGCACGCCGCCGTACGCCTGTCCGACAAGGCGCACGCGCGCATCCTGGGCATGGACCTGTCAGCGGCGCGCGCCACGCCGGGCGTGCACGCGGTCGTGACGTACGACGACGTGCCGGGGGAACTGGACATCGGCGCCGTCCTGCCGGGCGACCCGCTGCTGGCGCCTGATCTGGTCGAGTACGCCGGGCAGCCGGTGGTCGCCGTCGCCGCCGAGACGATGGGCGCCGCCCGCGCCGCCGCACGGCGTGTGGAGCCGTTCTACGAGCCTCTTCCGGCCGTGCTGACGCCGGAAGAGGCGCTGGCACAGGGGCTGTTCGTCTCCCCCAGTCAGACCATGCGGCGCGGCGACGCCGCGGCGGCGCTGGCCGGGGCGCCGCACCGGCTGACGGGGGATCTGCGCGTCGGCGGGCAGGACCATTTTTACCTGGAGACCCATATCGCCTACGTCATTCCCGGCGAGGGTGGGGAACTGCACGTCCATTCCTCCACCCAGCACCCCTCGGAGGTGCAGCATCAGGTGGCCAGGGTGCTGGGCCTGCCGATGAACGCGGTGACGGTGGAATGTCGGCGCATGGGCGGCGCCTTTGGCGGCAAGGAAAGCCAGGCGGCGCACGTGGCCGCCATCGCGGCCCTGCTGGCGCACCACACCCGCCGCCCGGTCAAGTTCCGCATGGACCGCGACGACGACATGCTGATGACCGGCAAGCGCCACGACTTTTTCGTGCGCTATGACGTGGGTTTCGACGGGGAAGGGCGGATCCTGGGGTTGGAGATGGAACTGGCGGCGCGCTGCGGCATGTCGCCGGACCTGTCCAACGGTGTCGTCGACCGGGCCATGTTCCACGCCGACAACGCCTATTTCCTCCCCGACGCCACCATCACCGGCCATCGCTGCCGCACCAACACGGTGTCCAACACCGCCTTCCGCGGCTTCGGCGGGCCGCAGGGCATGGCTGCCATCGAGCATGTGGTGGACGAGGTCGCCCGCCACCTGGGCCGCGACGCGCTGGACGTGCGCCGCGCCAACCTCTACGCCGCACCCGATCGCGACGTCACCCACTACGGCATGCGGGTGGAGGACGCCGACATCCTGCCGGAGCTGTTCGAGGAGCTGGAGCGGAGCAGCGACTACCGCGCGCGGCGGCGGGAGGTGGAGGCGTTCAACGCCGCGAACGGCATCCTGAAGAAGGGGCTGGCCTTCACGCCGGTGAAGTTCGGTATCTCCTTTACCGCGCTGCACCTCAACCAGGCGGCGGCGCTGGTGCACGTCTACACCGACGGCTCGGTGCAGGTGAACCACGGCGGCACCGAGATGGGGCAGGGCATCCACATCAAGATCGCGCAGATCGTGGCCGAGGAGTTCCAGATCGACGCCGCCCGCCTGCGTGTCACCGCCAGCGTCACCGACAAGGTGCCGAACGCGCCTCCGTCGGCCGCCTCCACCGGCACCGACCTGAACGGCATGGCGGCGCTGAACGCCGCCCGCGCCATCAAGGAACGGCTGACGGCGTTCATGGCGGAGCATTGTCAGGTGGCGCCGGAGCAGGTGGTGTTCCGCGACAACGCCGTCTTCGCCGGCAACCATGCCCTGAGCTTCGCCGAGGTGGCGAAGCTGGCCTACCTGAACCGGGTGCCGCTGTCGGCCACAGGGCACTACAAGACGCCGAAGATCCACTGGGATCCCGTCACGCAGCAGGGGCGGCCGTTCTTCTACTTCGCCTACGGCGTGGCGGTGACCGAGGCGCTGGTCGACACGTTGACCGGCGAGTACCGCTTCCCGCGCTGCGACCTGCTGCATGACTGCTCCGGCTCCATCAACCCGGCCATCGACCTGGGCCAAGTGGAGGGCGCGTTCGTGCAGGGCCTGGGGTGGCTGACGGCTGAGGAGCTGTGGTGGGACGGCGAGGGGCGGCTGCGCACGCACGCGCCCAGCACCTACAAGATCCCCACCAGCCGCGACCTGCCGGCCGACTTCCGCGTGCGTCTGTATGACGCCCGCCCCAACCGGGAGGAGACCGTCCACCGCTCCAAAGCGGTCGGCGAGCCGCCGCTGATGCTGGCGCTGTCCGGCTGGCTGGCGCTGAAGGACGCGGTGGCGGCGCTGGGCGGGCATCGGCACCCCGTGCATCTGGACGCCCCCGCCACGCCGGAGCGCGTGCTGCTGGCCTGCGAGGCGGTGCGGCGGCGGGGGTGACCACCTGACTTCGGTCAAGAGGCTCCCGCTTCGCCCGTGCGACAACGGGCGGAGCAGAAGGGAGCCGAACCATGTTCCGACTGAGCCAGTACATGCGGGCTCTGGTTACACCGGACACCGCGCCACGGCGGACGGTGGCGCCGCATCCGGCGGCCGGGCCCCAAATGGGAATGCCGCTTGGACCCGTGGTGATCTGGAACCTCGTGCGGCGCTGCAATTTGAGCTGCCTGCACTGCTACTCCTTCTCCGCCGACCACGACTTTCCGGGTGAGCTGACCACCGCCGAAGTCTTCCGGGTGCTGGACGACCTGAAGGCGTTCCGCGTGCCGGTGCTGATCCTGTCGGGCGGCGAGCCGCTGATGCGCCGTGACATCTTCGCGATCTCCCGGCGGGCCAAGGAGATGGGCTTCTACATCGGGCTGTCGTCCAACGGCACGCTGATCGATGAACAGCGCATCGCCGATATCGCCGCCGTGGGCTATGACTATGTCGGCATCAGCCTCGACGGGCTGAAGGAGCGGCACGACCGGTTCCGTCGCCGCGAGGGGGCATTCGACCAGTCGCTGCACGGCATCCGCCTGTGCCGCGCCGAGGGCATCAAGGTCGGCATCCGGCTGACGCTGACCGAGGAGAACGCGGCGGATCTGCCGGCGCTGCTCGACCTCATGCTCGCCGAGGGGATCGACAAGTTCTACCTGTCGCACCTCAACTACGCCGGGCGCGGCAACACCAACCGCGAACGCGACGCGCTGCACGCCACCACGCGCGACGCCATGGAACTGCTGTGCGAGACGGCGCTGGACGATGCGCGGGCGGGGCGTGAGCGGGAGATCGTCACCGGCAACAACGACGCCGACGGCCTCTTCATGCTGCACTGGGTGCGCACCAACCTGCCGGACAAGGCCGGGGCGCTGGAGGCGGTGCTGCGCCGTTGGGGCGGCAACGCGTCGGGCGTCCACATCGCCAACATCGACACGCAGGGCGACGTCCACCCCGACACCATGTGGGGCCACGACACGCTGGGCAACGTGCGCGCCCGGCCGTTCGGGGAGATCTGGAGCGACCGGACCAACCCGCTGCTGGCGGCGCTGAACCAGCGTCCCCGGCCGGTGTCCGGGCGGTGCGCGGGCTGCCGGTACCTGGAGATCTGCAACGGCAACACGCGCGTGCGCGCCTTCCAGACGACCGGCGACCCCTGGGCCGAGGACCCCGGTTGCTATCTGAGCGACGACGAGATCGGGCGCGAGAGCGCGGAGCTGTGCCATGCGTAATCCCCTGTTCGCCGCGGCGCTCGCGGCGCTGCTTCCCGGCGCGGCCCTGGCCCTGGAGGGGCCGGCCGCCACCTATGCCGAGCACTGCGCCGCCTGCCACGGCGGCGACCGGCTGGGCGCCATCGGGCCGGCGCTGCTGCCGGACAACCTCGGCCGGCTGAAGCCGGCGGAGGCGCAGAAAGTCATCACCGACGGGCGGCCGGCCACGCAGATGCCGGCCTTCGCCGGCACCCTGACCGAGACGCAGATCAAGGACCTCGCCGGCTTCGTGCTGAAGGCGCCGCAGGTCGATCCCAGGTGGGAGGCGGCGGACATCACCGCCAGCCATGTGGTGCACAAGGCGCGCGCCGAGTTGCCGGCCAAGCCCGTGTTCGACGCCGATCCGCTGAACCTGTTCACGGTGGTGGAGGCGGGCGACCACCACGTCACCATCCTCGACGGCGACCGGTTCGAGCCACTGGCGCGCTTCCCCAGCCGCTTCGCCCTGCACGGCGGGGTGAAGTACTCCCCCGACGGGCGGTTCGCCTACTTCGCCTCGCGCGACGGCTGGATCGCCTTCTACGACCTGTACAGCCTGCAGACGGTGGCGGAGGTGCGCGCGGGCATCAACACGCGCAACATCGCCGTGTCGGGCGACGGGCGGTTCGTGGCGGTGGGCAACACGCTGCCGCGCACGCTGGTGCTGCTGGACGCCCGCGACCTGAGCCTGATCAAGGTCATGCCGGTGGCGGCGGCGGACGGGCGCACGTCGCGCGTCAGCGCCGTCTACTCGGCCCCCATGCGCAACAGCTTCGTCGTGGCCCTGAAGGACATCGCGGAAATCTGGGAGATCGCCACCAACGACGACGCGCCGCCGGTCTACACCGGTCTCGTGCACAGCTACGAGAAAGGGCAGGAGGAAGGCGTGCCGGCGCAGCAGGGTTTGTTCGCGCTGCGCCGGACGGAACTGGCGGAGCCGCTGGACGACTTCTTCTTCAACCCGGACTACAGCGGGGTCATCGGCGCGGCGCGCGACGGCGCCTCGGGGCAGGTCGTCAACCTCGACGCCCGGCGCAAGGAGGCGAGCCTCGATCTGCCGGGCATGCCGCACCTGGGCTCGGGCATCTCGTGGATGCTGGGCGGGCGGCGAGTGATGGCCACGCAGCACCTCAAGGGCTCCACCATCTCCGTCATCGACATGGGCAACTGGAAGACGCTGAAGCGCATCGATAGCCTGGGCCCCGGCTTCTTCCTGCGCAGCCACGAGAACGTCCGCACCGCCTGGGCCGACGCCATGCTGGGGCCGAAGAAGGACACCATGGCGATCCTCGACAAGGACACGCTGGAGATCGTGCGCACCATCACGCCGGAGCCCGGCAAGACCGCCGCGCACGTGGAGTTCACCCGCGACGGCCGCTTCGCGCTGGTCAGCGTGTGGGAGCAGGACGGCGCCCTGGTCATCTACGACGCGCGCACGTTCGCCGAGGTGAAGCGCCTGCCCATGAAGAAGCCGGTCGGCAAGTACAACGTCTACAACAAGATCACCCTGTCCGAGGGGACGAGCCACTGATGGGCGTTGCGGTGACGCACGACACGCGCGAGGACGGCTTCTCCGGCCTGCCGGGGAACCTGATGATGTGGATCCTCATCTTCAGCGAACTGGCGGTGTTCGGCGCCGCCTTCGTTGGGTTCGCCGTGGCCCGGGCACTCGACCCGGCGACCTTCGACATGGGACAGGCGCACCTTGACCGGCTGCTGGGCGGGCTCAACACCCTGGTGCTGGTGACCAGCGGCTATGTCGCGGCGCTGGGGGTGGAGGCCGGGCGCAGGGGGCTGGGCGGCCGGGCGCGGCGGCTGTTCTGTGCGGCGGCGGCGGGCGGCGGCGTCTTCCTGGTCATCAAGATGATGGAGTATTCGGCGACGCTCAGCGCCGGCTACACCATCGACAGTGGCGCCTTCTTCGGGCTGTACTTCATGCTGACCGGCTTCCACGCCCTGCACGTGGTGTTCGGCATGGGCCTGCTGCTGGTCGTGGCCTGGAAGAACAGCGTGGAGAACCTGGAGACGGGGGCCGCCTTCTGGCACATGGTCGATCTGATCTGGGTGATCCTCTACCCCATCGTTTACTTGATCCGTTGAGGGAGGGTGCCGTGGTGAAGGGCATCAGCCGCCTGACGCTGGCGTGGTTCGTGCTGCTGGCGCTGTCGGTGACGGCGCTGGTGGTGGGGGGTGCCGCGACGCAGGACTCGCTGGGCGTGGCCGGGACGGCGGGCGTGCTGCTGACCGCGCTGTTCAAGGGGCGCGAGATCCTGCTGCATTATCTGGAACTGAAACATGCCGGGCGCGGCTGGCGGGTGGTGCTGACAGCCTACCTGCTGCTGATCGCCGGGCTGGTGCTGCTGGCCTACGCTGCCGAACATCTGGGCTGGGTCGGTGCGACGCTGAACAAATAGTCGGCAATTGACGCATTTTGTCACAGGTGCCGGCAATCCATGCAAACGGCCGCGAAATGATGGTAGTACCATCAGAGAAGCATGCTGCGATGGTGGCCGCCGAATCCAATGGTTCGCAATCGAATTATTGACAAAGGCTGGTCGCGGGCACGGCTTTTGCGGTCGGCAACTGTCTTGATCATGGGGTGTCCATGTCGCTCATCAGCTGGGACGACAAGTTTTCCGTCGGGATTCGCGAGTTCGACGACGCGCACAAGCGGCTGATGGATCTCCTGAACCAGTTGTGGGACGCCAACGAGGCCCGCCAGGGCGCGGATGTAATGGGCCGCATCCTGGGCGAACTGGTCAGCTACACCGCCAGCCACTTCGCCGAGGAAGAGGCGCTGTTCCGCAAGTGGGATTACCCCGCCGTCCACCGGCACCACGAGATCCATGAGAAGCTGAAGGACACGGCCATCCGCCTGCAGAAGAAGTTCGAGCAGGAAGGATCGGACGTCATCTCCGACGAGGTGTTCGATTTCCTGCGCGACTGGCTGGTCAAGCACATCCTCGGCGAGGATATGCAGTACAAGAGCTTTTTCAACGGCCAGGGCATCCACAGCTTGAGGGATGAGCCGGCGGCGGCCGTGCGGCCGTCGCGCAGTCCGCTGGCCGGCGCGGCGCTGGCCGTGGTGGCCGCCGGGGTCGGGGTGGCGGGGCTGGTGCTGGGCCTCACGGACTGGGCGGCGGCGGGGCTGGCGCTGAACGCCGGGGCGCTGGCGCTGTTCGCGGTCTTCGTGCTGCGCCAGCAGACGCGGCTGCACGCGCTGGGCCGCGTGCTGGCGCGCATCGCGCTGGGCGACATGAAGGTGGAGGTGCCGGAGGCGACCTGCCGCGGTCCGGTGGGCCAGATCGTCTGCATGCTGCGCGTGCTGAAGGCGAACATGACGGAAGCCCGGCGGCAGGCCTCCGAGGCCGATACGCTGATGCGCAAGGCGGAACTGGAACGCAAGCAGAAGCTTCTGGAGATGTCCGACGGGCTGGAGCGGGCCGTGTCGGAATCGGTCAGCGAGATCATCGCCCGCGCCCGCCATATGCGCGAGAGCGCCGACCGGATGTACGGGCAGGCCGACGACGTGCGCACGCGTTCCGACGCGGTGGCCTCGGCCGCCGAGGGGGCGACCAGCAGCGTGCGCAGCGTCGCCGCCGAGGCCGACCACCTGTCCGGCGCCATCCGCGCCATCGAGGAGCAGGTGCAGCAGTCCAGCGGCATCGCCGCCGCCGCCGTATCGGAGGCCGGGCGCACCGGCGCCATCGTGCAGGCGCTGGCCGAGTCCTCGGGCCGCATCAGCGAGGTGGTGCGCCTGATCCAGGACATCGCCAGCCAGACCAACCTGCTGGCCCTCAACGCCACCATCGAAGCGGCCCGCGCGGGCGAGGCCGGCAAGGGCTTCGCTGTCGTCGCGAACGAGGTGAAGAGCCTCGCCACCCAGACCGGGCGTGCGACCGAGGACATCACCGGCCAGATCGCCGCCATCCAGGCGGCGGTGAACGAGGCGGTGACGGCCATCGGCGCGATCGGCATCACCATCGGCCAGATCCACGCCATCGCCCAGGCCGTGACCGGTGCGGTGGTGGAGCAGAAGCAGGCGACCGGGGCCATCGCCCAGCGGGCGCAGGCCGCCGCGTCCGGCACCACGGAGGTGCTGACCAGCATCGGCGTCGTCTCCGCCACCTCGCGCGAGGCCGGCAGCATGTCCGCCCAGGTGCTGGACGACGCCAGCCAAGTGGCCGAGGAGGTGGAGCGGCTGCGCAGCCGGCTGGTGGAGACGCTGCGCGGGTCGGCCGCCGGCAACCGGCGCGAATACCCGCGCATCCCCGCCAACGTCGGCACCATTGTCGATGGGCGCGGGCAGCGCCACACCGGCCGTCTGCAGGACATCGGCATGGGCGGCGCCCTGCTGGCCGTGCAGATCGACGCGGCCAAGGGCGAACGGCTGACCCTGGAGGTGGAGCGCGTGCCCGGCGCCTTCGCGGCGGAGGTGGTGGGTGTCAGCGCCAAGGGGACGCACGTCCGTTTCCTGCTGGACGGGGCGGCACAGACGCGGCTGCGCAACCTGCTCGACCGCTTCAGCGGCGGCATGCAGGTGTGGCAGCACGGGTAGGGGGAAACGGCCATCGGGAAGGCGGGCGCTGTAAATGTCGGCCGTGCAACCTGCGGCTGGACGCCGCATGGCGAAAGGCCTAGGGTCGCACGTGTTCCGATGATTTAAAATTATGCCGTGGCCCGGGGCCGCGGCGGCGGACGTGTCGATGGTCGAGAATTCTCCAGCCGGTTTTCCTAAGCGCGCCGTTGGCGAGATCGCCACGCGCGAACTTCTGTGCTGTCCGCCCGGCACCCCCGTCGCCGAGGCGGCGCGGCGCATGGCGCAGACCCAGCACAGCTCCATCGTCGTCGTGGAGGATGGGCGCGCCGTGGGCATCTGGACGGAGCGCGACGCGCTGTCCATCGACTTCGCCAGCCCCGACGGCTTCGACCGGCCGATCCGCGAGGTGATGACGAGCCCGGTGCGCACCATCCGCGCCGACGCTTCCGTCTCGGAAGCCGGCATCGCGTTCCGCGACGGGAAGATGCGCCACCTTCTGGTGGTGGACGCGGACGGCGCGCCGGCCGGCATGATCAGCCAGACCGACGTGGTGCTGAACCACGGCGTGGAGCAGTACCTGACGCTGCGCGACGTGCGGTCGGTGATGTCGCGCGCTCCGGTGCTGCTGGCGGCCTCGCTGCCGCTGGCGGAGGCGGCCCGGCGCCTGCGCGCGGATGGGGCGGAAGCGGCCATCGTGCTGGGCGGCCCGGAGGCGGGTGGCGGCGAGCCGGGTATGCTGACCGAGCGCGATCTCGTCCGCCTGACGGCCGATCGGCGGCTCGACGCGACCGCCGGCGTCGCCGCCAGCCGGCCATTGGTCGCCGTGGCGGCGACGGCGCCGCTGCTCAGCGCGCGCAACCTGTTCGCCAAGCACGGCATCCGCCATCTGGCGGTGCGTGGGGACGACGGGGACTTCGTCGGCCTCCTGTCCTTCTCCGACATCCTGGCGACGCTGCAATACGAGTACATCGCCCAGCTCAACGCCACACTGCGCGAGCGCGACGAGGCGCTGATCCGCTCGCACCAGGACCTGTTCCTGGCGCGCGCGGTGATCGAGGCGTCGCTGGAAGGCGTGATGATCGTCGACGAGCGGGGGCGGATCGAATACGTCAACACGGCTTTCACGCGGCTGACGGGCTATGGCGCCGACGAGGTGATCGGGCGCAATCCCAACATCCTGCAATCGGGCGTGCAGGACGAGGCGTTCTACGCCGCGCTCTGGGCCTCGCTGGCCGAGAAGGGGCACTGGCAGGGCGAGATCTGGAACCGCCGCAAGAACGGCGAGGTGTTCGCGGAATGGCTGAGCATCAACGCCATCCGCGACGGCCAGGGCCGCATTATGAAGTATGCCGCCATCTTCAGCGACATCACCGAGCGCAAGCGGCACGAGGAGGAGGTTCGCAGCCTCGCCTACGTGGACGCGCTGACCGGGCTGCCGAACCGGCGCCTCCTCACCGACCGTTTGGCGCAGGCGATGGCGGCGGCGCACCGGCACGGCCGGGCGCTGGCGGTGATGTTCCTCGACCTCGACCTGTTCAAGCGGATCAACGACACCTTCGGCCACGATGCCGGCGACAAGGTGCTGACCGAGACGGCGGCGCGCCTGCGCGCCTGTGTGGGCGAGGGCGACACGGTGGCGCGCATCGGCGGCGACGAGTTCGTGCTGGTGCTGACCGACCTGGACGACCCGGCCGACGCCGGCAAGGTGGCGGAGCGGGCGATCGCCGCCGTCAAGGCGCCGCTGGACCTGGGTGGGCCGGGTGCCGGGCGGACGGTGTTCGTCACCACCAGCATCGGCGTCGCCGTCTACCCCGGCGACGCCGACGGGGTGGACGAACTGCTGCGCTGCGCCGATCTGGCCATGTACCAAGCCAAGCAGGGCGGACGAAACGGCTTCCAGGTCTATGCCCCGGCTCTGAATGCCCGCAGTCACGAGATGCTCACCGTCGAGAACCGCCTGCGCGCGGCGCTGGAGCGCGGCGAGTTCTCGCTGGCCTATCAGGTGAAGCTGGACCTCACCACCGGCCGCATGGCGGGGGCGGAGGCGCTGATCCGCTGGAACCACCCCGAGCACGGCGTCGTCCTGCCCGCCGATTTCCTGCCCACGGTCGAGCGCATGGGCCTGATGCCGGAACTGGGCGAGTGGGTGCTGCGCGAGGCGTGCCGGCAGAACAAGAGCTGGCAGGACCGCGGGCTGCCGCCGATCCGCATGTCGGTGAACGTCTCGCCCTACCAGTTCCGCTCGGCCGAACTGTCGGAGACGGTCGGCCGCGTGCTGGCCGAGACCGGGCTCGCCGCCACGCATCTGGAGCTGGAGCTGACCGAGGCGGCGCTGATCGACCATCCCACCCGCGTGGCGCAGGCGGTCGAGCAGATGAACCGGTTGGGCGTGGTGGTCGCCATCGACGACTTCGGCACCCGGCATTCCTGCCTGGCGGCGCTGCGCACCTTGCCGATCCACGCGGTGAAGATCGACCGCACCTTCATCGCCGGCTTGGACGGCGGCGGGCGCGACGTCGACCTGCTGCGCGCCATCGTCGCGCTGTGCCACGCGCTGGGCCTGAAAACCATCGCCGAGGGGGTGGAGACGGTGCGGCAGGTGCAGGTGCTGCGGGAGGCGGGCTGCGACGAGATCCAGGGCTACCTGATCAGCCGGGCGGTCTCTCCGGCCGACCTGGAAAGCCTGTTCAACAGGGATCTGCTGCCGGGCGGGTAGGAGAGGATCGTAGGTTGGGTTGAGCAGGCGAAGCCGAAAACCCAACGTGCTCGCAACGCCGGGGGCGTACACCTTGCCATTACACCGCCACCCGCTCCGCCTGTTCGACGCCCAGCAGCGCCTCCAGGTTCGCGAGTGGCATGGGGCGGGCGAGCAGATAGCCCTGGACGAGGTCGCAGCCGGTCTGGCGCAGCAGGGCCAATTCCTCCTCGCGCTCCACGCCCTCGGCCGTCACCTTCAGGCCAAGGTGCTTGGCCATCGACGCCACGGCGTTGACGAGGCCGGTCAGCTTGGGATCCTGGTCCATGCCGGTGACGAAGGAACGGTCGATCTTCAGCTTTCCGAACGGATAGCGGCGCAGGTAGGCCAGCGAGGAATAGCCGGTGCCGAAGTCGTCCACGGCGATCGGCACGCCCATCTCCGACAGCGCGCGCAGCACGTCGCCCGCCTTCTCCTCGCCGGCCAGGAAGATGCCCTCCGTCACCTCGACCTCCAGCGCGTCGGGCGGCAGGCCGTGACGGTCCAGCACGCGGCGGAGGTGGTCGAGCATGTCGCGGTCGGCGAGGTCCCTGGGGCTGACGTTCACGGCAATCGGGAAGGGGCGGCTCAGGCGGTCGCGCAGGCGAGCGGCGGCCTGGGCGGCGGCATCGATCACCCAGCGGTCGATCTCCTGCACCAGCCCCGCGGCCTCGGCGACCGGGATGAACACGCCGGGCGGCACGTAGCCTTCGCCCTCCCGTCGCCAGCGCACCAGCGCCTCGGCACCGACGAAGCGGCCGGTGGCGACTTCGGCGAAGGGCTGCAGGTGCAGATCCAGCGCGTCGTTCTCCAGCGCGTCGCGCAGAGCCACCTCCAGCTCGAAGCGGCGGCGTGCCTCGGCGTCCATCGATTGCTGGAAATGGCGGAAGGCGTTGCCGCCGGCCTCACGGGCACGGAGTGCGGCGCTGTAGGCCGCCTTTTCCACCTCGATGGCGTTGTTGCCGTCACGCGGGGCCAGCGCGATGCCGACGCGCACGGTGACGCGCAGTGCCGCCCCCTCCACCTCGATGGGCTGGGCGGCGGACCACAGAATGGCGTTGGCGAGGCGGTCGATCTCGGCGACGTCGCCGGCCCAGGCGTTTCCGGACTGGGCGCGGATGACCAGGAACTCGTCGCCGGTGATGCGGGCCACCGTGTCCGTTTCCACCGTCACCGCGGCGAGGCGGGTGGCCAGCGCGGCGATCACCGCATCGCCCGCCGCCTGTCCCAGCGACTGGTTGATGCGGGTGAAGTTGTCGGTGGCGACGTGCAGCACCGCCACCGTCCCGTCCTCGACAAGGTGGCGCTGCAGCCGGTCGTGCGCCAGCGTGCGGTTGGGCAGCCCGGTGAGCGAATCGTAGTTGGCGGCGCGGTCCAGCGCCATTTCGAACCCGCGCTGGAGGGTGATGTCCTGCTTGAGGGCCAGATAGCTGATCGTCCGTCCGGATGCGTCGACGACGGGGGAGATGGTCAGCCGCTCCCAGAACAGCGTCCCGTCCTTGCGGCGGTTGCACAGATCGCCGTTCCAGGGCTGGCCGGCGGCGAGGCACCCCCACATCTCCTGGTAGACCGTCGGCGGGGTCAGGCCGGAGCGCAGCACGCCCATGTCGCGGCCCAGCAGTTCTTCGCGCTCGTAGCCGCTGACCCGGCAGAAGGTGTCGTTGACGTAAACCATGCGGCAGCCGGTATCGGTGATGACCACCGAGGAGGGGCTCTGCTCGACCGCCACGTTGAGGACGCGCAGCGACCGTTCGGCTTCCGCGCGGCGCGCCACCTCGTCGCGCAGCAGGCGGCGGGAGCGCGCGATGTGCCAGAGCGCCCCCGACAGCAGCAGGATCACGGCAGCCGCGCCGCCCGCCACGATCAGCGGATAGCGCAGCAGCACGTCGTGGAAGGCGAAGCGGACGGTTGCGTAGGGGCCGATGCGCAGGCTGCGGAACAACTCGTCCACCGCCTTGTAGCTGAGCGGTACCGCCCATCCATGCAGGCCGGCGGCGCGAGCCGCCTCGCTGTCCGCCGGCAGGTTGAGGAGCGCGATCAGCACTTGGCGCGCCAGCGTGTCGGGCGTTCCGGTGACCTGCGCCAGCGGCCATTCCGGATAGAGCCGGGTGCTGAGCGCGTAGGGGTAATCCGGCTCCTGCCGCAGGTTGAGGATCTTGAGGTCGTCGAGGCGGATCTTGCCCTGCGCCGCCATGGATTCGATGAGGTCCGAGCGAACGAATCCGGCGTCGGCACGGCCTTCGAGCACGCCCAGGACGACCGTTTCGTGATTGCCGGTCTCGGCGATCGAACGGGGCGCTTGGCGCAGGTCGATTCCCTGCTCCAGCGCCTCGCCCGCGTGCACCTGCCAGCCGCCGAGGCTGGAACGGTCGGGGATCATCAGGGACTGCCCGCGCAGGTCGCGGTAGCTGCTCAGGTCGTCGCGGCCAGCGCGCGCGACGGCGGTGCCGCCGAAGCGGTCCAGGGTGCCGTTCGGGCTGTGCAACTGCCGCGTGGCGATGCGGGAGACGCCGCCGGTCAGTTCCAACTCCGTATAGTGGCCGGTGTTGGTGATGACGAAGTCGACCGTGCGGTCGTGGACGGCTTTTGTCAGCTCGTCGTAGCCCAGGGGAACGATCCGGAAGGTGCGCGGGGCCAGCCGCGCGTCGAGATAGGCGGCATGGGCACCCCACTGTGCCAGCGCCGAGGCGACGCCGCGGTAGGCAAGGACGCCGATGCGCACCGGGCGCGAGTCCTCGGTGCCCGCGGCCGCCATCGGCGACCACGCGAGGAGCAGAAGAAGGACCAAGGCCCGGTGCACCGTCGTTCTTGTCATTGCCGTTGGTCGCCGTGGCGGAGCCGGACGTGTTCGAAGACCCATCTCATCCCAGGGGCAAAGTCGCACGGAAGCCGCGCCACTTCAATGGAAGAAGTCTCGAGTCGTGATAGTCTTGAGACGGAACTTTAAGCTGCGGGAGCGATTTTTCTGTGGCTCCGCTATCGTCACCGCGGGGAAGGCCTTGCACAGATGCATCAGGAGGACGAGACAGCATGTCGAACACAGGTTCCCAAGCCGCCGGTTTCGCCGCGCGCTATCCCGGCGCCATCATCCGGCCATTCCGCGGCGTCTGGCCGCGAATCGCGGAGAGCGCCTTCGTGGCGCCGGGCGCGGCGGTGATCGGCGATGTGGAGATCGGCGCGGATTCGGGTGTCTGGTACGGCTGCGTGCTGCGTGGCGACGACCACTCCATCCGGGTGGGCGAGCGCACCAACATCCAGGACGGCACCATGGTGCATGTCACGCTGGAGGAGCACGCCACGGTGATCGGTTCCGGCGTCACCATCGGCCACGGGGTGCGGCTGCACGGCTGCACGCTGGAGGACGGCTGCCTCGTCGGCATTGGCGCCATCGTGCTGGACGCCGCCGTCGTCGAACGTGAGGCGATGGTGGCGGGCGGGGCCGTGGTGACCCCGCGCAAGCGCGTGCTCTCCCGCCAGCTCTGGGGCGGCAGCCCGGCGCGCTACATGCGCGACCTGACCCCGGCCGACGTCGAATTCCTGTCCTTCGACGCCGGCCATTACGTCAAGCTGGCGCGCGAGTACCGGGAGGGCTGAACGGCGCTCCCCTTTGCGGCGTCACCCCTTCGCCACAACCTCGGCGATCGCCTTGCCGACGTCGGCGGTGGTGGCGGTACCGCCCATGTCGGGGGTGCGGGGGCCGTCGGACAGCACCGTCTCGATGGCACTCAGCACCGCCGCCCCCGCCTGTTCGTGGCCGAGGTGTTCCAGCATCATGGCGCCGCACCAGATCTGGCCGATCGGGTTGGCGATGCCCTTGCCGTAAATGTCCGGCGCGGAGCCGTGCACCGGCTCGAACAGGGACGGGAAGTTCCGTTCGGGGTTGAGGTTGGCGCTGGGCGCGATGCCGATGGTGCCGGTGCACGCGGGGCCGAGGTCGGAGAGGATGTCGCCGAACAGGTTTGAAGCCACCACCACGTCGAAGCGGTCCGGGCGCTGCACGAAGTGGGCGCACAGGATGTCGATGTGGAACTTGTCCCAGCGCACGTCCGGATAGCTCCTGGCCATCGCCTCCACCCGTTCATCCCAGTAGGGCATGGTGATGGAGATGCCGTTGGACTTGGTGGCCGAGGTCAGGTGCTTCTTCGGCCGCTTCTGCGCCAGGTCGAAGGCGAACTTCAGGATGCGGTCGACGCCCTTGCGGGAGAAGACGGACTCCTGGAACACGACCTCGCGCTCGGTGCCCTCGTACATGCGGCCGCCGACGGAGGAGTACTCCCCCTCGGTGTTCTCGCGCACGACGTAGAAGTCGATGTCGCCCGGCTTGCGGCCGGCGAGCGGGGAGGGGATGCCCGGCATCAGACGCACCGGGCGCAGGTTGACGTACTGGTCGAACTCGCGCCGGAACTTCAGCAGCGACCCCCACAGCGACACGTGGTCGGGCACCGCCGCCGGCCAGCCGACGGCGCCGAAGTAGATGGCGTCGTGCGTGCCGATGCGCTCGCGCCAGTCGTCCGGCATCATCCGGCCGTGCTTCAGGTAATGGTCGCAGCTCCAGTCGAAATGGTCCCAGCGGAACGCGATCCCGAACCGGCCGGCCGCCGCGTCGAGCACGCGCAGCCCTTCCGGCACCACTTCCTTGCCGATTCCATCGCCGGGAATCACCGCGATCCTGTGCGCCATCGTTTCCTCCGCAATTCCGTTGATTGCGAACAGGAAAGCCGAAACCGGCGCCGGAGGCCAGCGGCGCGTTGCGCGGGGCTGCCCTTACGCCGCGTCGCGGGTGGGTTCCTCGCCGGCAGCGCGGACATCTTCGAAGGGGATGGCGCGGAAGGCCGGGCCGGGGCCGTCCAGGCTGTGGCCGAGGGCCGCGCTGAACACGTGGTACTTGGCGTGCGCACGGTCGACGCCGACGATCTCACCGATCACCTCCACAGGCCGCCATGCGTGGTCGTTGGTGACCACGCGGATGCGCTCGCCGTGGGACAGTGCCGGCCGGATGCCGTGCGCCGCCGCCCAGGCGGCGACCAGCCGGTCGTGCGCCAGCAGCAGTTCGTAAGTGAAATCGTCGAGAACGGCGGCCACCGCCGCGTCGGCGGGGCGGCCGAAGCGCCGGGCCAGTTCCCCGGCGATGGCGGCGCCATCGCGGTGGTGGCGCGTCACCAGCATGAGCTGGCCCGCCAGCGCCTCCGTGTCGGCGACACCCATGGTTGCGGCGACTCGTTCGGCCAGCGCGCGCACGGCCAGGGCACGGACGACCGGCAGCGACAGGGACGGGCGCTGGTGGGGGCTGGTGCCGGTGGCGGCGAAGTGGCCGAGGTCGGCGGCGGCGCTCAGGGCGCGCTGGATCCCGGTGGTGGTCCGGGTGCCGCGGGAGGCGGGAGAAGGCCGGGCGTCCATGCCGCGTCTCCGTGTTGGGGAGGCTTGTACAGGACGTTATTCGCACACATATAGGTTAACGAAAGTTCACCGTGTTTGCCGCCGGAGTGGCCGGCTGTTCGGATGGGGTATCTCCGTGGCGGGAATGATCCCGCCACGGAACGGATCGCCAGTGAAGCGGCGGCGCGTTCAGGCCGCCAGCATCTGGTCGATCTCCTCCTTCACCCGCAGCTTCTCGGCCTTCAGCTTCGACACGGCGACGTGATCGTAAGCGGGGTGTGCCTCCTCCTGGCGGATCTTTTCTTCGAGGTCCGCATGCCGCTGACGCAGCGCAGCGATGTGCGATTCTTTGCTCATTGATTTGTCCTCCTTGGAGTGATACCCAGCACGGTATCCCAAAGCACAACACAGATCATCCGGATAAGTTGACCCGGAGAAGCTAGCCCGGAAACGGTGCTCAGCGTGGATGACACGCCGGTGTGAATGTGATATGTGCTGCCGCCGCCGGAGGCATCGCCGACGGCGTCATCGCGCCTTGCAGACCCCCCGTGGGCGAAAGCTTTCAGGGGGCCAGTGGGGTATGTTGTGTTTGATGGATCGTTCATAACGTCGTAACCAACACCCCGTAGAAGTTCGCAACCCTGACGCTGCCGGAGCGGACGCCGACCGTTACGCTTCGCGTGCCGCTCTACACCTGGAATGGAACCGCTTCATGCCGCGCC
>DASPIO010000182.1:0-44681 GCA_035629155.1 Azospirillum sp. | reverse complement strand
CCCAACCATCGCGAGCTGATCCGCATCGTCGTGCTCGACGGCCTCAGCTACGAGGAGGCCGCGAAGGCGCTGGGCGTGTCCATCGGCACCGTCCGTTCGCGCCTGTCCCGCGCCCGCACCGAACTGCGGAACCACGAGGCGACGCGGCGCATGCCCGTATGGCGGGCGGACGGTCGTCGTCCCCCGGAACCGGCGCCGCGAATCCAGGAGAGCGTCTCCAAACGTGAACACGCCATGGCCGTGGAGCCGCTTGCCAACGGCGGGCCCGGCATGGCACCCGAACCCATCACCCCTCCCGCCGCTGCGCCTCGGGTCGCCGCAGCGGTTTCGCCGGCGTCCGGCGTCCCGGTCGTGCGGTGTGTCTCCTCCCGCCCGGTGGCACCGGGCGCCGGACGGCCGGCTGGGGAGCGTGTGGTGGGCCGGCGGCGTCCGGTGTCCCTGCCACTCCTCCCCGGCACAGACGCCGGACGCCGTCCCCCCGGCGACATGCCGCCGCGGCGCCGAACCCCGGTGGAGCCCCGGCTCACCGGCTTGCCGTGGAACCGGGACGGTCCGAGGCCGTGCGCTGCGTCTCCATCCGCGCACGTCAGCCCTGCTTGCTCCAGTAGGGCTTCACGCCGAAGTGGTCGTAGAGTTTCTTGAGGTCGCTGGTGCGCACCTGGGCCGGCAGGTTCTCCTTGGGCAGCACCTCCATGTCCTCAAGCTGCTGTTCGCTGGCGTTGAGGATGAAGCCTTCCTGCGTCGCCGACCAGGACAGGGCCTGGAAGGGTACCGCCACCCAGTCCTCGCCGATGCCGAGGAAGCCGCCGCGTCCCACCAGCACGTAGGGCACCTGCCCGCGCTGCACGTCGATCATGATCTGGTCGATGTCGCCGATGTCCTCGCCGGTCCGGGCGAAAACGGTGGAGCCGCGGATCTCGTTGGGCGAGATGAGTGCCGGCGGCGCCAGGGTGGTGACGTACTCGCGTCCCACGAGGATCATCGGCTGTCCGGGTGACGGCTGGTTCTGGGCCGGCTGGCCTTGTCCCTGCGGGGAGGATGCCGTCCGTTGGTCCGGCCCGCCGCCACCCGATCCGCCCGCCGCCTGCTGCTGCGTTCCCGAAGACGAAGAGCCTGAGCCCTGGCTGCCCGATGCCTGATCCCCCGAATTCTGGCTCCCTGACATCTGGCCCCCCGACATCTGATTGTTCGGAAGGGGCGCGTAGTATTCGAAGATCCGCGTGACCAGCGCCGGCTCCGTCAGGCTCTGGATGTCGCCGCGGGAAAAGCGCTGCCCCCGGCGCAGCTTGTCGAGATCGGAATGGAGCGTCACGGCGCCGTAGTTTTCGCCCGGCGTGACGGTGAGGCTCGACCACGGCACCGGCGTGACGTCCTCGCCGATGTCGAAGACGCCGCCGGAGCCGACCAGCGCGTAGCGGACGTTCCCGGTCTGCGGGTCGATCAGGAGGTATTCGACCTCGCCGACCTCCTGCCCCATGGGATCGAGCACCCGCTGTCCGGCGATGGCGCTGGCCGAGGTCAGCTGTATGCGGTTCGGAACGTTGGCCGCCTGGGCCTGGGTCTGGTTCCGGCCTTGCGTCGGGGCGGGCGGGTTTGCCCCGGACGACGGGGACTGCTGGGCGAGGACGGTGGGGGAAGCAAGTCCCGCCGCCAGGATGGTCGTGACGAGAAGCCGATTCATGACTGTCCCTCCTCTGTGTTCTTTGGGTTCGGGCTACGGGTTCAGAAAGGGGCGCGGGGGAGGCGCGCCCCGCCGGGCCAACTGCGGGCGCCGTCCGCGGTTCCCCGGCGTCGCGCCCGGCGGACTATTTCGGCGTACCGGATGGGGCCTGCGGCGTGACGATGGTGGATCCGGCGCTGCCGGTGGTTTCCATCGGCCCGCCTTGCGACAGGCGGGGGTTGCCGCGGGCCAGATCGTAGCTGATGACCTTGGCGCTCATGAGGTGGTTGAGCAGGGTCGGCAGCGTCTCGCGGGCCAGCTTCTGGACCTCGGGGTCCTTGCCGTTGGCCAGTTCCTCCTCGAACAGGCGGACGGCGTTCTCGTGGGCCTCCTCCTGGCCGCCCATGTAGCGGTAGTCGAAGGCGACCCCGTCGAGTTGCTTGAGCGACTTGAGCCGTGCCGCGTCGGCGGCGTTCATGCTGTCGGGCAGCCGCACGCCCTCGCTCTGCGCGAGCTGGCGCAGGCGATCGTTGATCTTGCGGTGGTCGTCCAGCATGTGCGCGGCGAATTCCTTGACGGGGCCGGCGGTGGCCTTTTCCTGAGCGGCCTGGGCGAATTGCACCTCGGCCATGCCGCTCAGCGCGGCGTTGATCACGAATTCCCGGTCCGTGGCGGCGCCGGGCTGCTGGGCGCCGGACTGCTGGGCGAAGACCGGCGCGGCGGTGGCCAGCGCCAGGGCGCCGCAGGCGGTGAAGAGACGTCGGGCAAGCATCGAAACCTCCCTAGTTCGGTTCGGCCGTATGCCAGGCCAACGAGATCCGCGCCCAACAATTCCCTCGCGTCCGGCCCCCGGGGCAACGGGCCTGCACCGCAGGTGGGCCGGGAACCGCTCGCCGCCGGGAGGGTTGCCCAGAGGGAGGTTTTCCGCCGGCGGTCCGCGGACCGGCCCTGGTCGGCACAGCAATGGAGGAGCATCCGTGATCCGGTACACCGGCAGCCACCGCGGCCCCGCAGCCGCCACCGGTCACACGCGCCGGGTATTTCTGGAACGGTCGGCCTGCCTCCTGGGCGGGATCGCGCTGGGATCCGCCTGGGTCTTCGACCCGGCGGCGGGCGCCGATGCCGACCCGGCCCTCGCCGCCGAGACGGTCGATTATCCCGGGGCGACGGGAACCATGCGTGCGTTCGTCGTGCGACGGGGAGACGTGGCCAAGGCGCCGGGTGTCATGGTGATCCACGGCGACCGGGGCCTGACACCCTTCTACGAGGATCTGGCCCGGCGGTTTGCGGCTGCCGGATTCGTCGCCATCGTTCCGGACCTTCTCGCCCCTCTGGGGGGAACCCCGAAGGACCCCGAACGCGCCCGCGCCATGATTGACGGCCTGAACCTCGACGACGTGGCGCAGAACCTGCTCGCGACCATGACCTATCTGGCCGGTAATCGCTTCGCGACCGGGGAGATCGGCGCCGTGGGGTTCGGCTGGGGTGGAGGGCTGGCGATCCGGCTCGCGTCGCGCGCCCCGGCCCTCGACGCCGTGGTGGCCTTCGATCCCCCACCCGGCACGTCGCCGGCCGGCGGCACGGTGAGTGTGCCGGTGCTCCTGCACAGGAAGGCGGCCGACCGCGCCTTGGGCGAGGTGCCGGACACGGCCGGCGTGCCGCACGAAACCTACGTCTACGAGGGCGCCGTGTTCGACGGCGGCATCCGGCGCGCGCCGTCGGGCGTGGGCGGCGGGAACTCCGGCGGCGAGGCGGAACTCGCTCATTCGCGCACCATCGCGTTCCTGAAAAAGCACCTCGGAACCTGAGGCCACGGCCGCATCGGGGCGGCCCCATCCGCCCCCCTCACGCCGCCGTAGCGGCGCGGAGGGGGAAACGCAGCGACACCCGAACCCCGTGCTCGCTCCGCACGTCGAGGTATCCTTCGAGCTGCAGGGCGAGCCGTTGCGCGAGCGCGTATTCCGCGCCATCCTCGTCCACGAGTTCGGTCACCCCGATGCCGTTGTCGGCGACGGTCAGCACGTATTCGTCATCCTCACGCCGGAAGGTGACGTCGATGTGTCCCAGATCCGTGCTGGGGAAGGCGTGCCTGAAGGCTTCGGCCACCAGTTCGTTGATGATGATGCCCAGCCTGACCCCGCAGTCGATGCCGAGTTCGGCGTCCTCGGCCGCCGCCCGCACGATGATCGGCCGCACGCCGGCCATGGCCAGCCCCAGATCCTCGACCAGCCCCACGATGAAGCTGCGCGCGTCAATGGTCACGCCCCTCTGATCCGGGCGCAGGCAGGTGTAGGCACGGCAGAGGATGCCGATGCGCTCCACGGCCCGGTCGACGGCATCGCTGTCCGATGTGCGCCCTTTCCCTTGCCGGCGCAGCGGCGACACGCTTTGCACGTCCCTGCGGATGCGGCGGTGGATGTCCTGGACGAGGACCTCGCTCTCCTTGCGGACCCTGTGGAGCGTCTCCAGCGATTCATGGAGGGCTTCGGTAACCGTGGCGACGATCAGGCCGCCGATCACGAACAGCAGCAGGGCGAGGGCGTCTCCGGCGTTGGCGATCCACAGCGTGCCGAGCGGTTCAAGCCAGAACCACGCGATGGTCAGCGCGCTCAGGCCGACGGCGAACACCCCGCACCACCGGTCGAGCATCAGGCCGGCGAAGAAGACAGCAGGAAAAAACATGAAGAACACGTGCCCTTCCAAGGTTGTTCCCAAGGCATACTGAAGCAGCGCCATAGAGCCGACGATGCCGGCCACCAGCCCATAGCGAAGCAACGGCATGAGCGGCTCGTGCGGAAGGAGCTTGATCACGCCGCTCACGATCGTGCCCCTCTTGGGAAGAAGGCCGTCCATGGGGTGCGGTCTATGCCTGGTGTCCCGGTAGCGCGCGCATCGTCGGCCTCCACGTTGGCTGTCGTTCGCTCGCGCGGCCGCAGGAAGTGGTGCGGCCTGCATTGGGCCAACTTCGGCGCGCAAGGGTCGTTCCCGGGACTTTCGCGGCCGGCGCCCCGCCTGCCGGACGGGTGGAGGCGGCCGGCACCGTCCGGCCGGAACCGCGGTTCCGCTCACGCCTCGCCCGGAACCCGGGTCGCCTCGCCCAGGGTTTCCCGGACATAGAGCTTCTTGACGAGGACGTACGCCACGACGGCGAGCGGGACGCCGAACAGCAGGCCCAGCGAGCCGAACAGGACGCCGAACGCCAGGACCGAGAACAGGGCGATCGCCGGCGGCAGATCGACGGCGCGCCGTTGCACCAGCGGAGTGATGACGTTGGATTCGAGCTGCTGGATCGCCACCACCGCGACGAAGGCCCAGATCAGCGTGGTGGTCCCCTTGGCCAGCGCGGCGAT
Source organism: Azospirillum sp. (assembly GCA_035629155.1). GTDB lineage: Bacteria > Pseudomonadota > Alphaproteobacteria > Azospirillales > Azospirillaceae > Azospirillum. The sequence continues at coordinate 39,671 of DASPIO010000182.1, read as the reverse complement.
CAGGATGATGGCCCCGGCGACCAGCGGCCCGACGAAGGTGACGAATTCCGCCAGCCCCGCCAGCAGGCCCAACGCCAGCGGCGACGGCACCCCGGCCAGCCACAGGAGCGCGGCCGTCAGGACCGCCACCAGCGCCATCGTGGCGAGCTTGCCGGCCAGCCACAGGCGCAGCGCCCGTCCGGCGTCCAGGAGCGCATCCTCGACCCTCTCGTGCTCGCGGGGGGGAAAGAGTTTCACGAGCCCCCGCCGGTAGAGGCGGGGATCGGAAGCGAGGAAGGCGCCGGCGACGACCATCAGCAGGAGGTCGGCGAGCGCGCCGACCACCGTCATGCCCAAGGAGCCGATGCGGGAGAGGATGTCTCCCGACAGCCCCGATCCCCTGCCTTGGAGCATCTGGTCCAGGCTGCCGGCCAGCCCCCACTGCTGCATCACCGACTGGAGCGTCGAGGGCAGCTGCTGGACGAGCCGTCCCCCCTGCGCGGCGATCTGCGAGCCGAACAGCAGGGCCGCGAGGGCGAGCAGGGCGAGGATGGCGAGACCGGCCACGGCCAGGGACCAGCGCTCCGGCACCGGCGTGCGGCGTGCGACGAGGTCGGCGGCGGCCCGAAGGACGACCGCGACGACAACGGCCCCGAAGACCAGCAGCAGCACGCTGGAGGCCCGCCAGAGCAGGAACGCCAGCGCGGCGAGGGCGAGCGCGATGAGGCAGCGACGGACGAAGGCCCGGTCGCCAAGCCACGCTGCGTGGCCAAGTCGGTGATCCATGATCATTCCTCGCGGTGGCTAGGGGTGCCATTCCGGTTCAACGGCGAGGCATGACGAGAGTTCGGGGGACCGCGCCGCGGAACCGCCCGCCGTCTTCCCGATTGGACCAGGCAGATCCCCTTCCTCCGTCCCGTGGGTGTGGCCAATGCCTCGTGCCGTGCAGATCCTCATCGCCACCGTCGGCGGCCTGCTGGGTCTCGTCCTCAGCGTGGCCGCCGTGCTGCTCGTGGTTGCCGTCGTGGACGGCCGCGCCATGGCGTTCATGATCGAGAAGGCCGCCACGGTGGCGCTTGGCCGCGCCGTCGAGATCGGCCGGGCCGAGATCGCGGAGTGGGCGTGGCCGCCGACCATCGAGCTGACGGAGGTGTCCGTCGAGAACGCGGCCTGGGCCGAGGAGCCGTCGATGTTTCGCGCCGAGCGGATCCGGACGGCGGTTGCCGTCACCGGCCTTTTCCCGCCATCGGTCGCGTTTCCCCGCGCCGTGGTGACGGCTCCGGCGGTCTCCCTGGCGGTCAACGCGCAGGGCGAGGCCAATTGGCAGGGGCTGACGTCCAGCTCGGGTGCGTCGTCCGGCGGCACCGGCGACCTGCTCGGACTGCGGAGCTTCCGAATGGTGGAGGGAAGCCTGACCTACCGGGAGGCGGGGGCCGACGGGGTGCCGACGATCCGGCTGCACGGGCTGCGGGCGCAAGCGCCGGACGCGGACGCGCCCATCACGTTCGAAGGGGAAGGGCGGATCGCGACCGGGCCATCGATGCCGCCGCCGCAGGATGTCCGCTTCAGCGGCGAGGCCGGATCGCTGCGCCAGTCGCGCGAGGGCGACCTTCCGCTCCAGGCGACGGCTTCGGTCGGGACGGCGCACGCGAAGGTCGCCGGCCGGGTTTCCGGCCTTTTCGGCACGCTGTCGGCGGACCTGCGCGTCTCGGTCCAGGGTGAGGATCTGCAACCGCTGCTCGCGCTGGCGGGCGCGGCGACCGGCTCCACGCCCCCCTTCCGTGCCGACGCGCACATCGTCAAGCAGGGGGCGCGGTGGGAGGCGCAAGCGCTCCATGCCCGCCTCGGGGAAAGCGAGGCGAACGGAACCCTGACGCTCGACCTTCGGGGGCCGAAGCCGACGGTTGCCGGCGACTTCGTCGCCACGTCCCTCGCCTTGGACCAGTTGCGCGATCTGGGAACGCCGGGTGACGGACAGGAGCGGGACCGCGATGGCGGGGAGCGGAGGCTTCCCTTCGAGTGGCTGCACGCGGTGAACGCCGACCTCACCGTACGCGCTCCGCGGATCGAGGCCCCCGGCCTGCCGCTGCGCGGCGCCACCGTGTCGGTGGTCCTCAACGGCGGCAAGCTGCTGGTCGACCCGCTGCGCGTCGGGCTGGCCCAGGGTACGGTCACCGGGACGTTGCGGGTGGATGCGACGGCGGATCCACCGACCCTGGCGTTCGACGCGGCGGGACGAGGCGTGCCGGTGGGCGTCCTGCCAGTGGTCGCCGGGCCAGTGGTCGCCGGGCCCGTCGACGGGACGGTCGCCGGCACCGTCGGCATCCGCAGCCAGGGGCGGACCGTTGAGGGGCTTCTGGCCAACGCGACCGGCACGGCCGAGGCCACGGTCGACGGCGAGGTCCGCGGCCAGCCGATGCACCTCACCCTGCGGGTCGACGCGCCGAACGACGCCGATGCCGCTCCTGTGGAACTGTCGGGCGAGATCGGCACCGCATCCGTGCGGGCGCGCGGCACCGCGAGGCTGCGTGGCGCCGGCGAGCGCCTCGTCCTGCACGTCCACAGCGAGGGGCCGGAGGTGGGGGCACTGCTGGCGCTGGCCGGTGTCCAGGCTCCACCGCAGACGCCGGCCTACAGTATCGACGCCGACCTGCGCTACGGGGGGGAAGACGCGCGCGTGCGCGCCACCGGCCTCCAGGCGACGGTGGGCGACACGCGGGTGGAGGGGAGGGTGTCGGTCGACGTGTCCGGTGGGGTGCCGATGGTGCGGGCCGACCTCACCCTGCCACGGCTCGCCCTGGACAGCCTTCGTCAGGCGACGCCGTCCATGGGCGAAGTGGAAAGCGGCGGTGGACAGGTCATCCCGCCCGTTCCGCTGCCGTTCGACGCGCTGCGCTCCGTCGCCGCCGAGGCGACCGTCCGCGTCGGCGACGTCGCGGGTACGGCGCTGCCGGTCGGCGGCGCCCGCGTGGACGCCAGCCTGCGGAACGGCGTCCTGCGTCTCGATCGCCTGCGCCTGGAGTTTGCGGATGGCGTCATCGTCGGGACCGTCACGGCGGACGCCAATCCGTCCCCGCCGGCGCTCGGCGCCAGCATCGACCTCGACGCGGTCAGCATGGACGCGGTGATGAGCGCGCTTCGGGTGTCGAAGCGGGTTCAAGGCCGCGTCAACGGCACCCTCGACCTGCGGTCGGACGGCCGGACGCTCCAGGACCTCTCGGAAAACCTGGACGGGACCGCTCGCTTCTTCGTGACGGAGGGGCAGTTCACCACCAGGCTCATCGACGCCATGGCGGTGAGCTTCGGGGAGGCGCTGGGCTTCCTGTTCTCCGAAGGCGAGGTGCGGCCGGTCGATTGCGTCGTCGGCCGTTTCGACATCGAGAACGGCCTGATCGATCCGAAGACCATGGTCTTCGTGACGCCCGACATGGTCCTGCGTGGAAAGGGCCAGGTCGACCTGGGCAACGAGACGATCGACCTGACGCTGGTCCCCCGGCCCAAGGAACGGCGCCTGCTGGACATCACCGTGCCGGTGGACGTGCGCGGCCCCCTGGCCGACCCCCGGATCGACATCGGCGTCTCGCTCTGGAGCCGGCTGGCGAAGGAAAAGGTTTGTCAGCGCACCCTCGGCGGGGCGGGCGAGGATCAGGCCCGCCAATAGGAACCGCCCTTTCGGCGCCGTCAGGTGGGCGTCGCCGACCGCACCCGACGGTGTCCTCCTTCGGCCGGCGCACCCTCAGCAATCCGTCCTCGGCATCAGCCCGGCGGTTGCCCGGCGCGGGGACCCGTGCCCGAACCCGGCCCCATGCCGCCTCCCATACCCCCGCCCATGCCGCTGGCCGCGGGGCCGCGGGGCCGGCCCGCCGGCGGTTCGGCGGGCAGGGTGACGCCGCGATCCTTGGCGCGGGCCACCATCTGGTCGTGGTGCTCGCTGCGAAGCTGGGCGCGCTCCTCGGGCGTCCTGGCGGCGCGCATCTTGCTGCGGTATGCCGCCCGCTCCTCGCGGGTCATCAACTGGCTGCCGAAGATCGGCTCCTGCTTCTGCTGCTGGGCCTGCCCGCCCGGCTGCGCCTGACCCTGCCCCTGGGCGGACACGCCCCAGGGGGTCGCCAGCAACAGTGCGGCGGTGAACGCTCCAGCGATGGCGATCCTGTTCATGTTCGGCCTCCTTCCGGTGGCGATCGGTGGCCAAGCCCCGGATGCGCGGGGCGCCGGCCGGTGCGGAGACTCTACGCCCCAATGGCCGGGACCGACAGCGCCAGGAAGGGGGGGAGCGACGGCGTGCCGCAGCCCGGCCGCGCTTCCTGAACACCGGATGAACGCGCCGTTCAGGTTCGCCTCAGGTCGGCTGCGGCAGTGTGTGGCCCATCAAGCGCTCCGGCGCTCCTCCGAACCCCCAGGTGAAGCCATGCTCAAGACCGCCGCCCCCCTGACCGCGTTGGCCGTGCTCGCCGCCCTGGCGCTGTCCGGGGTCGCCCACGCCGGCGACCATCACCGCCACGCCGCCTTGCCCCCGACCGGCCCGCAGCCGATCGCCGACGTGCTCCAGGCCGGCGGCGGTACCGTCGCCGGCACCGTCGGCAAGGTCAACGCGACCTGGTTCGTCCTCAACGACGGCCAGGGCGAGATCGACGTGACCAGCCGCGGTTTCCTGCCCGAAGGTCTCCAGGCCGGCAGCTCGGTCACCGTCGTCGGTCGCGTCCGCCGGGGCGCCATCCAGGCCAGCCAGATCATCCGTGACGATGGCGTCGCCTTCGGCCGGGACCGCGTCCGCGACCGCCGCGACCGCCACCATGACGATGACGACGATTGAGACGACGATTGATCGGGCCGCGCCTCCTTCCACGGAGACCACCATGGCCGCCCGGTCGCCCTGCGCGGCGTCGAAACCGGTGGCGGTGTCGTGGCCGAAGCGCTGGAAGCGGTCGGCACCGACGCCGCCGGTCAGCGTGTCGTCGGCCGGGTCGCCGCCCTTCGCCGGGGCGCAACAAATAAGCGCACAATCAAATTAGGGTTTGCTAATTGTGGGCGGCATCCGGCACCCTGTGTCGTACCGAAACGGTCCACTTTCCCTCGCGACGCGCGGCCGAACCGGTGGCGCGCCGCCCGATCGATCCGTTCAGACCGGTGACCGATCCCTATGCACACAGGCTTTTCCCTCGACCACTCCCCGCGGACCGGCCCGACCGGCGCCCAAACCGGCCACCGCCGCCAATGCGCGTGCGAACAGGCGCTGTCCGAGCGGCTGAACGCGGGCGACCTGCGCCTTGCCCTGAAGCAGGACCCGGAGATCGCCGTCCCGCGCAACCGCACCGTCTTCCGTACCGGTGATCGCGCGGACACGCTGTTCATCGTCTGCCGGGGCCTCCTGAAACTGTCGCATTTCACGCGCCGTGGCGAGGAACGGGTGGTGCGCCTGCTGCGTCCCGGCGATGCGCTGGGCCTGGAATGCCTGACCGGCCACCCGTACCGGCACTCCGCCGTCGCCTTGCGCGATTCCACGCTCTGCCGGATCCCCGCCTCCTTCGTGGGCGGCATGTTGGACGGCGGGCCGGCATCGCCCTCCGGCCTGTTCAAGCTCTGGCAGACCAGCATCGACCGCGCCGACGAACTGCTGGTCGAGTTCGGCCTGGGCAGCGCGCGCAGCCGCGTCGCCCGGCTTCTCCTCCTGCTGGGCGAGGAGGGGCCGGATGCGCAGTGCGAGCTGTTCGGCCGCGGCGACGTCGGGGCGATCCTCAACCTCACCCCGGAAACCGTGAGCCGCGTCATCACCGAGTTCAAGCAAACGGCCGCCATCACGCAACTCGACGTCAACCGCTACCGGTGCGACCGCCCGACGCTGGCGCGGGTGGCGGAGCGCGGCTGACGAAAAAAAGGCCCGGCGCGATGGCCGGGCCTTCGTGGGGTGCAGGCCCTAACCGCGCGGGCCGTAGCCGGGACCGAAGGCGCGCATCGGGCCGCCTCCGAGCTGATGCCGCAGGGTGACGCCCTGCTCGGCCGCACGCTGCTCGATACGCTCCTGCATCTTCTGCCGCACCGCCTGCCGCTCGGCCGGCGTGGTGGCGTTCAGCATCTCGGTGCGGTGCGTCTGCCACTCCCCGGTGGTCAGCAGATCCCGGCCGCGCACCACGTCGCCGCCGAGAACCGGGACCGCAAGTCCGCCGACCAGCAACGCGGCGGCAATGGCGGTCGTGACCGTGTGGATCGTCCTCATGGTAACCTCCCGGGTCCTCGCGGGCCCCGTTTGTCTTCCGATCACGCCCCCATTACACCACCACCCTGTAACCGGTTGATGTCCGGCGGCGGGGCGTTTCGTAACAGACGGTAACGGCTGCCCGCGCGGCCGGTCAGCCGGCCTTTTCGACCCAGCCGTACCTGGCGAAGATCGCCTTGCCGTCCGGCGATTTCAGGAAGGCGACGAAGTCCCGCGCCGCCGCCCTTTCCGCTCCCTGGCGGGTGAGCGCCACGCCGGTGTCGCGCCAGATGCGCAGCTCCGGCTCGACCGGCACCACGTCGGTCGGCGTGCGGTCGGCGGCGTTCCAGATGTTCCAGATGATCCAGGCGTCGATCTCCGGCCGGTCCTTCCACAGCTTGGTCGCCTCGGCGCTGTTGGGCGCGGTGGCGACGATGTTGCGGCGGAACGCCTTGACCGCGGCGATGTCGCCGGTGCGGCCGACGATGTCCTCCCACAGCGCCACCTGACCGGCGCCGTGCACCACCATCACCGTGCGGCCGGGCTGGAGCAGGTCGCGGATGCCGGCGATCTTCTTCGGGTTGCCGGGGCGCACCAGGATCACCGAGGGGCGCAGGTAGAGCGGCTCCACCGTCTCCTCGACGATGCGGCCCTCCATGGCCTTGATGAAGTCGGTCATCATGTTCTCGGCGCCGCTGAAGATCACGTCGGCGTCCGCCTTGGCCTTGTCCAGCCACTGCGGCGTCGGCCCGGCGGTGACGGTCACGGTGACCCCGTGTTTCTGCCCGAAGGCGGCGGCCGCCTCCTTCATGGCGGGCAGCGGGCCCCCGGGACCGTAGACGTTGAGGGTGGCGGGAGCGGGGCTTTGGGCCGCGGCCGGGGCGGCCAGCAGCACGAGAAGCAAGGCCGCGCCCAAACGTGAAACGAAGGACATGTTCATCATCTCCAGACCTCAGTAACCCTGCGCCACCTGGGGCGCGATCTGCCAGACCGCGTTGGCCAGCTTTCCGTTGCGGTAGGTCAGCGTGTAGAGCACGGGGATCGGCTGTCTGGCGTGGAAGACGACGCTCGCCACCACCGTGGCGCCGGCCGGGTTGGCGAATTCCTTCACGTCCTTCACGTCGGCCTTCAGCTTGCCCTGCGCGCCGGCGAACCTGGCCCAGACACTGGTGATCTCGGCCGTGCCGCGGTAAGTGCCGTCGAGCGGCCCGCCGACCCATTCGAACACCGCGTTCGGCGCGTACTGGGCGGTGAGTTCGGGGACGTTGGCGGCCCCGATGGCGGCGACGTGGGCGCGGGCCATGTCTGCGGCCGGACCGGCGACGGCCGGAGCGGCCAGGGCCAGCGACAGGGCGGACGCGACCGTCAGGATGCGAAGCATGGAATCCTCCAGGGAATCGTTGATTGTCCTTCCCTGGACGTCGCCGATCATCAGGTATTCCGCATATCACGAAACCGTGATGTTCCGTGACCGCCCGGCCATACGGGCGCGACGGGGATCCCGCCGCGCCCGCACGGTGGCGGTTACCGGCCGGCGCCGAGTTCCTTCAGCTTGGCGCGGATCGGGTCGTAGGGGCCGTACTTGTGCTGCTCCGCCGGCAGGCCGTCGGCGAAGGGCGGGAACGGCATGTCCACCGGCTTGCGCAGGCGGTTGGGGAAGTCCTTCTCCATGCCCGCCTTGTGCGGACGCGGCTGGCTGTTGACGAAGGCGATGACGTCGTAGGCGTCGTCGTCCGACAGCGCCGGCGCTTCGTAGGTCGTGCCCAGCGGCATGTTGTGCCGCACGAAGGCCGCCGCGGTCAGCGCCCGGTACATGCCGGCGCCGTCGTTGTAGCTGTCCGGCCCCCACAGCGGCGGGAACTGGTAGCCCTCGCGGTCGCCGGCCTCGCCCTTGCGCACACCCTGGCCGTCGGCGCCGTGGCAGGCGGCGCAGACATCGGCGTAGACCTGCCGCCCGCGTTCGGGACTGGCGGCGCGCGGCGGGTCCTTGATCGGCCGCGTGCCCGAACCGACAACCTTCGCGCCGACGGGAATACCGGTGGACAGCCACTTCATGTAGGCGACGAACGCCTTCATCTCCGTGCCGTCGAGCGGCAGCGGCTTGCCGTTCATGGAGCGCTGCATGCAGCCGTTCACCCGCTCCTCAATGGTGCTGATCGCGTCCTCGCGGGCACGGTAGAGGGGGAATACGGCGTGCACGCCGGTCCAGGGCATGGAGTAGGGCTGCGTCGCGGCGTTCAGGTGGCAGCTTTGGCAGGCAAGATTGTTGCCGGCGTACCGCATGGCCGGTTCGGCGACCTCCGGACCGATATGCTTGTAGGTCTCGGTGGTCAGCGCGTAGCCGTACTTGATGAGCTTGCCGAGATCGTCGTCCTTCACCGCGGCGATGTCCGGCGGCGTCCATTTTGTCAGATCAACAGCGTTCGCCGGCACGTCCGCGCCATGGGCGGCGCGGACTGTCGGCTCGGACAGGACGCCGAACGCCAGAACGGCCGCCACCGCCAACGCACTCTTCGTGTTCACAGGCACTCCTCCGATGAGACGGATTTTAAGCAATTTCCAACGCGCAATGCGACCCGTTGCCGCATAAGCTTGGGCGGCCCGATCATTCCGGGTCCCCTTAATTAGAACAATCTAATTTTCGTAATAGGCCGAAGCGCAGTGGTCCCCCTGGGGTTCGCACACACGGTTCGCGCACACGGCCCTTTGAAACGCCGTGGGGCGACACTCATATGAGATATCCCTAAAGTTACCGGCAGTCCGGAACACGGAGCACAGCGCCCATCATGGCCATCCGCCTCACGACGACCGTCGCCGCCGCCTTGGCTGTCACCGCCGCGATCGGCGCCGGGACCGCGGCCATCACGTCCTTCGTCGCACCCACCCTGGCGACGGCGGCCCCGCCGCTGGTGGCCGAACTCGGCCCCGACGCCCTGACGCGGGGACCGAGCGCGGTGGTTCTGGGCAACCCGCAGGGCGACGTGACGGTGGTGGAATACTTCGACTACCAGTGCCCGGTCTGCCGCAAGGTTCACCCCTGGGTCGAGCAATTGGCCGCCGAGGACCGGAACGTCCGCATCGTCCACAAGCACTGGCCGGTGTTCGGCGGCGCCTCGGTCTACGCGGCGAAGATCGCGCTCGCGGCGCGCTGGCAGGATCGCTACGCACAGGTCCATGACGCCCTGATGGGTATCGTCGGGCGCATCGACGAGGCGAAGGTCCGGCAGGCGGCGACGGCCGCCGGCCTTGATCTGGAGCGGGCCGAGCGCGACCTGAAGGAGCGGGACGCGCAGGTGGACGCCGCCTTCAAGGAGGCCTCGGCGCAGGCGGCCATGCTGCAGCTTCGCGGCACGCCCGCCTTCGTCATCGGCGGCTATCTCGTTCCCGGTGGCCTCGACCTGAAGAGCATGAAGGAGGTCGTCGCGAAGGTGCGCGCCGAGAAGAACGCGGGCAAGCAGGGCTGAGCGGGCGCGGAGCAACCGACATGATCCTCGCGAACCACGAACCGGCCCTGAAGCGCGCGGCGCAGGGGGCGGCGGCGGCCATCGGCACCTTCGCCGTGCTGGGAACCATCACCGCCGTCTGGGCGAATCCCGTGTTCGTCCGGATGACCCCGACCCAGGGTTTCGAGATCTGGCTCCTCGCCATCCAGGCCGCGCTGGTCGGCGTCTACGTGGCCATCCGGCGGCCGCGCTGCCCGGTGCGCGGCGCCGGGTTCGGCAGCGTGCTCTGGTTCCTGGGGATCGCCTGCCCGACCTGCAACAAGATCCTGCTGTTCGCCTTCGGGGCGGATCTGCTGCTCGCCTACCTCGAACCGTACCGCCTGCATCTGGCGGTCACGGGCGCCGCCATCACCGCGGCGGCGGTGGCGTGGGAGTGGACGCGGCGCCGGCACGCGGTGGCCTGCCCGGCCGCCGCGGAGTAGCCTGACACGGACGAGGAGTTCAATCCATGACGACGAGCCCGGAACGCGAGCGTTGGGACGCGCGGTTCTCCGCCGAACACTACCTCTTCGGCACGGCGCCGAACGCCTTCCTGTCCCGGCAGCGGGAGCGGCTGCCGCCGGGCGGGCGGGCGCTGGCGGTGGCCGACGGCGAGGGCCGCAACGGCGTCTGGCTGGCCGAGCAAGGCCTGGACGTGCTGTCGGTCGACTTCTCGGCGGTGGCGCTGGACAAGGCGCAACGGCTGGCGGAACAGCGGGGCGTCACGCTGAAGACCCAGGTGGCCGACCTGCAACACTGGGATTGGGAACCCGAACGGTTCGACGTCGTCGCCGCGATCTTCATCCAGTTCGCCGGGCCCGACCTGCGTGCCGCCATCTTCCAGGGGATCGCGCGCACGCTCACGCCGGGGGGCCTGCTTGTGCTCCAGGGCTACCGCCCCGAGCAACTGCGTTATGGAACCGGTGGCCCCCCGCACGCCGGGAACATGTACACGGCCGATATGCTCCGGGCCGCCTTCGCCGGCTTCGACATCCTGCACATCGAGGAGCACGACAGCGTCATCTCCGAGGGGCAGGGGCACAACGGCAGGTCGGCTCTGGTCGATCTATCTCGTGGCCCGCAAGCCCGGCGCGTGACGGCCTCAGCCGGCCGCGACGATCCGCAGGATCGTGGAGCCCCCTTGCATCCTAGACGCCGGACCAGGCGAAGCACCCGGCGGGAACGATGCCGTTGCTGACGAGGAGGGCGCCGCGCGTGTAGAGCAGGCGGGCCTTTGACGTATCCGGCAGGCCGATGGCCCAGAGTGCGCCCGAGGCATCGCTCCAGACAACGTGCCCGTTCACGGCGGCGACCGCGGAGAACACCTCGGCGGCGCCGATCCCCGGCCGGAACAGGACCATGGCCGTCTTGACGTCCGGCGGAGGCAGGGCGGCCACGGGGCCGGCGATCAGAACGGCGAGCGTGAGCGCGACGGAGGTGGCGTGGCGCCGTGCCCCGCCCGACGGGGTGCCGGGCCCGGCGCCGCGGCGGAGAAGCCAGCCCGCTGCGGCGACGGCCACTCCGAAGACGGCAAACCAGACCAGATCCCACACCAGCGGGATTTCGGAATCCATGCGGATGCGATGGATGCCCAGGACCCAGTGGGACAGAATGCTGTCGGCGACATGCCAGACGCCGAAGCCGATCAAGGTGTTGGCGAACATCCACCGATCGGCTCCGGGCCGGGCGAACTGGTCCCGGGTGCGCCAGAGCAGCCAAAGCCCGGCCGCCGCGACGACGTACATGACGACGTGGAACAGGCCGTCGGCGAGGACCTGGACGCGGAGGTCGCGGAAGGCGGGACCGTCGAGGGCGCTGAGCAGGTGATGCCATTGCAGCACCTGGTGCAGAAGGATGCCGTCGAAGAACCCGCCCAGTCCGAAGCCGAGCAGGTAGCCGGCCCAGGAGAACCGGTTCTCCACGCGGGAGGCGGAGGCGGGGAGCAAGGTTCCCCTCCCTGATGACGGTTCCGGCGCGCGCGGCCGCCCCATGCCGTGGGTCAGCCCCGGGCGCCGAGATCGTCGATCACCTGCCGGAGCATGCGGCGGACCTCGCCGGCGGTGTCCGCCAGCGATGGATTCCGGATCGCCTGCATCGACGCGACCGGATCGACCGCCGACACCTCGACCGTGCCGTCGTCGCGCTGCTGGACGACGACGTTGCAGGGCAGCATCGTGCCGATCTTGTCCTCGGCCTGGAGCGCGCGATGGGCCATCGCCGGGTTGCAGGCGCCGAGGATGCGGTAGGGACGGAAGTCGACCTCCAGCTTTTTCTTCAAGGTGGCCTGGACGTCGATCTCGGTCAGTACCCCGAATCCATGCTTCTGCAAGGTCTCGGTCGTGACCGAAACCGCCTTCTCGAAAGGCATGTTCAGGCTTGTCGAGAAATGATAGCTCATGTCCGGCTTCCTTTCCTGGATGGTCCTCTTCGGATCACGTTGAATCGTCCCACCAGCCCGTTGCCCTCGTGTTCGAGGGTGTGGCCGCGGGGCATGAACGGGGCCCGCGGCGCCGGCCAGCAGGAAACGGCGTGTCCGCGGCATGGAAATACCAGCGGATTCTAATGGAACGGATGGAACAACACCCCGGTGCGGTTCGGGTTCCCTGGCGGCCGCTGTTCGGGATGGCGAAGCACGGCGTCACGGTGACCGGCTACGGACGCCCGGCTACAGACGCCCGGCTACAGACGCCCGGCTACAGACGCAGCGTGCGCAGCCGCAGGGCGTTGCCGATGACGCTGACCGAACTGAGCGCCATCGCCGCCGCCGCGATGATCGGGCTCAGCGTCCAGCCGAACAGCGGGTAGAACACGCCGGCCGCGACCGGCACGCCCAGCGCGTTGTAGACGAAGGCCAGGAACAGGTTCTGCCGGATGTTCCGCATCGTCGCCCGGCTCAGCGTGCGCGCCCGCGCGATGCCGGCGAGGTCGCCCTTCACCAGCGTCACCCCGGCGCTCTGGATCGCCACGTCGGTCCCGGTGCCCATGGCCACGCCGACATCGGCCTCGGCCAGGGCCGGGGCGTCGTTCACCCCGTCGCCCGCCATCGCCACCACGCGGCCCTCGCGCTTCAGCTTGCGGACGATCTCGTGCTTCTGGTCCGGCAGCACCTCGGCCTCTACCTCCGTGATGCCGAGCGTGCGCGCCACCGCCTCGGCCGTGGTGCGGTTGTCGCCGGTCAGCATGACGATGCGCACACCGTCCGCCCGCAGGGTCTCCAGCGCCGACGGCGTGCTCGCCTTGATCGGATCGGCCACGGCGATCACCCCGGCCGGCATCCGGTCGACCGCGACGAAGAGCGCCGTCGCCCCCTCGCGGCGAAGCTCGTCGGCCCGGGCTTCCAGGTCGCCCGGCGCCACGCCGAGTTCCATCATCAGCTTGGCGTTGCCCAGGAAGACCTGCCGGCCGGCCACGCGCCCCGTGACGCCCTTCCCGGTGACCGAGGAAAAGTCGCCGACGTCCATGACCGGCAACCCCCGCTCCTTGGCGGAAGCGACGATGGCGGCCGCCAGCGGATGTTCGCTGGACCGTTCCAGGCTGGCCGCCAGCGTCAGGACGATCCCCTGGTCGAAGCCGTTGGCCGTGATGACCGCGGTCACGCGCGGCCTGCCTTCGGTCAGCGTGCCGGTCTTGTCGACGACCAGCGTGTCGACCGCCTCCGTGCGCTCCAGCGCTTCGGCGTTCTTGATCAGCACGCCGCTCTGGGCGCCCTTGCCGACGCCCACCATGATCGACATCGGCGTCGCCAGCCCGAGCGCGCAGGGGCACGCGATGATCAGCACCGAGACGGCCGCGATCAGCCCGTAAGCGAAGGCCGGCTGCGGACCCAAAAGCCACCATCCGGCGAAGGACAGGATGGCGACGACGATGACCGCCGGCACGAAATAGCTGGATACCACGTCGGCCAGCCGCTGGATCGGGGCGCGCGAGCGCTGCGCCTCGGCGACCATGGTGACGATGCGCGACAGCATGGTGTCCGATCCCACCTTCTCGGCCCGAATCACCAGCGCCCCGGTCTGGTTGATGGTGCCGCCGATCACCGTCGCCCCGGGCTCCTTCTCCACGGCCATGGACTCGCCGGTGACCATGGCTTCGTCGACGGCGCTGCGCCCTTCCAGCACCGTGCCGTCGACCGGCACGCCTTCGCCGGGCCGCACCCGCAGGCGGTCGCCCACCTGCACCTGGTCGAGCCCGATCTCCTCGTCGTCACCGGCGTCGCGGATGCGGCGCGCGGTCTTCGGGGCGAGGTTCAGCAGGGCGCGGATGGCGCCGCCAGTGCGCTCCCGCGCCCGCAACTCCAGCACCTGTCCCAGGAGGACCAGGACGGTGATGACGGCGGCGGCCTCGTAATAGACGGCCACCAGCCCTTCGGCGTTGCGGAATCCAGCGGGGAAGATGCCGGGCAGGACCGTCGCCACGAGGCTGAACACGGTGGCGACGCCGACGCCCAGCGCGATCAGCGAGAACATGTTGAGGCTGCGGTTCACGAACGACCGCCAGCCGCGCTCCAGCAGGGGCCAGCCCACCCACAGCACCACCGGCGTGGCCAGCGCGGCCTGCGCCCACAGCGCCACCTGAGGCGATATCAGGGCATGCAGGTTCAAGCCGGGGACGTGCGCGCCAAGTTCAAGAAGGACCAGCGGCACGGTCAGCACGACGCCGATCCAGAACCGGCGGGTCATGTCGACGAGTTCCGGGTTCGGCCCCTCCTCGACGCCGGCGCCGACCGACTCCAGGGCCATGCCGCAGATCGGGCAGTTGCCCGGCCCCTCCTGGCGGATTTCCGGGTGCATGGGGCAGGTGTAGATGACGCCCGTCCGCGTGGACGCACGCCCGCGCTCCGCGGGCGCCGCCGGCTTGGCGGCCGGCGCCAGATAGCGTTCGGGCTCGGCCACGAACCTGTCGTGGCAGCGCGCGGAGCAGAAGTGGTAGGTGGCGCCGCCATGCTCGGCATGATGCGCCGTCCGCTCGGGATCGACGTCCATGCCGCACACGGGGTCCTTCACCGTCGTGCCGTGGCCGGCAGCCGCGTGGTGACGATCGTGATGCTGATGGGCATGGTCGTGGTGCGGATCGTTCATGGCCGTTGCTCCCTGGTGATGGGAACGCCCGCGGGGCATGTGGCCCCCGGCCGGATCGCCCACAGGGCGAGCCCGGGGACGACCAGCCATTGGGCGAGCGGTGAGAGGCCGGTCCCCAGCCACGGCAGCACCGGCATCAGGTCCGAATAGGCCCAGGAGCGGCGGACCTCGACGTTCAGCCACTCGCTGAAGACCGTGTAGCCGAAGCCGGTGGCCAGGATGAGGCCCGCCACCGGGAGGAAGCGGACCTGCGGCCACTCGGGCGTGCCGGCGACCACGAGGGCGAGAACCAGGGACGACAGGGCGATCAGGATGTCGCCGCCGGTGCAATGGACAGCGGCGAAGACGATGTCCGCGGCCGTGCCGTCGCGCCACAGCGCGTAGAGCGGCATGTGGGCGAACTCCCAGCCGAGGTTGGCCAGCGCGACCACCGCCAGATAACGGCGGATCGCCGGCAGCCAGGAATCGGACGCTGTGGGCATTCGCGTCATGACGCTGTGGTTTCCTGCTCCTGGTGGCCCGCGTGGTTCATGCCGAAGCGGGCTTGGGTTCGGCGGCCTTCGGCGGCGTCGCTCCGGTCAGCGTCCGGAGCGCCCGCCGGGCATACGCAAGGGCAAGCTCCGGTGCCCGGCAACGAACACGCCCACGGCCCGGTAGCTGCCAAAATGGCGACTCCTCGCCCCGTGCGCCAGCGGTGTCGGCAGAGGATCGTCGTTGGCCTCAAAGGGGTGGACCGGTTCGATCACCGGCCGAGGACGTGCCCCACACCGCGGCTCCACCCGGCTCTCGGCTACATCACCCCGGAGCAGTCCGAGTTGCGGACCGCACAACCCGATGTCCATTCTGCCCATGGAAATCCACTGCGTCGTCGGACGGCCCTATCAGGCGCGTCTTCAAGCGATTGCCCGGAGCGGCCCGGAACCGCCTTGTCCGGCCGGCGCCCGCCACGCTACGCTTCAACCTTGGCTGGCGCCCGGCCCCCTCATCCGGCAGGACCATGAGCAGCGACATCGACTATCAGGTCATCTGCGAGAACGCCACCGACTCCATCGTCGTCCACGACGAGGACGGCACGATCATTTACGCCAATGCGCGTGCCGCCGGCGTCAACGGCTACACGGTCGATGAATTCAAGACGCTGAGCGTCGCGGACATCAGCGCGCACGGGTCCCGGTACAACAACCAGGCGGTGCGCCGCGTGATGCGCGAGACGATCCGGCGCGGCGCCATGCGCATCGAGTGGATGAACCGCACCCGCGACGGACGCGAATACCCGGTCGAGGTGGAGCTGAAGAGCATCACCATGTGCGGCCGGCCCCGCGTCATCTCGATCGCCCGCGACATTTCGGACCGCAAGGAACACGAACGGCGGCTGTCGGAGCGCGAGCTGCATTTCCGCAAGCTGATCGAGAATTCCGACGACGGGATCGCCATCCTTGAGCCCGGCGGCCGGGTGAAGTACGTCGGCCCGTCGATCCTCAAGCTCACGGGCTACGACGAGGCGGGCTTCGTCCGGCGGAGCTTCTTCGATGTCGTCGATCCGGCCTGCCGGGCCCAGGTCCGCGCTGCCCTGCGCAGGCTCACGGCCGACGGCCCGGCCACGCGGATGAACTACGGCGTGATCGACCGCGACGGGCAGCGCCGCGTCCACGAGGCCTCCTTCCAGAACCTGTGCGCCGATCCGAACATCGCCGGCATCCTGGTGAACTTCCGCGACGTCACGGAGCGGATGGAGGCCGAAGCCAGGGAGCGGCGGCATCAGCGCGAACTGGAGCATCTCGCGCGCCTGGGGGTGATGGGGGAAATGGCCTCGGCCACCGCGCACGAGCTGAACCAGCCCTTCGCCGCGGTGTCCAACTACGTCGGCGGGGTGCTGGCGCGGCTGCGCGCGGGGGTGATGGAGCCGCAGGATCTGGTACCCGTCCTGGAAAAGACGCTGCGCGAGGCGGAGCGGGCCGGGCGCATCATCGCCAGCCTGCGCAGCTTCACGCGGCGCACGGAGATCAAGCACGAGCCTGCCGACCTCAACGAACTCGCCGGTGCCATGCAGGAGTTTGTGGAACTGCGGGCGCGGGACAGCGGCGTGTCCGTCGCACTGTCGCTCTGGCCGGAGCCGCTGCCGGTGGAGTGCGACCGCGTGCTGATCGAGCAGGCCATCCTGAACATCGCCGTCAACGGCATCGAGGCGATGCAGGATACCCCCGAGGACGCGCGCCGGCTGCGCATCGAGACCGCGCGCCGGGAGGACGAGGCCGTCGTGGCGATCACCGACAACGGCTGCGGGCTGTCGGACGAGCAGATCGCCCGCATCTTCGACGCCTTCTACACGGACAAGCCCGAGGGCTTCGGCATCGGCCTGTCGCTGTGCCGCTCGATCCTCGATTCCCACGGCGGACAGCTTCGGGTGGACTCGGCGCCCGGGGCCGGCGCCCGCTTCTCCATGTCGTTGCCGGTCCGGCCGGACGCGGGACAGCTCCAGATAAACGTTGACCAGACTGTTCCTTCAACACATAGTCACAATTCCATAATGTAACCATGGATAAGCGCCGAAGACTGGAGAAGACACCGTTGATCGGAAAGCGTTATCGCAAACCCAGAAGGCACACTCGGCGCTTTGGCGCGGCGCCGTGCGGGCAGATCAATGCGTTTCTTCTAGGCCGTTGTATTGTCAATCAGGACTGTTGTGTCTTCGATGCTTCGTCGGACGCGATTTTTGTTCACGACGCCGGATCCGGGCGGATCCTGGCGATGAACAGGCAGGCGTGCGAACTGACCGGGCGGGCGCGGGAGGAGCTGAGGGGCCGCACCGTTGACGTGATCAGCGCCCCGGCGGCGGAATACCATGCACATGCCGCGCTGTCGCGCATCCGCTCGGCCCTGACGCAGGGGCCGCAGACCTTCGAATGGCGGCTTCGCCGGCAGGAGCGCGAATTCCCGGTGGAGGTCCGCCTCAGGCCCATCGACGGGCCGGGCGGGCGCCGCGTGCTGGCCACGTTCCGCGACGTCAGCGACCGGCAGGCGGCCGAACGCCGCCTCGTCGAGCGGGAGCGCTACTACCGTACCCTGATCGAGAACGCGGTGGACGGCATCGCCATCGTGTCCGACGACGGGCGCGTCCGTTACATCGGGCCGTCCATCACCTCCGTCCTCGGCTTCACCGAGCGGCAGGTCCTGGGGCGAAGCGTCCTTCCCTTCCTGCATCCCTCCGACGCGGGCGAGGTCAGGGCGCTGCTGCGCGGCGCCGGCGATGTCTCCTGGGGCGGGGAGGTGCGGCGGCTGAGCTACCGCATCCTGCACCGCGATGGGGGCTGGCGCCATCACGACGCCTTCGTGAAGGACCTGCGGCACGATCCGGCCATCGGCGGCTTCCTGGTCAACTTCCGCGACGTGACGGACCTGCTGCGTGCCGAGAACGCCGCCCGCACGCAGGAGCGGCAGGTGGAGCATCTGGCCCGGCTGAGCACGCTGGGCGAACTGGCGGCCTCGCTGGCGCACGAACTCAACCAGCCCATCGCCGCCGTGGCGAACTACATCGGCGGCAGCGTCGAACGGCTGTCGAATCGCCAGGGGACGTTGGCCAGCGTGCTGCACGGCCTCGACCGCGCGCAGGCGGAGGCGCTGCGCGCCGGGCGGATCATCGCCGGGCTGCGCAGCTTCACCCGCCGCGGCAATCACCAGCGCGAAGAGACGAACCTGACCCATCTCGTCACGGACGTGGCGCAGCTCATCGAGCTGAAGGCGGAGATGGCGGCGGTGGACGTCACCTACGACCTGCGCCACGACCTGCCGCCGGTGGCCTGCCACCGCGTGCTGATCGAGCAGGTCATCCTCAACATCGCCTTCAACGGCATCGAGGCCATGGACACGGACTGGCACGGCGACCGGCGGCTGACGCTGTCCACCGCGCCGGCCGGCGGCGGGGCGCGCCTGTCGATCGCCGACACCGGGCCCGGCCTGGGCGGCATCAACCCGGACCGCCTCTTCGAAGCCTTCTACACCACCAAGAAGCACGGGCTCGGCATCGGGCTGTCGCTGTGCCGTTCCATCATCGACAGCCACGGCGGGCACGTGTGGGTCACCGCGCCGGCCGGCCAGGGGACCGTCTTCCATGTGCTGTTGCCGTCGCAGCCGGCCGCGGCGGCCCATCCGGTGTGACATGCAGCCCCCATCCCCCACGCAGGATCCGCGCGAACCCGTCGTCTATGTGGTCGACGACGACGATTCCGTTCGCGAATCGCTGGTCTGGCTGGTCGAATCCGTCGGGCGGCGGGCGCTGGCCTTCCGCGGCGCGCAGGAGTTCCTGAACGCCTACGACCCGGCGCAGCCCGGATGCCTGATCCTGGACATCCGGATGCCGGTCATCGGCGGCCTGGACCTGCAGGAACGGTTGCGGCAGCTCGACTGCCCCCTGCCCATCATCTTCATCACCGGGCACGGCGACGTGCCGATGTCGGTGCGGGCGATGAAGAAGGGCGCCTTCGACTTCATCCAGAAACCCTACAATTACCAGGACATGCTGGACACGATCGAGGCGGCGTTGCGCGCCGGGGCCGAGGCGCTGGAGCGCGCGCGGCAGCGCATCGAGGCGAAGGAGCGGCTGGCGACGCTGACCCCGCGCGAGCACGCCGTGCTGGCCAAGCTGGTCGAAGGAAAGTCGAGCAAGATCATCGCCTTCGAGCTGGGCATCAGCGCCAAGACGGTGGAGATCTACCGCACCAACATCCGTGAGAAACTGGCGACCGATTCCGTGGCGCAGATGGTGCGCATGGTGCTGTCCACCGGCGGCTGAGCGGTGCCGCGCCCCGCCGACTAGGTGATTTCCCCTAGGTCCTTACGGAACTTTCACGAATTTACCCGGACCGGGGCGGCACGCCATCATTTCCCCTGCCGATTGTCGGCGGCACCGCTGATAAGCCAGGGGAAGCACATGACAGCCATCGCCAAGAGCCCGGCCAAGACCGTCGTCGAGGTTTACGAGTACACCGGGGGCGTCATCGGCCCCAGCCTGGGCATGCTGGGTCCCGTCGCCGACGGCGGCACCATCCGCACCGGAACGCCGCCGGGCTGCTGGGGGCCGATGATCACCCCGAAGTTCCAGGGCGGCCACGAGGTCACCCAGCCGGTGGCGGTGGAGGGTGCGGAGGTCGGTGACGCCATCGCGCTGAAGCTGAACAAGGTGCAGGTCACCTCGCTCGCCACCTCGTCGGGCGTCATGAGCTTTGTCGAGGGCCGCTACATCGGCGACCCGTTCGTCGCCAAGCTGTGCCCGGTCTGCGGCACCCACAGCCCCGAGAGCCACATCGAGGGGATCGGCGACAACGCGGTGCACTGCGACGTCTGCGGTGCCGAGGTGAACGCCTTCCGCTTCACCAACGGCTACGTCATCGTCCTGGACCGCGCCGCCGGGGTGGCGCTGACCGTGTCGAAGGAGATCGCCGACGACATCGCCCGTCAGGCCGGCCAGGCCGCCCAGCTTCCCGCCCAGTCCAGGCAGCACTCCATCCTGGCGCTCGCCCGGGCGGATCTGGCCGGCTTGGCCACCCGCATGCAGCCCTTCCTGGGCAACATCGGCACCACGCCGTCGCGCGACCTGCCGGACTCGCACAACTGCGGCGACTTCGGCGCCTTCCTGATCGACGCCCCGCACAAGTACGCGCTGTCGAAGGAGGAGCTGGAGCGGCACAAGACCGACGGCCACATGGACACCAACTCGGTCCGCGAGGGCGCCATCCTGATCTGCCCGGTCAAGGTGCCGGGCGGCGGCGTCTACATGGGCGACATGCACGCCCAGCAGGGCAACGGCGAGATCGCCGGGCACGCCACCGACGTGGCCGGCGAGGTCGAACTGTCGGTCGAGGTGATCAAGGGCCTGACCCTGGACGGCCCGATCCTGCTCCAGCGTCCCGACGACCTTCCCACCCTGGCCCGGCCGCTGAGCGCGCGGGAGCGCGCCGACGTGCAGGCGCTGGCGAAGCGCTACGGCCAGACCTTCGTCGAGGACAACGGCCCGATCACCTTCATCGGCAGCGGCGCCAACCTGAACGACGCCACCCACAACGGCCTGGCGCGCGCCGCCGCCGTCACCGGGCTGCCATACGACGAAATCCTGAACCGCGCGACCATCGCCGGTTCGATCGAGATCAGCCGCCTGCCGGGAACGGTGCGCGTCACCTTCCTGTGCCCCATGGCCATCCTGGAAAAGCTGGGGATCGCGCATCTGGTGCGCGCGCAATACGGCCTCGGCTGACCAGCCCGAACCAACCCGAACAAGACCACACCCGTGAGGAGCGCATGAACGCCCAAGCCAAGATCACGTGGGCCGAGAAGTTCCCCGAACTCGGCACCGGCCCCATCCCCGTCGAGCCCTGCGTCTCGCCCGAGTTCTACGCCAGGGAGATCGACAAGGTCTTCAAGAGGAGCTGGCTGAAGGTCGCCCGCGTCGAGGAGATCGCCAAGCCCGGCGACTTCAAGGTGAAGAAGCTGGCGTTCGCCGACACCTCCGTCATCCTGGTGCGCGGCAA
This sequence comes from Azospirillum sp., assembly GCA_035629155.1. Lineage (GTDB taxonomy): Bacteria > Pseudomonadota > Alphaproteobacteria > Azospirillales > Azospirillaceae > Azospirillum. Next base: position 18,418 of record DASPIO010000182.1, on the reverse strand, counting down.
GGACGGCACGGTGCGCGGCTTCCACAACACCTGCTCGCACCGCGGCAACAAGGTGATCGTGGAGACCGGCGACGAGACCTTCGGCAGCAGCCGCGCGGCGGTGATGACCTGCCGCTTCCACGGCTGGGTCTACGACGCCAAGGGCGACCTCCTCGCCGTGCCCGAGGAGGACAAGTTCCACGCCTGCTTCGTCAAGGGCGAGAACGGCCTCACCCCGGTCCTCACCGACGTGTGGGAAGGCTTCGTCTTCATCAAGCTGCAGGACGACGACGGCGTCGGCCTGACCGACTTCCTGGGCGGGCTGGGGCGCCACCTGTCGGGCTTCCCGTACGACCAGATGACGCAGTGCTTCAGCTACTACACCGAGCTGAACTGCAACTGGAAGGTCGCGCACGACGCCTTCGCCGAGGCCTACCACGTGGCGACGATTCACGCCGGCTCCTTCCCGAACGTCTTCTCGTCGGGCCTGCAGAACGTCGAGCTGTTCGGCCCGCACCGCACCAGCGCGGTGTGCCTGAGCATGGACAACGAGCCGACGCCGGTCGCCAAGCTCGCCAATTCGCTGGCCGGCGCGTCGCTGGTGGCGCAGCGCGGCGCCTCCATGCTGCCGCCGACGGTCAACCCCGACCGGCGCGACGACTTCTCCTTCGAACTCAGCGTCGCCTTCCCGAACCTGCTGCTGCACGTCTCGGAAGGGATCTGGTTCACCCACCAGTTCTGGCCGCTGGCGCACAACCGCACCCGCTGGGAGGGCAAGTACTACGTCCGCGCGCCGCAGACCAACAGCCAGCGCTGGGCCATTGAGTTCGCGCAGGTCCTGCAGCGCAATGCCTGGCTGGAGGACACGGCGACCATGGAGGACACCCAGACCGCGCTGGAGTCCGGGGCCAAGTCGGTGATGCACCTGCAGGACGACGAGGTGCTGATCCGCCATGGCTACCACGCCATCGAACAATACATGGCCGCGCGCTGAACGCCGGGAGACGCCGACATGACCGTTCACTTCCCCAAGTCCTTCGAGACGCTCGAGGCGTTCGCCGCCGACTGGGCACTGCCGACGCAGAACGCCCGCCAGGGCAAGCGCATCCGCTCCACCACCGGCGAGCTGCGCGCCTTCTACAACGCCGTGCTGCCGCTGCTGCCGGAGATCATGGCCTACATCGACCGCTTCCCGCTGGGCGAGATCCCGGCGGAGGCCAAGCCCCTCTACCACATGGCGCTCTCCCTGGCCGAGGTGGCGCCGCACGTGGAGCTGTACGGCGGCGACCCCAAGGTGCCGCACAGCTTCGACGAGCACCGCTTCGTCGCCGAGCATGGGGAACTCGTCAACTGATGGGGCGGGATCTGGAACGGCGTCTGGCGCGGCTGGAGGCGGTCGAGGCCATCCGCACGCTGATCGGCCGCTACGCCGAGGGGGCGGACCGGCGCAACGACCCGGCGCTGATGCGCCCGCTGTTCGCCGACGACGCGGTCTGGGAGGCGGCCGGCTTCGGCCGCTTCACCGGGGGGAACGCCATCGCCGCCGAACTGGACCGCATCGGGCGGGAGCAGATCGTCTGGACCATGCACTACATGGTCTCGCCCATCGTCGAGCCCGCCGCCGACGGCCGAACCGCCCGCGCCGGCTGGTCCCTGTGGGAGCTGGCGCGGGTCGCCGACGGTGGTGCCGACGCGGCCGACCACTGGATCGCCGGCGTCTACGACGCCGAGCTGCGCCGTGAGGGCGAGCGCTGGGTGTTCACCCGCGTCACGCTGACGGTGAAGCTCCTCAACCCCCGGAACCAGGACTGGCGTCCGCTCGGCTGATTTCCACGACACAACGACCAAGGGCAGGGGACATGCGCGACATAGCGATCATCGGGGCCGGGCAAGCCGGCCTCCACCTGGGCTTCGGCCTCCTCGACAAGGGCTACCGGGTGACCATTTACAGCGACCGGACGCCCGAACAGGTGCTGCACGGGCGCTTGCCGAGCACCGCCTTCATCTTCGAAAGCACCTTGCGCATGGAGCGCGCGCTGGGCCTCAACTTCTGGGAGGATCTGGCGCCCTACGGCGAGGGCATCCACGTCGACTTCCGCGATCCGGCCGGCCAGACCATGCTGACCGTCCAGGGCCGGCTGCACGGCAACCGCGGGCAGGCGCTGGACCAGCGGACCAAGTTCTCCCGCTGGATGGACGAGTTCGCCAAACGCGGCGGCACGCTGGTCTACGGCTCGGTCGGGGTGAGCGAGCTGGACGAGATCGCCGGCCGGCACGACCTGACCATGGTGGTGGCCGGCAAGGGCGCCGTGACCGGCCTGTTCGAACGCGACGAGGAGCGCTCCGTCCACGCCCGGCCGCCGCGCCATCTGGCGGCGGTGCTGGCGACCGGGCCGAAGCTGATGGGCGACCGCCCGTGGCCGGAGATCCCGTTCCGCCCGCTGCGCTTCAACTTCATCGCCGGTGTGGGCGAATACTTCTCGCTGCCCTTCTACACCCACACCACGGGCGAATGCCGCAGCTTCCTGTTCGAAGCGATCCCGGACGGCCCGATGGACGTGTTCGGCGGGGTGCGCGACGGCGACGAGATGCTGGCCGCCATGCGCGAGGTGGTCGCCCGCTTCACCCCCGACGACCTGGAGCACTTCGACGGCGCCGAGATCACCGATCCGGGCGCGTGGCTCAAGGGTTCCTTCACGCCGGTGGTGCGCAAGCCGGCGCTGCGGCTGGCGTCGGGCCGGGTGGTGATGGGCGTCGGCGACACGGTCTGCCTCAACGACCCGATCGCCGGGCAGGGCGCCAACAACGCCTCGCGCATGGCCGACGCCATCCTGAAGGCCATCGTCGCGCACGGCGCCGCCCCGTTCGAGGCGGACTGGATGACCGAGGTGTTCGACCGGTTCTGGGAAAGCTCGGGCAGGCACACGACCCGCTTCACCAACCTGCTCCTCAACCCGCCGCCGCCGGCCACCATGCAGGTGCTGGGGGCCGCGTCGCAGAACGCCGCCATCGCCGACGCCGTGGTCGGCGCCTTCAACAACCCGCCCGATTTCTTCCCCTGGATCGAGGACGAGGCGGCGGCCCGCGCCTTCATCGCCGAGAGGAGCGCCGAACATGTCGCATGAGACCGCCGCCAGCGTCTGGGTCCGCGACAGCGCCCCGGACGATCCCCGCGACCTGCGCCGGGCGCTGGGCACCTTCGCCACCGGCGTCACGGTGGTGACGACGGTGGGAGAGGGCGGGCAGCCCATCGGCCTGACCGTCAACTCGTTCAGCTCCGTCTCGCTGGAGCCGCCGCTGGTGCTATGGAGTCTCGTCCTCAAGTCGCCGCAGCTGGAGGTGTTCCGCGCAGCCCGGCACTTCGCCGTCAACATCCTGTCCGACGCGCAGGAGGCGCTGTGCCGGCAGTTCGCCGCGCCGGTTCCCGACCGCTTCGCCGGTGTGGCGTGGCGGCCCGGTGTGGGCGGCGTGCCGGTGATCGAGGGTGCGGTCGCGCAATTCGAATGCGTGACGGAGACCTCCCACCCCGGCGGCGACCACGAGATCTTCATCGGTCGCGTCGCGCGCTACCGCTGGAGCCAGCGGGCGCCGCTGCTCTTCTGCAACGGGGCGCTGAGCGCCCTGCCCGCCGCCGCGGCTGCCGCCTGAACGAGGGGAAACGACCATGACGAAAGCCGTGCAACCGGGTCTGGCGGGCAAGGTCGCCATCGTCACCGGCGGCGCCACCAGCATCGGCGCGGCCGTGGTCCGCGCCTTCGCCGCGGCCGGAACGCGCGTCGCCATCGCCGACATCCAGGCCGAGGCCGGCCGGCGGCTTGCCGAAGAGCTGGGGAGCGACGCGCTGGCCGTCGCCACCGACCTGACCGACGACGCGCAGATCGATGCCTGCGTCGCCGCCACCGTGGAGCGGTTCGGGCGCATCGACATCCTGGTCAACGTGGCCTGCGCCTACGTGGACCAGGGCTTCGCGACGACGCGCGCGGAGTGGCGGGCGGCCCTGGACGTCAACCTGATCGGCGGCGTCATGATGGCCCGCGCCGTCCACCCGCACATGGTGGCGGCCGGCGGCGGCGCCATCGTCAACTTCGGCAGCGTCAGCGGCCGGGTGGCGCAGGCCGGGCGCTGGACCTACCCGGCCAGCAAGGCGGCCGTCATGCAGGTGACGCGCAGCCAGGCGCTGGACTTCGCCCGCGACCGCATCCGCGTGAACTCCGTGTCGCCGGGGTGGACGTGGTCGGCCATCCTCGACCAGTTGTCGCAGGGCGACATGGACAAGGTCAACGCGGTGGCCGCGCCCTTCCATCCGCTGGGGCGGATCGCGCTGGCCGAGGAGGTCGCCAACGCCGTGCTCTATCTGTGTTCCGACCGGGCGTCCTTCGTCACCGGCACGGATCTGGCGGTGGACGGCGGCTATGGGGCGATCGGGCCCGAGCGCGGCGAGGCGGCCATCGCCGCCCTGATGGGGTAGGCGGCCATGCTGTACCTGTGTGAGGTGAGCGACGTTGCCGAGGGCGCTGCCAAGCGCATCGACCTGCCGGAACGGCCGCCGCTGGCGGTGTTCCACCTGCCCACCGGCCTCTTCGTCACCGACGACACCTGCACGCACGGACTGGCGTCGCTGTCCGAAGGGGAGATCGACGACGGCGTGGTCGAATGCCCCTGGCACCAGGGCGCCTTCGACATCGCCACGGGCAAGCCCTGCGGCGCGCCCTGCACCATCCCGCTGCGCACGCACCGGGTCGTGGTGTCGGATGGCAAGGTGTTCCTGGAGGAATGAGCATGCACACCATCCGGTTGGCCGGTGGCCCCGCGTTCGGTTGCGCGGAGGGAGACACGATCTTGCGCGCCGGCCTGCGCGAAGGGCTGGGTCTGTCGTACGAGTGCAACGTCGGCTCCTGCGGGGTCTGCAAGTTCGAGCTGGTCGAGGGGGCGGTGGAGGACCTCCGCCCCGACGCGCCCGGCCTGTCGGAGCGCGACCGCCGCAAGGGCCGGCGGCTCGCCTGCCAGTCGCGGCCGGCTGGCGACTGCGTCATCGCCATGCGTCAGGACGAGGCCGTCCGGCCGCCGGTGCGGCCGCAGCGCCGGACCGCGGTGCTGGAGACGGTGCGGAGGCTGACGCACGACCTCAGCGAGTTCACGTTCCGCGCGGACGGGCCGGCGGACTTCCTGCCGGGGCAGTACGCGCTGATCCAGCTTCCCGGCCTTGCCGCGCCGCGCGCCTATTCCATGGCGAACACGCCGAACGGCGACGGCGTATGGCAGTTCATCGTGCGGCGGGTGCCGAACGGCGTGGGAACGGCCGCACTGTTCGCGATGGCCGCGGGAGAGCGCGCATCGCTCGACGCGCCGTACGGGCAGGCCTACCTACGTCCGTCGCCGCGCGACGTGGTCTGCGTCGCCGGCGGGTCCGGGCTGGCGCCGATGCTGTCAATCGCCCGCGCCTTCGCCGAAGGGCCGGCCGACGGGCGGGGCCTGACGCTGTACTACGGCGCGCGGACGGCGCGGGACGTGTGCGGCGAGGCGGAGCTTGCGGCGTTGCCGGGCTTCGGAACCCGCATCCGCTTCGTCCCCGCCGTGTCCGATCCCGAGGACGCCGGGTTCGCCGGCCGCCGGGGCTTCATCCACGAGGTCATGGCGGACGACCTCGGCCGGCGCTTCGAGCGCTGCGACGTCTATTGCGCGGGGCCGCCGCCGATGACCATGGCGCTCGAAGATCTGCTCGTCCGCGAGGCGGGCCTGCCGGCCGACCGGCTGCGCTTCGATCGGTTCTTCTGAACCGCCACAGGCACCAAAACCAGGAAGGAACGCCCGTGGCGCTTTCGCGCGCCACGCCGAGCCGGGCAAGTTCCACCACGCGGCGTTCTTCCTGGACACCTGGGCGGACATCGGCCACGCCGCCGATATCATGGCGCGCTCCGACATCTCCATCGACGTGGGTCCGACACAATCACCGGGCGAAAATCGCGTTACCGCCGCGCCAGGAACTCCTCCCATTCCCTGGCGCGCACGGTCCACGTGCCGGTGGCGTTGACGTGGTCGACCTGCCGACGCAGGCGGTCCTCGAAGGCCGGGCGTTCGCTGACCAGGCGCGGCAGCAGCCAGATCAGCATCTGCGCGTAGTTCGAGGCGAAGATGCCGACGTTCGCCTCCGGCGGCAGGGTCACGCCGAACCCGGCCAGCGTCTCCGGCAGGGCGGCGCGGCCGCAGGTGGCGATCAGGCAGCCGGCCGCCATCGCCTCCATCACCGCGATGCAGGAGGTCTCCTCGAACGTGTTGGAGTAGGCGAGGACGCTCACCCTCTTGAGTTCCTCGGCCAGCCGCGGCTGCGGCACGGCGCCCACGTATTCCACGCCCTCGGTCCGGCGCGCCTGGTCGTACAGTTCGGTGAAGGGATCGCTTTCCGCCGGGGTGCCCTCGTAGCCGGCCATGCTGGAGAAGACCTTGAGCGTCGTCCCCGGAACCTCCTGCCGTACGTACGGGAAACCGCCCAGCAGCACGTTCAGACCGCGGTAAGGCGTGCTGGTGTAGGCCAGCACCGGCGGCCAGGGGCGCGGGTCCAGCACCGGCGCGCCGGCCGGGAACAGGTTCTCGAAGGCCGGGCCGATGGCGTTGCGCAGCACCACCGTGCGCTCCGCCGGGATGCCGAACACGTCCTGGTACCGGTTCTTCTGCCAGTCGCTGACGAAGACGAAGCTGTCGAACAGATCGCGCGTGGCGGGGTTCGCGAAGTCGGCCATCGCCGGCTCGTTCGTCGCGTGGCCGGTCCACAGCACCAGCCTGCCGGCGCTGGTGGCGCGGCGCAGCACGCCGGCGATGTGACTGGTGCAACCGCCGGCCACCACCAGCGCGTCCACGGATTCCAGGATGCCGATCTGCTGGTCGGTGGTCGGCAGCACGCGGACGCCGCGCGCCGAGGTCGGGCTGGCCACGCCGTTGAACAGCATCACCTCGTGTCCCGACGCGGCGAGCCGTTCGGTGAGATAGCACAGGGCCGATTGCGTGCCGCCCATGGGGCGTTCATAGGCGTTGTCGGGCGTGTAGCTCCAGCCCATGGAGTCGAGAAAGGCGAGACGCATCGGGGCCATCGCGATCATTTTGTGTCGGTCGGCGGCCAGTCTACGCCCGGCACGGCATCCAGGTCCATCGGCACCGGCAACCATGGCCAGCACCGGCGGCCGACGCCCACAATTGACACGCGCGGAGGTGGCCGGCAAGGTTCCGCCAGATCCAGCCGGCCGGGACCTTTGCCGACGATGTCCGACACGCTCTCCACCGCCCTCAAGCACCATCTCGCCGGGCGCTTCGGGGATGCCGAGGCCCTGTACCGACGCGTCCTGGACACCGCGCCGGAGCAGCCGGACGCGCTCCACCTCCTGGGCATGGTGCATGCGCAGACCGGGCGCGTCGAGCCGGCGGTGGCGCTGATTCGCCGCGCCATCGCGCGCAACCCGCGGTCCAGCGACTATCACGTCAACCTCGCCAACATCCTGCTGGCGACCGGCCGGCCGGGCGAGGCGGCGGCGGCCTACCGCGCCGCGCTCGCCCTCAAGCCGGCCGAGCCGACGGCCAGCGCCAACCTGCCCAAGGCGATGATGGCGGAGGCCGACCACCGGTTCGATGCCGGCGACCTGTCCGGGGCGGCGTCGTGGTACCGGCTGTTCCTGCTGCTCCAGCCCGACAGCCTGGACGCCGTCTTCAACCGCGCCGTGGCGTTGCGCCGCGCCGGCCGGTCGGCCGAGGCGCTGGCGGCGACGGCGCGCGCGGTGGCGTTGCAGCCCCGGCTTGCCCGCGCGCACGCCGAGGAGGGCATGGCCCGCAACGATCTGGGCCAGCCGGCCGCGGCGGCGGACTGCTTCGCCCGCGCCGTGCGGCAGGAACCGGGCAACGCCGAGTTCCGGAACGCGCTGGGTGCCGCGCTGCTGGCGGACGGGCGGGTGGAGGAGGCGGACGCCGCCTTCCGCGCCGCCGTCGCCGTGGCGCCCGAGTACCTGACGCCGCATCTCAACCGCGGCGTTCTGCTGCTCCGCGCCGGGCGCCATGCGGAGGCCATCGGCGTCTACCGCCGCGTGCTGGTCCACGACCCGGCGCACGCGGCGGCGTTGAGCAGCCTGAGCGCGCTGCTGCTGGGTGCGGGCCGGCACGACGAGGCGGTGGCCGCCGGCCTGCGCGCCGTCAGCGTCGATCGCGACGACGCCGACGCCTGCATCAACCTGGGCGCCGCCCTCCAGGCCAAGGACAAGCTGGCGGCGGCCGAGGAGGTTTTCCGCCTCGCCCTGGCACTCCGCGTCGACGAGGCGGCGCTCGGCAACCTGGGCGCCGTGGTTCTGCAGCGCGGTCGCGTCGCCGAGTCGGTGGCCCTGCTCCGGCGCGCCGCCGCCCTCCAGCCCGACCGTGCCGAGACCTGGTCGAACCTGGGCGGCGCCATGCGCGAGCAGGGCGACCCCGCCGCCTCCATCGCCGCCTACCGCCGCGCGCTGCGGGTCAATCCCGGCTATGTGGACGCGCATTCCAACCTGATCTTCGTGCTGGACTTCGACACCAGCCTGACGACCGTCGACCACATGGAGGAGCGCCGCCGCTTCGACGCGCAGCACGCCGCCCCCATGGCGGCCGGGGCGCTGCCGCACGCCAACCCGCGCGATCCCGACCGGCGGCTGCGCGTCGGCTACGTGTCGGCCGACTTCCGGCGGCATTCGGCCGCCTTCGGCTTCCTGCCGGTGCTGAAGCGGCACGACCACGACCGCTTCGCGGTCTACTGCTATTCCGGCGTGACGCGGGAAGACGACATGACGGCGGAGTGCCGGCGGGCGGCCGACGTCTGGTGCGACACGCTGGGCATGGACGACGCGGCGCTGGCCGGGCGCATCCGCGCCGACGGCATCGACATCCTGGTCGACCTGTCCGGCCATTCGCTGGGCAACCGGCTGCTGACCTTCGCGCGGCGGCCGGCGCCGGTGCAACTGTCCGCCTGGGGCCACCCGCACGGCATCGGCGTGACGGCGATCGGCCACATCATTTCCGACCCCGTCACCATCCCGTACGAGGAACGGCCCATCGTGCCGCAGGAGGTGGTCGACCTGCCGTGCATCATCGGCTACGAGGCGCCGCCCGACGCGCCCCCGGTGGTGCCGCCGCCGGCCCTCGCCACGGGCGTGGTCACCTTCGGCTGCCTCAACCGCCTGTCCAAGCTGACCGGGGACACGCTGGCGCTGTGGGGCCGGGTGATGCGGGCCGTGCCCGATGCCCGGCTGCTGCTGAAGGACAAGCCGCTCGACGATCCGTCGGAGCGGCGGCGCATCCTGGCGGCGCTCGCCCGGCACGGCGTGGCGGAGGAGCGGGTGGTCCTGCTGGGCGGCAGCGGCCACATCGAGCATCTGGCGTCCTACGGGCGGGTCGACATCGCGCTCGACCCGTTCCCGCTCAATGGCGGCATCAGCACGCTGGAATCGCTGTGGATGGGGGTGCCGGTGCTGGCGCTGCGCGGCCGCACGCCGCCGTCGCGCGTCTCGGCGGCGATCGACACGGCACTCGGGCTGGCCGACTGGGTGGCGGAGGACTGGGACGACTACGTCGCCATCGCCCGCGCCAAGGCCGCCGACGGGACCGCCCTGGCGGCGTTGCGCGCCCGCCTGCGCCCGCACTTCGCGGCGTCGCCGGTCGGCGACATGGCGCAGTACACCCGTGCGGTGGAAGATGCCTACCGGGCGTTGTGGCGGCGCTGGTGCACGGAGTCGCCTTCCACCAGCGCTTGATACGGCTGTGGCCGGCCCCCACCTCCCTTGTTCAGAGTCGTTCGGCGTCTCCGTCGACCGCCGCCGCGCGGGGAGAATGGCGCCATGAAAGGCCAGAACGCCAGCCGGGTTGCCGGCCAGAGCGCCCATGTGAGGGCCGAACGGATCCGGCTGCTGTACCGCCACGCGCCCGCGGTGCTGGCGGCCAACCTGATCAACGGCACCCTGGTCACGGTCGCCCTGTGGGGCGCGGTGGAGCCGGCGCTCCTGCTCGGCTGGGCGGGCGTGCTGGGTGTGACGACGCTGCTGCGCGCCGGCCTGTGGCTGTGGTTCCGGCGCAGCCGCCCGGACGAGGCGGAGATGCCGCGCTGGGCGCGCGACTACACCGTCGGCTCGGCGGTGTCGGCGCTGCTGTGGGGCGGCACGGCGTTTCTGTTCGTGCGGTCGGACGAGCCGGTGACGCTGCTGGTGATGTCCTTCGTGATCGGCGGTATGGCAGCCGGGTCGGTCACCGGCCTCGCCAGCCACATGCCCGCGTTCCGCCTGTACCTGCTGGGCACCGTGCTGCCGCTCGCCGTCCGGCTGTTCGCCGAGGGCGACCGCGCCAGCCTGGCGATGGGGGGCATGGCGGTGGTGTTCGCCATCGGCATCGCCCTGCTGGGCCGCACCCACTACGCGACGCTGGTCAACGGGCTGGAGCTGAGCGAGGAGCGGCGGCGCCTGCTCGCCGACAGGGAGCGGGAGGTCCGCGAGCGCACCCGCGATCTGGCGTCCGCCAACGACCGGCTGCGCGCCGAGGCGGCCGAGCGCCGCCGCGCGGAGGACGAGGAGCGCCGCCTGTCGGCCGAGGTCGTCCGGCAGGCCGGCCAGTTGAACAGCATCCTGTCCGCCGTCACCGACCACGTGTTCATGATCTGTCAGTCGGGCACGCTGCTGTACGCCAGCCCGTCGGCGCTGCGCGACCTGGGCGTCGATGCGTCGATGAACGGCGCGGACGTGGCCGGCAGGCGCTGGGCCGACCTGGGCCTGCCGCCGGAGGAGGTGGCGGTGCTGGAGGCGCTGCACCGCCGCGTCGTGGGCGGCAGCGAGAGCGTCACCGGCGAGGTGTGGCACCGCACGCCGCAGGGCCAGCGCCTGCACGAGTACAAGTTCACGCCGCTGGCCGAACCGGACGGCCGGATCAGCGCGGTCATCGCGGTGTCGCGCGACGTCACCGAACGGGTCGAGGCGGAAACCGCCCTGGAGAGCGCGCGCGCCGACGCCGAACGCGCCAACCAGGCCAAGTCGCGTTTCCTGGCGGCGGCCAGCCACGACCTGCGCCAGCCGATGCAGTCCATGTTCCTGTTCGCCGGGGCGCTGCGCCAGCACCTGCGCGACAACAAGCCCGGCCTGGACATGCTGGTGATGCTGGAGCGCGGGCTGGACACGCTGAAGGGCCTGCTGGACAGCCTGCTCGACGTCTCGCGCCTTGACGTGAACGTCATCCAGCCGGAGATCGGCGGCGTGCGCCTGCGGCCGTTGATGGACGAGGTCGGCGCCTCGTACGTGCCGATCGCGGCGGCCAAGGGGCTGTCGCTGCGCGTCGATGGCCCGGCCGACGTGCAGGTGCGCAGCGATGCCCGCCTGCTGGGCCGGATGATCCGCAACCTCGTCGAGAACGCCGTGCGCTACACGGAGCGCGGCGAGGTCCGGCTGGAATGCCGTGTCGCCGGGGACAAGGCGGTGGTCGCGGTGCGCGACACCGGCATCGGCATTCCGCCCGACCAGATGGAGAAGATCTTCGAGGAGTTCCACCAGCTCCACAACCCCGAGCGCGACAAGGCGCGCGGCATGGGCCTGGGGCTGTCGATCGTGCAGCGGCTGTCGGCCATCCTCGACCACCCGGTGCGGGTCAGCTCGGAGCCGGGGATGGGGTCCTGCTTCGCCTTCGAGGTGCCGCTCGACGCCGCCGCCCGGCCGCCGGCCGTGGAGGAGGGCGCCGCCGCCGCGCGCGGGGCCGGCGGCTTGGCGGTGCTGGTGGACGACGACGCGATCGTCCTGCTCGGCCTGCGCGCCACTTTCGAAGAGTGGGGGTTCGAGACGGTGGTCGCCGGGTCCACCGAGCAGGCGCTGGAGCGGCTGGAGCGGGTGACCCGCGTGCCCGACCTGATCGTCGCCGACTACCGGCTGCGCGGCGGCAAGGTCGGCACCGAGGCCATCCTGAAGATCCGCGAGCGCCTCGGCGCCGCGGTGCCCGGCGTCATCCTGACCGGCGAGACCGGCAGCGAATGCGCCCGCGACGCCGCCGAACACGGCTTGGGCGTGATCCAGAAGCCGGTCACGCCCCGCCACCTGCACGCCGCGCTGGAGCGGTTGCTGAACCGCGATGCGGTGGGGTGAGGGTGGGGTCCGTCAGGGCAGCAGCTTGTTCGGATTCATCAGCCCCTTGGGGTCGAGCGCCGCCTTGACGACCTTCATCAGGTCCAGTTCCTCCGGCGACTTGATGTGCGGCATGTCGTCCTTCTTGAAGCGGCCGACGCCGTGCTCGGCCGAGATCGACCCGTCGAGGTCGAGGACGATTTCGTTCACCGCGTGGGTGATCTCCTCCCACCGGCCCATGTAGGCGGCGGTGTCGGCCCCCTCGGGCTGGCTCAGGTTGAAGTGGATGTTGCCATCGCCGACGTGGCCGAAGGGGGTGGGGCGGATGCCCGGGCAGATCGCCTCGACCGCCGCCTCGGCGCGCTCGATGAACTCGGCGACGCGGCTGACCGGGATCGAGACGTCGTTCTTGATCGAGCCACCCTCGAACTTCTGCGCCTCGACGATCGCCTCGCGGATGAACCAGAGCTGCTTGGCCTGCGTCTCCGACGCGGCCAGCGTGGCGTCGGTGGCCAGCCCCGCCTCGAACGCCTCGCCCAGCGCGTTCTCCAGCGTTTCGCGGAAGGCGTCGTTCTGCGTGCCGGCGGTCAGCTCGGTCAGCACGTACCAGAGCGACGGTTCCGACAGCGGGTCGGTGGTGCCGGTGACGTGTTTCAGCGCGAATTCCAGGCAGCGGCGCGACATCAGCTCGAACGCCGCCACCGCGTCGCCCGACGCCTCGCGCAGGCGGGCCAGCAGTTCGATGGCCGAGGCCGGGTCGGGCACGGCGATGAAGGCGGTCTCAGCCTGCTTGGGGCGCGGGAACAGCTTCAGCACCGCGCCGGTGACGATGCCCAGCGTGCCCTCGCCGCCGATGAACAGGTGCTTCAGGTCGTAGCCGGTGTTGTTCTTGCGCAGCCGGCGCAGGCCGTTCCAGACGCGCCCGTCCGGCAGCACCACCTCCAGCCCCAGCACGAGGTCGCGCGTGTTGCCGTAGCGCAGCACGTTGATGCCGCCGGCGTTGGTGGAGATCAGGCCGCCGATCTGCGCCGTGCCCTCCGCCCCCAGGCTCAGCGGGAACAGGCGGTCGGCCTCGGCGGCGGCGTTCTGGATGGTGGTCAGCACCACGCCCGCGTCCACCGTCATGGTGTAGTTCAGCGGGTCGATGTCGCGGATGCGGTTGAGGCGTGACAGGCTCAGCACGATCTCCCGCCCCTCTTCATAGGGGATGGAGCCGCCGACGAGGCTGGTGTTGCCGCCCTGCGGCACGATGGGCACGCCGGCTTCGGCGCAGGCCTTGACCACGGCGGCCACCTCCTCCGTCGTCGCCGGGCGCACGACGGCCGGGCTGTTGCCCTTGAAGCGCCCGCGCGCCTCCGTCAGGTAGCCGGCCATGTCCGAGGCGTCGGTCAGGAGGCCCTTGTCTCCGACGATGGAGCGGATGCGGTCGAGGAGGGCGGCGGTGCTCATGGCGGGCGTTTTCCGGGCTGAATGGGGCTGCGGTCAAGGGGGATGGGCGGGAAACTACCCCGTCCGGCGACGGTTTTCTAGCCGCGGGGCGCGGCGGCCCGCTTCAGACGGTCGTTGATGGCCACGCCCAGCCCCTCGTCCGGGATGGGCATCACGGCGATGGCGCGCAGGCCCGGCTTGTCGAGGGCGCGCAGGTGGTGGAAGAGGTTGGCCGCCGCTTCGTTCAGATCGCCGTCCGGCGACAGGTTCAGGCGCTCCGCCCCGCCGCGGTTGAAGCGGTCCGGGCCGAAGGTCAGGTACGCCTCGTCCGCCTCGGCGCTGAGCGCCCCCAGCCGCACGGCGGCGTGCGGCGCGTAGTGGCTGGCGAGCTGGCCGGGCGACTTGGGGGCGTCCGGATCTTCGCTCGACACCTGGATGGGGCCGATCAGCCGCTCGATCTCCTCCCGCAGCACCGCGCCGGGGCGCAGCAGCACCGGCGTCTCGCCGGACAGGTCGAGCACGGTCGACTCGATGCCCACCGGGCAGCGTCCGCCGGCCAGCACCATGGACACCCGCTCGCCCAGGCTTTCCACCACGTGCATGGGCGTGGTCGGGCTGACGGCGCCGGAGCGGTTGGCGGACGGTGCGGCGATCGGCCGCCGGGCGGCGCGCAGCACGCCCTGGCCCACCGGATGGTTGGGCACCCGCAGCGCCACTGTGTCCAGCCCGGCCGACACCAGCAGCGACAGACCGGCCTCGTCACGGCGCGGCAGCACCAGCGTCAGCGGGCCCGGCCAGAAATGCTCGCCCAGCGCCTGCGCGCGCTCGTCGAACACGGCGCAGCGCATGGCGGCGGCGAGGTCGGGCAGGTGGACGATCAGCGGGTTGAAGTGCGGCCGGCCCTTGGCGGCGAAGATGGAGGCCACGGCACGGTCGTCGGTGGCGTCGGCGCCCAGCCCGTACACCGTCTCGGTGGGGAAGGCGACCAGCTCGCCCGCGCGCAGGAGGGCGCCCGCGCGGTCGAGCGCGGCGGCGGTGGGCGGCGAGACGTGGGGGCGCTGTTTGGTCGAATTCTCGGTCACGGTCGGCTTTTTAGCGGGTTCGGCGGTCCAGGCAAAGCGCGCAGTTGCGCGACCCTGCCCCGCACTCTATTCAGGGACGGGTCAGGAACGGGGTTCCAACCAGATGATGGGTGCGGGCATGGCGGGCAAGGTCTTCACCGTGGCGCAGCAGAAGGGCGGGGCCGGCAAGACCACGCTCGCCGCCCACCTTGCCATCGCCTGGACGCAGCTCGGCTACCGCGTCGCCACCGTGGACATCGACCCGCAGGGCAGCCTGTCGCGCTGGTTCGAGGTGCGGTCTGAGGCCACGGGCGGCGCGCCCGGCTTCACCCACGTGCAGATCACCGGCTGGCGCACGCAGAACGAGGTGGAGAAGCTGGCCCGCGCCCACGACGTGGTGGTGATCGACAGCCCGCCGCACGCGCAGACCGAGGCGCGCATCGCCGTCCGCGCCGCCGGGCTGGTCATCGCCCCCGTGCAGCCCAGCCCCATGGATTTGTGGGCCATCCACCCCACCATCGATCTGGCGAAGCAGGAGAAGCGGCGCCTGCTGATGGTGCTGAACCGCGTGCCGCCGCGCGCCCGCATCGCCGACGAACTGATCGCCAGGGTGCACGAACTGGTCGCTCCGCCCGACGTGGACATTGCCGCCGCGCAGATCGGCAACCGCACGGCCTACGCCGGCACGCTGCTGACCGGCCTGTCGGTGACCGAAGGCGCCCGCAGGACGCAGGCCGCGCAGGAGATGCAGGACCTGGCCGACGAGATCTTGCAGAGGGCGGGGTGAGTGTCTCTCCCTCCCCCGGCGGAGCCGGGAGAGGGTTAACGGGCTGCGCCTACAGTCCGTAGGTTGGGTCTGGACCCAACACCGTCCGCGATGCAAAGGGCGTTGGGTTTTCGCTGGCGCTCAACCCAACCTACGTGTGGCTTTCCCGGCGCAGCCAGGAGAGGGCTGAGGGGCTGCGCCTACAGCGCCTTCACCGCCTTCAGCACGTCGGCGACGTGGCCGGGCACCTTCACCTTGCGCCAGACCTTGCGCACCACGCCGTCCTTGTCGATCAGGAAGGTGGCGCGCTCCATGCCCATGTACTTGCGGCCGTACATGCTCTTCTCCACCCACACGCCGTACTGTTCGGCCACCCCCGTCTCCTTGTCGGAGGCAAGCGTGAAGGGCAGCTCGTACTTCGTCTTGAACTTGTCGTGGCTGGCGACCGGGTCCTTGGACACGCCGATCACCACCGCGTCCACGCCGGTGAAGTCGGGGAGCTGGTCGCGGAAGCCGCAGGCCTGCGCCGTGCAGCCCGAGGTGTCGTCCTTCGGGTAGAAGTACAGCACCACCGGCTTGCCCTTCAGGGCCGACAGCGTGACGCTGCCGCCGCCGTCGGTCGGCATGGTGAAGTCGGGGGCGGGGCTTCCGGCATCAACGCTCATGGTATCGTGGGCTCCTGCTGGTCCGTGGGCGGGGTGAGCTTGGCCGCCGGCTCCTCGATCAGCGTACGGAAGTGCGCGTACGCCCGGCCGGCGACGCCACGGATTCTGGTGTCGAGCGCGGCGAAGTCAACCGGCCGCTCCTCATCCGGGAAGGCGGCTCGCGCCAGACCGGTCAGCAGCGTCTCCGACACCTGTTCGGGGTCGAGCGTGCCCGACGTGGTCAACCGCAGGAACCCCTGCACGCGGCGCCAGAGCTTCAGCGTCTCCACCAGCTCCGTCGCCACGCCCATGTCCAGCAGGCCGGCTTCGGCGGCGTTCAGGATCGCCGTGGCGGTGTTGATGTCGAGGACCGAGGGGTGGTCGTGCCCGTGGCGGAGCTGCAGGTACTGGGCGATGAACTCGATGTCGATCAGGCCGCCGCGGGCGTACTTCAGCTCCCACGGGTTGTCGGTGCCGAACTCCTTGTCGATGCGCCGGCGCATGTCGGCGACGTCCCACAGCAGCTTGTCCGGATCGCGCGGGCCGGTCAGCACGGCGCGGATGGCCGCCTGAACGCGCTCCGCCAGCGTCCCTTCCCCCAGCACGCGGGCGCGGGTCAGCGCCATGTGCTCCCACGTCCAGGCGTCCTGCGTCTGGTACTTGGTGAAGGCGTCCAGCGAGGTGGCGAGCGGCCCGGCGTTGCCGGACGGGCGCAGCCGCATGTCCACCTCGTACAGGCGTCCGTCCGCCATGGGGGCGGTGATGGCGTTGGTCAGGCGTTGCGTCAGCTTGATGTAGTACTCGCCCGGCGACAGCGCCTTGGTGCCGTCCGACATCGCCGTGCCGGCCGGCGCCTCGTACACCACGATCAGGTCGATGTCGGAGGTGATGGTGAGTTGGCGGCTGCCCAGCTTGCCCATGGCGACGACCACCCACGAGGCGCCCGGCACGTGGCCGTGGCGGCGGGCGAAGTCCTCCTCCACCTTGACCGCGATGTCCGACACCACCACGTCGGCGAGGCCGGCGAGGAACGCGCCGCAGCGGTCGCCGTCGGTGATGTTGCGCAGCATGTGGACGCCGGCGCGGAAGCGCTGGTCGTTGGTCCAGCGCCGCGCCAGCACCAGCGCGTCCTCGAAATCGCGGGCGCCGCCGATGACGCGGCGGTATTCCGGCTCCAGCCCGTCGCGGTCGGGCAGGGGATCGAAGAAGTCGGGCGACAGCACGGCGTCGAGCAGCGACGGGTTGCGCGACAGGAACTCCGCCATGCGGGGTGCCGTGCCCATGATCTCCGCCACCAGCTCCAGGAGCGCCGGGTTGGCGTAGAACAGCGAGAAGAGCTGCACGCCCGCCGGCAGGCGCCCCAGGAAGGCGTCGAAGTTCATCAGCGCCTCGTCCGGCTGCGGTGTCTTCGCCAGCGCCTGGAGAAGGCCGGGCACCAGTTCGGTCAGCAGCTCGCGCGCCCGGCCGGACCGGGTGGCGCGGTAGCGGCCGCGGTGCCAGGAGGCGACGACGCTGATCACCCGGCTGGCGTCCTGGTAGCCCATGCCCTTCAGGTTGGCCACGGTGCCCGGATCGTCGTCGGTGCCGGTGAAGACGAGGTTGCCGGCCCCGGTGGACAGCGACGGCGCCTCCTCGAACAGTTCGGCGTAGCGGTCCTCGACCCGGCCCATGTGGGCCAGCAGCTCCTCGCGGAACGATGCGGTGTCGGGGAAGCCCATGAAGGTGGCGAGGTGGTCGACGCCCGCGTCGTCGGCCGGAAT
The DNA here is from genome assembly GCA_035629155.1 of Azospirillum sp. Lineage (GTDB taxonomy): Bacteria > Pseudomonadota > Alphaproteobacteria > Azospirillales > Azospirillaceae > Azospirillum. The sequence goes on along the minus strand of DASPIO010000182.1, from coordinate 691 downwards.
CTGGTGCGTCTGCCGGTCGTCGATCATCTGGATGCGGTGTTCGACCTGCCGCAGGAAGCGGTAGGCGGCCTCCAGCTCCTCCACCGCCGCCTGCGGCACCCGGCCGACGGCGCACAGCGCCTCGATGGCGCGGCAGGTGCCGCAGGGGCGCACGCGGGTGTCGCGCCCGCCGAAGATGAGTTGCTGGGTCTGGGCGAAGAACTCGATCTCGCGGATGCCGCCGCGGCCCACCTTGACATCGTGGCCGTTGACGGTCACCTCACGGTGGCCCTTGTGCGCGTTGATCTGGCGCTTGATCGAATGGATGTCCTGGATGGCCGCGAAGTCGAGGTGGCGGCGCCAGACGAACGGCTCCAGGAACCGCATGAAGGTCGCCCCGGCTTCCGCGTCGCCGGCCACGGGGCGGGCCTTGATCATCGCCGCGCGTTCCCAGTTCTGGCCGACGCTGCCGTAATAAATTTCGGCCGCCGTCACCGACACCGCCAGCGGCGTGGCGCCGGGATCGGGACGCAGGCGCAGGTCGGTGCGGAAGACGTAGCCGTCCTTGGTGCGTTCATCCATAATGCGCACGAGATCGCGCGCGATACGGATGAAGGTGCGGGCAAGGGTGTCCGGTTTGGGCGTCTGCACGACGGCGTCGTCGTAGAGCACGATAAGGTCGATGTCGCTGGAATAGTTGAGTTCGCGCGCC